>CAVCCX010000008.1:0-5537 GCA_963600815.1 Bacteroides uniformis | reverse complement strand
TTGATTCACCTGAAAACATGATTTCTTACGATATACTATGATATCTTCTTTCTCTTTTTTCTTAAAAATGTTATAGTTTTATGTGCGAAAAATCAGTTTTGGTTTTCTTTTGCCAAAATTTGATATTTGCATGTGCTATTTATCTCAATCAAAGGAGAAGTCTCATGAGTTTTCTTGACAAATTATTTCGTATCGATGAACGCTCTTTCAAGAAGATTGAAAAGAAAGCAAAACGCGTTTTCCAGTACGAAGATGCCTATTCCAAGTTCACAGATGATCAGCTGAAAAGCATGACCCCGTATCTGAAGAAGAAGTTGGCCGCCGGACAAAGTGTCGATGATATTCTTCCAGAAGCATTCGCCACCGCCAGAGAAGCAGCCAAACGTATTCTCGGACAGTTCCCTTACCCGGTCCAGGTTTTTGGTTCCACCGTTTTGAATGAAGGCGATGTCGCCGAAATGAGAACCGGTGAAGGTAAGACCTTGACGGCAACCATGGCGGTCTATCTTAACGCCTTGGAAGGAAAAGGAACCCACGTCGTCACTGTCAACGAATATCTTGCCAGCCGTGACGCGGACTGGATGGGAAACATCTACCGCTATCTCGGCTTGACTGTCGGTGTCAACCTCAGAGAAAAATCGACCAAGGAAAAACAGGAAGCCTATAAATGCGATATCACCTATTCCACCAACTCCGAACTCGGCTTCGACTATCTGAGAGACAATATGGCAAAATCGGTTCAAAACCGAGTCCTCAGAGGACTTCATTTCTGCGTCATCGATGAAGCCGACTCCATTTTGATTGATGAATCAAGAACACCGCTTATCATCTCTGGCGGAAGCGGAATCACCGCTTCTTCCTATGTGACAGCCGACCGTGTTGTCAAGATGATGAGAAAAGATAGAGATTACACCATCGATGTCGAAAAGAAAGTCGCTTCCCTGACGGACAAGGGTGTCGAATTTGTCCAGAAGATGTTCTCCATCGAGAACCTCTATGATGCTCAGTGGGCGGATCTGACCCATCGTATCACGCAGGCTTTGAAGGCCAACTACATCATGAAGCGTGATACGGAATACATGGTTGGAGACAATGACATCCTTTTGATCGATTCCTTCACCGGACGTGTCATGAAGGGAAGAGAATATTCCGATGGTCTTCAGCAGGCTCTCCAGGCCAAGGAACATGTCGAAATCAAACCGGAAACCGTCACATTGGCCACTATCACCTATCAGAACTTCTTCCGTCTCTATGACAAGATTTCAGGTATGACAGGTACCGCCAAGACTGAGGAAGAAGAATTCCGTAAGGTTTATAACATGCGTGTCATCACAATCCCGACGAACAGACCGATTCAGAGATATGATGATCGCGATCTGATCTTCGGAACAGAAAAGGCCAAATATACAGCCCTCGCTGAAGAAGTCAAGGTGAGACATGAAAAGGGTCAGCCGATTTTGATCGGTACGCCTTCCGTCGAAAAATCCGAAATCGTCGATAATCTTCTCACCCAGATGAATATTCCACATGATGTCCTGAACGCAAAGAACCATGCCCGTGAAGCCGCCATCATCGCTCAGGCTGGTCAGAAGGGTGCCGTCACCATCGCCACTAACATGGCAGGCCGTGGTACGGATATCAAATTGGGCGAAGGCGTCAAGGAATTGGGCGGTTTGGCCGTCTTGGCAACCGAAAGAAATGAATCCAGACGTATCGATAACCAACTTAAGGGCCGTTCCGGCCGTCAGGGCGATCCTGGATATTCCCGATTCTACGTCTCTTTACAGGATGAACTCTTCATCCGTTTTGCTCCGCAGTCGACCAAGAACCTCTATGAGAAATTGGGTGATGAGGCATTCGAATCCAGAATGATGTCCAATGCCATCACCTCTGCTCAGAAGAGAGTCGAGGGCCAGAACTTCGATACCCGTAAACAGCTTCTCAACTATGATGACGTTCTTTCCCGTCAAAGAAAAATCATGTACGAAAGAAGAGACCATATTCTCTATTCCAAGTCGGTTACGGATACGATTCCATCCTACTTCGATATCGCAGCCAAGGCCATCAGTGCACAGGCATCCTATGTGAAGGATCAGGAAAAAGTGGTCGATGGAAAGAAACTGCAGGCGGCGATGGTCAAGGAACTCTCTGTCGATCCTGCCATCTGCCCGGTTGAAGCTTTCGATGCTATTTCGATCGAAGATGCCGATGAACTTCTCTCTGCCAGATTGCAGCGTGCCTACAAGGAACACTCCAAGGATTGGACAGAGGAGATGAGAAACTTTGCTGAAAAGACCGTCACCTTGGATTGCATCGACCGCAGATGGACAAAGCACATCGATCAGATGTCGAAACTGAGAGATGCCATCTGGCTTCGTTCCTATGCCCAGACCGATCCTCTTCAGGCCTATACCAATGAAGGTTTCGCGATGTTCGATCAGATGAACCACCTTATTTCCTCGGATGTTGTCCGCACGCTTCTCCACGTCGCATTCAAGGAGAACAAGCAGGCGGTCAATCAGAACATCCAGAAAGCCCCAATCAACCAGAAGGGCGAAGCAACAGAAGAAAACAAGGTCAAGTTCAATCCGGAAGTTGTTTCCAATGTCACACCGGATGACGATGGCATAGATCGCAGCAATCCGACTGCAAAAATCAACTGATCGAGTGAATCGATAAGAAAAAATAAGGAGTGCCGAACAATGAAAGAATTATTTGAGTTGAACAATCTCTATACATCGCTCAACAATCAGGTTCTTGATTTGCAAGGCTGTCTTTGACATCCCTGCACTGAAAGAACGTTCCAAAGAACTCTTTGGCAAAACCGAAGATCCGAGCTTTTGGAAAAATCCTTCCTATGCGAAGGAAATCAACAAGGAAATCGCCGACATCAACGATAAGGTCAATTCCATCGAGGATTTCAAGAAGAGACTTTCTTCCATCAGCGAGTCCATCGAATTCCTGAAAATGGAAATGGATAAGGAAATCTTTGATGACTGCGATCAGCAGCTCATCTCCCTGAACAAGGATTTCGATGTTTTCCAGAAAAAGATTTTCTATTCCGGAAAATACGATGCCAACAATGCCATTCTGGAATTCCATCCCGGTGCGGGTGGAACCGAAGCCCACGATTGGGCGAGCATGCTTTTCAGAATGTATCAGCGCTATTGTGAAATTGCGGGATATAAATATCGCATCGTCGATCTTCTCGAGGGAGAAGAAGCCGGTATTTCCTCTGCGACGATGGTCGTGGAAGGAAAGAATGCCTTTGGCAACCTTCGAAGCGAAAACGGCGTCCATCGATTGGTGAGAATCTCGCCATTTGACGCCGGCGGATCAAGACATACTTCCTTTGCTTCCGTCAATGTCATGCCGGAAATGGATCAGAATGTCGATATCCAAATCGATCAGAAGGATCTTCGCATCGATACGTATCATTCCTCGGGTGCCGGCGGTCAGAACGTCAACAAAACGGAATCTGCTGTCCGTATCACCCATCTTCCGACCGGCATTGTTGTCTCCTGCCAGATTGAAAGAGATCAGTTGGCCAACAAGGAATTCTGCATGGAAATGCTCAAATCGAAACTTTTCCAGCTGGAAGAAAAGAAGAGACAGGAAGAGAAGGAAAAAATCGGTGGCGTCAAGAAGGATATCTCTTTCTCCAGCCAGATCCGATCCTATGTCTTCTGCCCATATACGATGGTCAAGGATCATCGCGATGACTATTCGGAAGTCAATGTCCAGTCTGTCATGGATGGAAATATCCAGTCTTTCATCGATGAATATCTGAAGTGGGACTTCAAGCGTCTTCATCCGACGCATGAGGTGAAAAATGTCTAAGCTGAGCCGTTGGCTTCAGAAAGAAAAGAATATCATCATCAAGGAATTCACATCAGAACCTCCAAAGAAGATCATCAAGAATATTCTTTTTGTTCTTCTTGGTGCCCTGGTGTATTCCATCGGTGATTCTTTCTTTTTGATTCCGATGGGTGTTATCTGCGGAGGCGTCACGTCTCTCTCCCTCATCTTTCATAGCCTTCCCGGATTCCAGGCCTTATCCGTCCAGACCTATGTCTTGATCATCACATGGCTCTTCTTTGCCATCGGGTTATTCACCATCGGTCTGAAATATTCCCTCAAGCAGTTAGTCTTCTCCATCGCATATCCTCTCTTTGATTTCCTGTTCGAATGGGTCTTGAATGTCGCTGTCATCAATTCCGTGCCGATTCTTGATTTATCCAAGATCAGTCAGGATATCGTCTTTGCCAGCGGCAGTGCAATTCCTGCTTCTTCGGATGGAATGCTTGCCATTTCCTATCTGATTGCCGCCATCTTTGGCGGTGCCATCACCGGAGCAGGCATCGGTTTCACCTTTGTTGGCGGTGGTTCGAGCGGCGGAACGGATGTCATCAATATTCTCAACAACAAATATTTCGGAATCCGTATCGGAACGAGTTCCTTCCTGATGGATTTCCTGATTATTACCGGCGGCTTCTTTGCCAATGGATACAATCTTGTTCCGACGATGGTCGGACTGATGGCTGCGTTCATCTGCTCCTATATGATCGATAAGGTCTATTTAGGAAACAACCGATATTATTTAGCACAGATTGTCTCAACGAAATGGGAAGAGATCAACGACTTTATCAACAAGCAGTTGGGAAGAGGAACGACGCTTCTTGTTTCCAAAGGTGGCTATACAAAGAAGGATATCACGGTTGTCGAAGCCTGCTTTGACAAACAGGACTATGCTCTGATCAAGCAATCCATCTATCAGATTGATCCGAATGCCTTTGTCACCTTCATGTCGACAACAGAAATCTTGGGATATGGATTCTCCAGAGATAAACCTCGCGTTGATAAAAAAGATATGACCATCTCTGTAGAAGAGGCAAGAAAGCTTCAGGACAAAGCCAAGAAGAAAAGAAAACGAACATTCTATTACGACGAAGACTGAGGAATCATTCCTATGGATGGTTCCTTTTCTTTTTGTCTGCAATTCTTTTGCTCGAAAGAAAAAAGAGCTCTTTTCAGAGCTCAGTGTATCAGAACGATGAACTGAAAATGAAATCTATTGTTCTTTCCTGAACAAGGAAATCAGCATGAAGATAAGACCACATCCTAAGAAGATGAATCCGATGATTGAAAGAAAATCTGCAAAGCAGAATGTATAAGTGTCAGCCGGTTTTCCAATGCATGCATCTGCCAAGAGAATCGAACTGGAAAGCAACAGAATCATTGCTGCATAAAACAATTTTTTGAGGGTCATAAGAGAATAAGATTATTCCTTTCTTTTACTATTTTAAAGATTTTTGTTTTATAGAACAATATAATTTTATTGTTCTAAAATAATAATAAGACAAAAATCTATCGATTGTCGACTTTTTGATGTTATAAATGTAAACATGTGTATTGAAACGTTTGCGCAAAATGATATAATGAATCTAGTTTATGAAGGAGTTTCGAATGAAAAAGGGAAAGAAAATGTTGTTCTTCATCCTTCCAGTCTGTTTTTTGTCGTGGAATGGAAGGACATT
>CAVCCX010000007.1:0-51694 GCA_963600815.1 Bacteroides uniformis | reverse complement strand
TCATCTCCGGCATGAGCACGTCTGGCGATGGAAAAATCGTCGTCAATTTCCTTTATAATTCGAATGGCATCGTCGAGGTTTCGGCTGTGGATGAACAAAAAAATACTCTCAGAGCAGAAAAACAGAAATGCGATAAGACCGTCGAGGAAATTCTCGAGATGCTCAATCGAAAAGGAAATTCCTCATCTGCGGGAAATGGAAATGTGCCGATCGAACTCACCGTTGTGATCGATACTTCCAGTTCGATGAAAGGACAGCCGCTTGAGGAAGCCAAGAGGGAAGCTTTGAACTTCCTAAGGAAATTCGAGAAACAGCAGAATATCAAAATCTCTTTTGGTGAATTCGCCAATTCGACACAATATGTCATACAAAATACGAGTAATTTCGCTGCTGTCAGAAATGCCGTTTCCATGCTGAAGACAGGAAATGTCGGAACAGGAAATCTTTCCTGCCCGGTCGGAAAGTTCGCTAAGGATTTCCAGGGGTCTGGCCTAAGGTTCCTTGTTCTTCTTACGGATGGAAAATGGGTCCATCAGGATGCCGAAATCAAGTATGCGGATAAAGCCAAGCAGGACGGAATCATCATCTATGGAATCGGCACAGCCAAGGCTGATAAGGAATTCCTGGATAAGATTTCCTCCCATGGCGGAATCAAGGTCGATCTATCCGATCTTTCCTCTGCCTTCGATGAGGTGGCTTCTTCCATCGCGACAGAGATTTCAGCCGCTTCCTTGCTATAAGGGAAAGAATGCGGGCTTTACTTTCATGCTAATTTCGTTGATGATGTTAGCATGAAAGTATTTTTATTTTCTGATTGTGAACTCTCGATTTTAAAATCAAACGAGATAGGGAATTTGCCTTGATTCCATTCACCCTTAGAAAACAACCATTCACCTTCTTTTTGTGACTCACGAGTGAAAATAAGGCATACTCTCTCTCGAAAGGAGGAAAACGAAGATGACATTCGAATTCATCGTCTCGGATGAAGAAAAAGTCTGTGCCTATTCGAAGGAAAGAACACCCTTGATCGACAAAATCGAAAATCTCTGCCAAGGGAAGACAATTCAGGCAAAGAACCTTTTCGGGTATCTGGAGAAGGATATCGTCTCTCTTGACCTTGATGAGATTTCCTATATTTCGATTGAGGAAGAAAAGACGATTGCCCATGTCGAAAAAAGAAAGTACCAGATCAAGGAGAAAATCTCTTCATTGGAAGAAATCCTTGGAAAAGACTTCATCCAGATCAATCGGTATGCCCTTGTCAACATCCATCATATCGCAAGGTTCGATACATCCTGGAATGGGAATCTTGTCGTGTATCTCAAGGATGGGACAAAGGATTTTGTTTCGAGAAGAAAAATCAGAACACTGAAAGAAAGGATCGGAATCAAATGAAAAAATATGTGTTTGAATTTCTCAAAAGAGGGGCCTTGTTTGGAGGCCTAGGACCCATTATCGCAGGATTCGTCTATATGATCATCGGCTTTGCCGGAACGGAATTGAAGCTGGAAGGCTATCAGATCTTTGTTGCTATCCTCACTTCCTATTTCCTGGCTTTCGTTCAGGCTGGGGCAAGCGTCTTTGAGCAGATTGAGGAATTCTCCTGCTTCAAAAGTCTGCTTATCCATATGCTGGTTGTCTATTTTGCCTATCTCTTTACTTACCTAGTCAATTCGTGGATCGAAATCCGATGGGAAGTCATTCTCATCTTCTCAGCAATTGTCATCGTCGGTTTCCTCCTTGTCTGGCTTTTGACCTATTTTCTGACAAGAAGGCTGAAGAATCAGCTGAATCAGAAACTGTAGACGGAAAAATATCCTTCGTGGCAGAACAGAGAAAATGAAACATTTGCTTCCTTCTTCTTTGTTCTGCCTTTTCTTTTTGCTATATTATCCTTAAAAGAAAGACAATCAACACTATGAAAAAGAAAACAAAAAGAATCATTGCCATTTCCCTTTCCTTGATCATCGGATTGCCCCTATTGACAATCGGTGGATATGTATCCTACGTCTTTTTATCCTATAAGAGAATTGGAAACGTTTCCTTAGATGTCACTTCCAATTCCAATAAGGAGACGGTGAAGAAAAATGAGGAACTCTCTTTGACGACGTTCAACATCGGCTTCGGGGCCTATTCCTCGAATTATACCTTCTTCATGGATACGGGATATGACAAGGATGGAAATGTCACTAAGGGAACCTATTCAAGAGGCATCTCCAAGGAGGATGTCTTAAATAACATCAACGGCTCGATTAAGGCGATGAAGAGTCTTGACAGTGATTTCTATTTTGTCCAGGAAGTCGATGTGGATTCTACCCGTGCCTATCACATCAATCAGCAGCAGATGATCGAATCCTCCTTCGAAGGATATGATAGCACTTTTGCCATCGACTATGATTCCGCCTATCTTTTCTATCCCATTACGTCTCCCCATGGTAAATCCAAGGCGGGCATGTCGACGCTCTCGAGCTATGCAATCAAGGATAGCCAAAGAAAGGAATATACGATCTCCACTTCGTTTTCCAAATTCTTCGATCTCGATCGCTGCTTCAGCGTCAATCGCATCGAGGTCGAAGATGGAAAACAACTTGTCCTGATCAATTCTCATATGTCGGCCTATGATGAAGGGGGTACAATCCGCAATACGCAGATTCATGAACTCTATTCCTTCATGAAGGAAGAGGCAGACAAGGGAAACTATGTCCTGACAGCCGGTGACTTCAATCACGATATGATCACAGGAAATCCGGATTATCCACAATATGATAGGACGAATTATGCCTACAAGGATCAGATTGACCAACTCAAGCCGGATTGGCTCAGTTATATCTTCGAAGAGGATGGCACTTCTCCCTTCGATGATGGATTCAAGGTCTATGCTGCCGACAATCTTCCGAGCTGCCGGGATTGCGATGTCGTCTATACGCCTGGTTCGACCTTTGTCTCGACTCTGGATGGCTTCATCGCTTCGATGAACATCGAAGTCAAGAAAGTCTATACCACGAAACTCGGAGAGAATGGCTTTGCCTATTCTGATCATCAGCCTTCCACGCTCGAATTCATTCTCAAATAGGAACACTTGAAAAGAAATCGTTCTATAATGGATAAGAATTCATGAATAGGAAAGAAAAACCATGGCAAATGAAGTAACCAAGAGAGCAATCGAAATGGCCTTTCTGAAACTGATTTCCGAAAAGCCGCTCAAGAAGATCACCATCTCGGATATCACCGATATGGTCGGTATCAACCGCATGACGTTCTACTATCATTTTGAGGATATCTATGCTCTTCTGGATTATGCCCTGAAGAGTGAATTTTCCAAGGCACTGGATGGAAAATATGAAAGCACCACTTGGATGACCGGAATGAAGAATATCTTCGAAGTCTGTGTGAAGTATAAGGAACTCGTCATCAACGCCTATAAGTTCAATTCCAGAGGGAATGTCGAAAATGTCCTCGATCCCATTGTCTACCAATTGACGTATCATGTCGTCAATGAAGAGGCGACAGGCCATAAGGTCGAAGAAGAGAATCTTATCTTCGTCTCCCAGTGCTATAAGCATCTTCTCATCGGAACCGTCCTTGACTGGATCAAGGATGGAATGAAAGTGGATTATGCTCTTGTCCTAAGCAAAATCGAAACCCTCTTAGGTGGAGAGACGGAATGGCTCCTTTCCAAATTCGAAAAGGAATGATTTCATAGTAGACGGAGTTTGGATGTTTTTCCACATTATTTTTGAACAATACGAACTTTTTTCGAACCATTGATGGCCTACCTATATCTTTCATGGTCATTTATGGTTCTTTTTGATTGCGTATTCAGTCAAAAAATATAAAATGAGGATATAGGAAATATATGTTGTAGCAATCGAGTCAATCAAGTTGAAGATGCATGTCTTCCCCTACACAAGATATGTGAATTCACATATGAAATCAGAATCAGTTTTTGTGGACTGAGTTTGTCCAGTCATAACAATGCAGTCATTTCAAGATATTTACCGGGGCACGTTAAAAAATCGGTCAAAATGGTATCGAAATATCGGTCAGTTTTGCTTCAAAATATGGGTCAGTTCGATTGAAAAAAATCGGTCAATGGTGTAGAATCATATGCAAATCAGTGTCTGGAGGCATCGATATGAAAGAAGAAAATTATAGGCCGAGAATTATTGATCAAACGATTGAGAGATATTTAAAAATCTTTGGCGCTGTTTGTATCGAAGGACCGAAATGGTGTGGAAAGACCTGGACATCGAGATATCATGCAAACAGTGAATTTTTAGTCGGTGATCCAACCGGTAATTTTTCGAATCGAGCATTCGCGGAAATGGAGCCTTATTCCGTATTGGAAGGAAAGGCGCCACGTCTGATTGATGAATGGCAGGAGGTTCCCCTTCTTTGGGATGCGGCTCGCGCCTTTGTCGATCAGAAAGCGGAAAAAGGCCTTCTTCTTCTGACAGGTTCATCCACACCGCAGGAAAAAGGAATTCTGCATAGCGGAACAGGAAGAATCAAAAGCATCAGGATGAATACGATGTCCTTGTATGAATCCGGGGATTCGACTGGTCTTGTCTCTTTGAAGGGTTTATGTGAACAGAAATTTCAGCCACAGATAATTGAAGGAACGACTCTTGAGAAATTGGCTTATCTGATCATAAGAGGCGGTTGGCCTGGAAACATCGGAATACCTGCTGAAGAATGCAATGAAGTAGCTATCGGATATATGGAAAATGTGATCAAGACAGACCTGCATAAACTAGATAAGGAGATTGACTATAATGAACAAAAAACAAAATTGATTCTCAAATCCTTGGCCCGGAATGAATCGACCACCGCATCGAATCAGAGTATATTGAATGATATCATTGAAAATGACAAGGAATCCATCAGCAAGAATACTTTGATCAAGTATCTCAATGCGTTCGATCGAATGTTCCTATTGAATAATCAGGAACCATTTTCCGTCAATATCGGTTCGTCTCTTCGCGTGAAGCAAATGGAAAAAAGACATTTTGCGGATCCGGCCATGGCCTGTGCGATGCTCAATCTGACGCCAAAGAAAATGCTGAGCGATCTCAATACTATGGGATTCCTCTTTGAGGGAATGGTGGAAAGAGATCTATCGATTTATGCGGCAGCCATTCATGCCAAGCTTTTCCATTATCAGGACTATAAGGGGAATGAAATCGATGCAGTGCTGGAACTTGAGGATGGTTCGTGGTGTGCTATTGAGATCAAACTCGGAATCAATAAAGCCGAGGAAGGAGCAGCAAACTTAGTCAAGGTCGTCGATGACATTGTAGAAAATGGAGGAAAGGCACCCTTGATGAAATGTGTCATCTATGGTGTCGGAAATAAGATCTACCAGAATAAGGACGGAGTGTATATCTTCCCGATTACGGCATTGAAGGATTGAGGGAAGGCAATTTCTTTGCCAATGAATTTCTTGGGATTTTCCTAAAAGGTATAATTAACTCACCTAAATAATGCCTTAAAAGTGTACAGATGCGTGGTTTCTTTTATGTAAATTCTGGAAAATGTGATGGCTTTGTTAAAAAAAAGTCCATCTAGAAACGTGATGACTACCCCTAAAACTCCCTCATAAAATGTGATGAATTGCGTTGAACTGCCTCATCTTTTGTGATAAAGCGAAGAAGAGGCAACTTTATCATGTATCTAAGAAGAAAGATAGATTCCTTTTTGATCGATTGGAAAAACGATTCGGACCATAATCCCTTGATCGTAAAAGGCGCACGCCAGATTGGAAAGACAGAATCCATTCTGCATTTTGCGAACAATCATTACAAGAATGTGATTTACATCAATTTTGTCTTTGACAAGAAATTCCAGGTCATTCTGAACGATGGATATGATGCGGCGAGTGTCATAAAGAATATCATCTTTGTCGACCCAAAATTGATCATCGAACCACATGAGACAATCATCATCTGTGATGAAATCCAGGAATTTCCGGATATTGCGACCACATTGAAATCCTTCAAGATTGATGGCAGGTATGATGTCATCTGCAGTGGTTGTATGCTGGGAATCAATTACAAGAGAATTCATAGCAATAGTGTCGGCTATAAGACAGACTATACGATGTTCTCTTTTGATTTTGAGGAATTCCTGTGGTCGCTTGGCTATTCGGAATCGTATATCGATGATCTTTTGAAGCATATGAAGGAGATAAAGCCATTTTCGGAACTGGAACTGAATACCTATAAGAAATTATTCTTGGAATATTGTGTTTTGGGTGGAATGCCGGCTGTGATCAGCCATTATGTCCAAAACAACCATTTTTCAAAGACGTTGGATATCCAAAGGCAGATTATGCTCGATTATGAAGAAGATGTCCGAAAATACGCCCTCGGCCTCGATCAGACAAAAATCATCAGCATATATCGGAATATCCCCTCTCAGCTGGCCAAGGAAAATAAGAAATTTCAGTTCAATCAGCTTTCCAAGAATGCCCGTTCAAGGGAATATAGCGGATGTATTGATTGGCTTCTTGACGCAGGTGTCATCCTGAAATGCGATTGCCTTCTTTTTCCTGAATTGCCCCTAAAGGGAAATACGGATGAAGCGAAATATAAATTGTATTATCCGGATACGGGACTTCTTGTTTCGACCCTGGATGATGAAGCATAGGAAGATCTGCGCGTCAATAAGAATCTCGGCGTCTACAAAGGTGCTCTCTATGAGAATTTTGTGGCGGAAGCCTTTGTGAAACAAGGAATCGGCCTATTTTATTACAGGAAGGACGATTCACAGCTTGAGGAAGATTTCTTTGTCCGGAGCAAGAATGAACTGATTCCCGTCGAAGTGAAATCCAACAGCAATCAATCAAAATCGCTGCAAGCCTTGATCAAGAATGAAAAATACGCAGACATCAGGCATGGAATCAAATTGGGTGATTTCAATATCGGAAACAAAAACAATATCTACACCTTCCCTTATTTCTGCTCTTTCCTGATGAAAAGATATCTATCGGATTGGGATTGAAAATCACTCTGACAGAGGCTGAAGAGGATGATCTACTTTAAGTTCTCTCATCAAAAAAACAGGCTTTCGGATAAACAGGAATCTTCTTTCTGTTTCACCGGAAGCCTTTTTATCATATTTTCAGAAATGATAAAAATTCTATCAATATGAAGGCTTTGCAAAAGTTTTTATCATTGTCTGAACATTGTCTATGTTTCTTCTTTTTCCTTCCTTGTAGAATGGTGCCATCAGGAATAGGGAGGAAACAAAAATGTATTATTCCAGTGGTACGTATGAAGCATTTGCCCATCCAGAGAAACCGAAGGATGCGGAAAAGAAATCAGCCTATATTGTCGGTTCAGGCTTAGCCGGACTCTCGGCCGCCTTCTATCTTGTCCGTGATGGACAGCTCAAGGGAGAGAATGTCCATGTTCTCGATCTTCTGGGCCTGGCCGGGGGATCCTGCGATGGCTATCATGACATCAGCAAGGGATTCTATATGCGTGGCGGAAGAGAAATGGACAACCATTTCGAAGTCATGTGGGATATGTATCGTGATGTCCCTTCCATCGAAAACGAGAATGTCTCGGTCTTAGATGAATATTATTGGCTCAACAAGCATGATCCGAATTATTCTTTGTGCCGTGCGACCCTCAACCGCGGAGAAGATGCCCACACCGATAAGCTTTTCAAGCTCGATGACAAGGCCCAGAAAGAACTTCTCAAGCTCTATCTGACCCCAGAGAAGGATCTGGAGAACAAGACGATTGAGGAATGCTTCACGGATCACTTCTGGAAGAGCAATTTCTGGCTCTATTGGCAGACCATGTTCGCTTTCCAGAAATGGTCGAGTGCCTTGGAGATGAAGCGCTATATCCAGCGCTATATCCATCATATCGATGGACTTCCGGATTTCTCCGCTCTCCGCTTCACGAAATACAACCAGTATGAATCCATGATTCTTCCCTTGCAGAGATATCTGGAAAAGAGAGGTGTTGTCTTTGATTTCGGTGTGAAGGTCATCGACTGCAAGATCGAAGAAATCTCCGGAAAGAAAGCCGTCACTTCCTTCACCTATGAAAAAGATGGAAAGACAGAGACCAAGCAGCTGACCAATGATGATTTCTTCATCGTTACCAATGGCTGCTGCACGGATGTCTCCTGCTATGGCGACAATGACCATGCACCGGACCTCTCCCATATCCGCAACAATGTCGGCGATGGATGGAACCTCTGGGAGAAAATCGCAGCCCAGGGAAAGGAATTCGGAAATCCGAAGGCCTTCTGCTCGGACTATGAGAAGACCAACTGGATGTCGGCCAGCGTCTATTTCACCTCTGAGGAAGTCATCAGCCTCGTCAAGAATATCTGCCATCGCGATCCAAGAGAAGGAAAAGTCACTACCGGCGGCATTGTCACCGTCAAGGATTCCTTCGACAACTGGGGACTTTCCTGGACCATCAACCGTCAGCCACAGTTCAAGGAACAGCCCAAAGGCTCCGTCATCGTCTGGCTTTATTCTCTCTTCACGGACAAGCCCGGAAACTACATCAAGAAGCCGATGAGGGAATGCACCGGCAAGGAAATCTGCCAGGAATGGCTCTATCATATCGGTGCCCCGATCGACAGAATTGAAGAACTCTCTTCATTATGCAACACCACAACCTGCTTTATGCCCTACATCAACGCCTTCTTCCAGCCAAGGACGGGCACGGACAGACCCAAGGTCGTCCCGGACAACTGCCTCAACATTGCCTTCGTCGGCCAGTTTGCCGAAACCCCGAGAGACACCATCTTCACCACGGAATATTCCATCCGTACCGGCATGGAAGCCGCCTATACCCTTTTGGATATCGATCGTGGTGTTCCGGAAGTCTGGGGCTCATGCTATGATATCCGAGAAATGCTCCGTGCCACCTATTATGCCCTCGACAAGAAGAAGATCACCGACATGAATCTTTCCTGGAAGGAAAAAATCATTCTCAAAAAGGCACTTTCTGCCATCAAGGATACCGATATCGAAGACTGGATCAAACAGTCCGGACTTCTCTAGACAAGAAGAACGAAACGAAAAAACTGTCAGTACAAGGCTGGCAGTTTTTCGTTTCGGTTTATTTTTCGTTTGTCTTCCTGACTAAGGCGTAGAAGGAAACTGGATCAGAAGGCTTGGAATAGTAGTAGCCTTGGATGAGATCGCATCCGATGGAGGCCAAGAAGTCGGATTCCTCCTTGGTTTCGACCCCTTCGGTGAGGACTTCCTTGTTCATCGTCTTGTTGAGCTTCGTCAGTGTGGCAAGGATGTTCTTCGAATATTCGTCAAAGCCATTCTTTCCCTCGAGAAGCTTCTTGTCGAGCTTGATGATATCGTAGTCGATGTGGTTGATCATGCTGAAGTTGGAAAATCCGCTTCCGAAGTCATCGATGGAGACTTTGGCTCCGAGATTGTGGATTCTCTTGATGGTATCGTCGAGGTTGTTCTCGCTGTTGAGAATGATGGATTCGGTGATTTCGAATTCGAGGTATTTTCCTTCAATCTGGTATTTCTCGATCAGTTCCTCATAGGGTTTGAAGGAATCCTTGAAGTCGAAGTGCTTGCGGCTGAGGTTGATGCTCGTCGGAAGGACAATCTGATGGCTGTCCAGCCTCTTTCTGATGTCCTTCAGGACGGCTTCGAAGACATAGAGATCCAGACGGATGATGAAACTGTTTCTTTCGAAGACATCGATGAAGGTCTGCGTGTTGATGAATCCTTTATTGTCATCCTTCCATCTTACCAGGGCTTCACAGGCGCTGAAGGCATGCGTGTGGAGATTGTATTTTCCCTGATAGTAGACCTGGAATTTTCCTTCGCGGAGAGCGTTCTCCTGGGCTTGCTCGATGTAGACTTCCAGTTCCTCATTCTTGAGCATGGACTGATCGAAGAAGCAGATGTCGAGACTGTTGTTGGATTTCGGAATGCTGTAGCAGGCATAGCGCGCACGGTCGATGGCAATCCAGATAGGAGACTTGCTCTCCTTTTCGATCTGATAGATGCCGATATAGAAGGCAACTTTCACGCCTTTGGTGAACTGAATCTCGTTGATGAGCCGTTCGATGGTGTTCTCGACACGAGACCGGACCTGTTTGTTGTTTTCTCCCTTGAGGAGAAGCATGAAGTGGTCGGAATATTCTCTGCTGACGATTTCATCCTCCTGGCATTCCTTTTCGAGGGCCTGGGAGATGGTCAGAAGCAGTTCATCGGCTTTTTCGTCGCCGAGATGATTGTTGACAAGTTTGAACCTCTTCAGGTTGAAGTAGACAAGATAGTGGGTTGAGCTCTGATGGCATTTGATGTATTGGGCATCAAGACGGAATCGCTGTTCGTTGATGGATTGGGTGACGGGGTCGACATATTTGTTCAAAAAGGCGATATTTCTTAAGCGATAGACGTAGAGAAGGGCGACACAGGAGAGAATCAGGAAGACGGCCGAGGTGAGATTGAGGGAGGTCATGGCGTTGTTCTTGATCGGATCGAACGTGCTGGCGACCGTCTCATAGGAAGTCAGGATATAAAGATGCCAGGACGTATCTGCAATCTGGATGGTATAGGCAAAATAGCTGCTTTCAGCGATGGTGTAGAGTTCCATCGTGGCTTCCTTCTTGGCAAGGGAAGAGGTGAGTTTCTCAAGATTTCCTGTCTGGTTCATGCTCCGGAAATATTCCTTGAAGTTGGAATTCGAGTTGAAGAATTCGATTTTTGAGGAATCATTCTGACAGATCTTGTTTCCGTTTTGATCGACCAGGGCGATATATTTTGTCTCATCGATGCCTGAGAAGACGAAGGAGGCATAATCCGATTGGCTGAAGAGGGAGACGATGCCCTTGATGAGAAGACCTTCTTCTGGAATCTCTTTTTCATAGGGAATGGCAAAAGCGAATCTTGTCTCGCCGTTGATGAAGGAAATCATATCCAATGCCTGGTTTTCCTTGCTGATCAGGATGTCTTTGGCAAGCGTGGATGTCGCCATATTCAATACTTTTCCATCTTCAAGCAGAACCTCTCCGGTTTCCAAAAGAAGGCCTGGCGTGTTCAACAATGTCTCATCCTTGAGGACAGCAAGAAGGGTGAGGGAATAATTCTCATCGACACTCTCTTTGGTATTGTCGAGAATCTTTTTGCTGTTTGACAGATTGAGGAAGGATTCATCGTTCTTCTGCTTGATGAGGGCGGAGACGGAGGAGGAATTCTTTTCCATTTCCTGGCTGGTCAAATCCTGGATGAGGGTCTTTGTTCGATAGGCGAAGCCGAGATCGATTGCGACGATGGCAAAGATGAAAAGGAAGATGAAAAGAAGGGTGAGGGCAAGATAATTCCTTTTTCGGTTCTGGTATTCCTGCTTGAAGAGGGCGGAGGAGGAAAGACTCTTCAGGACGAACTGGCTTTTTTTCGGCTTGATGGCGTTTTCGGAACGATAGATTTTTCCGTTGTGAATCTGAGCACAGTTCTTTCCGAACTTCTTGGATTGGTACAAGGCTTCATCGGCTTTCTCAATCCAGGAAAGAAGCTCGCTCGGGAAGGAGGTGATTTTGACAATGCCCATCGAGCAGGTGACCAGCGACCTGCCATCCATTCTTCTTTCATACTGATAGCGGACATTCAGGGTCTGCTTGATCAGGCTGTCGAGTGTCTCTTCATCGACATTGTCGACAAAGGCAAGGAATTCATCACCGCCGAAACGGCCTAGGATATGGCCTTGGAAGATGTGGCTCAGCTTGTTTGCAATCTCTTTCAGACAGGCATCGCCGACGATGTGTCCGAAGGAATCGTTGATGATCTTGAAGTTGTCCAAGTCGATCATGATGAGATAGCATTCTCTTTTCTCGCTTTTCTCGAGAATGTTTTCCAAGGTCGTGAAAAGATAGCTTCGCGAATAGACCTTCGTGAGATAATCGATGCTTTCGATCTGCGAGGCGCTGTCTTCCTTTTTCTGACGTCTGGAAAATTCGACAAAGATGCAATCCTCTTTGATTTCCGTAATCTTGAAGGAAATCTGGGCATTCTGTCTTTCATCCGAAAGATTGAAGGCCTGGTTGACTTTTCCAGCCATGAGGAAATTGAGGACCGAGGTGGAAGATTCCCTGGTTTCCCTCAGGATTGTCGAATTCGGAGCGATGATCTGGCGAAAGAAGTCCGCAAAAGGAAGATGAGAGATGATTTCATCGTCTTTCTTCCTGTAATCGACGCTGAGGGTTGACTTATGCAACGCAAAACGGATTTCAATTTCAGATTTCACTGCTTTCTCCATTCAAAGAGGATAACAACGCGACATATTTATCGTAGTCGATGACTTTCGAGGTATCAGAGACAAAAAGGAGATATTCATCGAGATACTCTTTGATGCCCTTTCGCTTTTCGAGGTCATCTAGATTATAGTATCCATAGATCATTTCTTTGATCTTATTTGTGTTTTCATTTGTTTTTTCGGGATAAGTGTCAAAAAGAACTTTGATGCACATCGAAGAGAGAATCGTATAGTATTGGCTTAGGTAATCGAACTCCTCTTCAATTTCCTCATCCACTGTATTTTCCTCTGTGGAGGTCTCTTCACAGGGAATCTCGGTGATGATTTCATCGATGTCACAGGAAAGGAAGAATTCGCCATAGGAATAATTCCAGACGTTTTTGATATTCAGATTGACATATTTCTGATAGAGGGAATCCACCTTTTCGGTTGTAAGATTTTCTTTGGTCAATTGGAAATCCTTGATTTCCTTGCGGAAAGTGGTGGCATACTGTTTTGCGTAATTCTGGACTTTTGTTCTCAGTTCCTTGTATTTTTCATACTGATGGATGTTATCCTTGTTCACCTTCTGTCTACAACCGATGTAGTAGTCCACCAGGTCGATGTAATAATAGCAGGAAGTGAAATTCTTCTCGTTCAGGGAAATCTCATCGCTTCCGTCCATAGAGAGTGTGTCGATCAAGGACTGGATATTCAGATTGATGCAGATGGTGAGAACTTTATCCAAAATCGTCGGTTCCTCATCTTCGAGGGTCGCATAATAGGTCTCCAGAAGCATGACCTTCTCTTCGAAGAAGGATGCATATCTTGTCTTGTCATAGGTGGTGATATCGAAGTCGAGCATTTCCTGCTTCAGTTTTTCTCTTTCGTTTTCATAGACAGTGAGGAAATTCTCATAGTAGGTTTGGAATTCATTGTAGTGATAGATCTGCTTCTTTCTGTAATCCGTCGAGCAGTAGGCTGCAATCATCGTGGGAAGGGTATAGTAGTTGTTCTCCTGACAGGGGAAGAGATAATAGTTGAGCTGATTCATGTTCGAATAGCTGATTTCATCCAGGGGAATCTTTGTGACGACGCTGATCTGATAGGAGATCTTCAGGAAGATATATTTCTCATAGACGGCATCGGGGACAGAGATGCTATCGAGATTGTATTCCTCGGCTTTCTTCTCGATTTGCAGATATTTCTCGACATCGAACGTGTCTTCATCCACCGGCATCGAAAGAATCTCTGAGTAGAGGCTATTGAGTTCATCGCTCTTGTTGATGCCTTTGAGAAGAGAGAGAATGATGGTGTAGCTTCCTTCGGCGGCTTTCTTGATGCTGCTCGGAAGGTTCTGATAGCGGTCGATATATTTTTGGGCGAGATCATAATTGAACCCGTATTCCTCTTGTTTCAGTCCAAGAGCCAGGGATGCATAGATGATTTTTTCATATTCGGTGTAGTAGGCAAATTCCTCGGTGGTGTAATCCATCGTCTGATAGAGATAGGAAAGAAGGGAATTGATATTATTGACAGCAAGACCATCCGGACGGATGATTTCAAAAAGCGTGGCGTGACTGCCGGAGATATTTTCCTGATAGGTCAGTCCGATGGCGCCTGCAATTTCTTCTTTGACGGTGTCTTTGATTGTGCTTTTTTCCTGGATGAAACTTTCGAAATTTTCTTTTTCCTCGTTGTTCATCGTGGAAAGAAGCGCGTCCTTGACGGTATCGTTGCCAAAGAGAATATGGTAGCTTGCATTGAAGGAAGAGAGCTCCATGCCGAAGGATTTGTAGTTCATGAGAATCGGATTCGACAGATCGATCTGGATGTATTTGAGTTCATTCATGCTGGAAAGCGGAATGCCGTCCTTCTGGATGCTCACGAGACTCGAAGAGGAGGAAATGCGGAGGGATTCGATCTTTGAGCAGCCCAAGAAGGCATTCCGTGAAATCGTCTTCACTCTGTCATCAAGGACGAGCTGAGTAGCGCGAAGACTGTTCAGACATTTATAGAGCGTCTGATGATTGATGGAATAAAGAATTCCCTGATCGAGAGTGTATTTCGTATTGTTCTTTGAGAGAGTGACATTTTTCCCGCTGTAGCCATTGAAGGCTTCCAAAGAGAAACTTGAGAGCGTTGATGGAAGTTCCAAATCGAAACCGCAGTCATAGAATGCTTCCTTTCCGATATAGGTGAGACCTTCAGGGACAATCACTTTTTTCAGTGCGCTGACATTTCCGAAACTGTTGAAGGCGGAATCACCGATGATGCGGACAGTGCTCGGCAGGGTGAACTCGGTCAATTGGCTTCCCGTGCAAAATTTCAGAAGCTTGGTCTTGGCCTTGTTGTAGAGATTTCCATCCACGGAGACGAAATGATTGTTTCCTTCATCGACTTCGATTTTCTTCAAAGATCGCATGTTCTTGAAGGCATAGGGTCCGATGACCTTGAGATTCTTCGGAAGATGGATTTCACTCATGTCGTTGCAGGAAGAGAAAGCGCCTTCTCTGATTTCTTCAAGGGAATCCGGGAAGGAAAAGTCCGTCAGATAGAAGTCGCCCGAGAAGGCTTCCTTATCGATGAGCTTGAGGTGACTATTCTCCGGGAAAGTGACTTTCTCGAGATTGGAAATATAGGAAAAAGCCATTTCGCCGATTTCCTCAAGTGAACTTGGAAGTTCCAAAGTTGGGCCTAAGCCTGTGGCGGAGAAGGCATATTTTCCGATTTTCTTCAGGGTTTTCGGAAACTTGATTTGGCTAAGACTCGACATCTGGTTGAAGGCGTTCTCACCGATGATTTCAAGTTGGCTATCTTCGTCGAAGACAATCTCTGAGATCATCATCCAGGATGCGTAATCCGTGTCGGTGGCTGTATCATAGAAAACGCTCGATGCAATCTCCTTCACCGGGTAATTCTCGATGGTGGAGGGGATATGAAGCTCGCTTTCCATGGTGAGCATGAAAATGTTGTCGAAATTGACAGTGAGAATGGTGGCCGATTGGTTTTCCTTATCGATCCGATAGATGAATTGCTCCGTATAGTCGGCATCGAATCCGGCATAGAGGGTGACATCATTTTCGGTATAGAATTCGCTTTCGATGAGGGATGAGACTCTCTTGGTGAGTTCTTCATCATAAAACCAGCCAGAGAAGATCAGGGCATTTCCTTCCTCATCGGCTTTTTCTGGCTTGATGGAACTCAAGTCGACCCTGTTCTTCTTGCAGGGAAGGACAAGACTTTCTTTTTCCTGATACTGTCCGCCATTGAAATTCAATGTGACATGGTATTCCTTGACTTCATAGCCAAAGGAGAAGGTTTCACCCTGGAAGACGATGGAAATCGTCTTCTGTCCGATGGTGGAAGTATCGCCGCCTGTGATGGTGACACGATTGTCCAGGCCGTTTACATATTCGACTTCATTTCCCTTCTTCACCTTGATTTCGATGGTGGAAAAGTCGATGACTTCACCAAGGCCATAGACGGATTTGAAGGGATTCTCCAAACTGATTTTTTCTTCACTCGAAGAAGTGCTGTCCTCCGTGGATGAGTAGGAAGATGCACTCGTCTCATTCTTCGAACAGGCGTTCAGAAGTGGGGAACAAAAAAGAAGGAGACTGCAGAGACTGACAATTGATTTTTTCATAAGGACTCCTTTCACCTGTTTTCAGAGAAATATTCTTTCAGCACGTCATAGCAGAGGATGGGATTTCCCTTCTTGATGGGTTCGACATCCCCGGAACGGATGAAGACATTGGGAATCAATCCGGAATAGATTTCATCGTCCTTGAGTTCCTGATTGTTGGAAAGATAATATTTTTCATCTTTCTTATATGCGCCATAGAGTTCGAAAACGGAAGCATCATCCATCGTCTTTTTCTGGATGATGAGATTTTCACTTGATGGATATTGAGCAATGGACTTCGTTTCTTCCGCTTTTTGTGTTTCCTGGATGAAATCGATGATGGTTTTCACATCTTTTCCATAGAAGGTGACAGGAACCAGGGAGAAGGAAGAATCAAAGGCCGAGGATAATTCATCCTCGAAAAGATAGGTATCGAGGATAGGCATCTTCAAAAAGGAGGAATTGAGGACAAGGATTTCCGAATTGGTCTTCTTTTTGAGAATATCGGCTAATTTTCTGAGTGTATAACCTTCATCATAATGCCCTTTTTCATCGATGAAGGAAAGCTCGAAACGATGGCTTTTGTATTCCAGGGCGGATTCCATATTCGTATCAAAATCATCGATCAGGGCGGATGTGGAAAGATTGCCTGTGGCATAGTCCCTCAAAGAAGAGACGGAATAGGAAAAAGCGGATTCGAAAGCGTCCGTCAGATAGACTTTTCCGCTTGTGAAGCAGTTCTGGATTTTCTTTCCTTTCTCCCCATAGTCATTGCTGCTGGCTTTCAGATAACTGCAGCTGGACTGTTTGTCCAGAAGAAGACTCTGGCCCTGGGTAGAGGAATAGGAATCGATGAAGGCGTTGATGATTTTTTCCTTTTCCTTGGTATAGTGATTCTTGAAGATGGAGAGATAGAATTCCGAGGTTGTGCAGACACAGCTCGACCAGTCGCTCGACCCCAAGAAAGGAATGAATTCATAATCGAAGGAAGCGGAATGCTCCTTGTAGAGAGTCTCGAAATCCTGGCTGGGATCGACCGCCATCAGAAAGGCTTCGCCATTGAAGAATTTATCGATATCCTCTGCATTATTTCTTTCCGCACTGAAGAAACCGGAAGAATACAAAGAATAAAAATTTTCTGCTGTGCTGACGAAGCTGAAGAGGTTTTCGCTGTTGAACATCTTTTCTGTACCAGACTGGTATTTCTCGAAGAAGTCATTTCCGGTCGTGGTCGAGAGGAAGGGGGCAACGCTTTCCTGCATGAAATTATTCAGGTAGGCTTCGCTATCCGCAAATGCGGAGACATAGGGTGTTGCATATTCCTTGGCCTTCTCAGCGAAATCGAGAAGTTCATTCTGGTTCTTTGGACAGGTGAGGTTGTACTCATTGAGCAAATCGAGATTGACGCAATAGCTATAGACAAGTCCAGGAGAGGGAAGAGAATAGATTCCGCCATCGGATGCGGAAAGGAAGCTCTGGATATAACCGCTGTATTTTGCCAAGGTTTCCGTATTGGAAAAATCATAGAGATGATCTTTCGACGCATTCAGGTCGCTGCAGCTGTTCGAGATGATCAAATCATAGTCCAGAAGGTCGTGACGAAGCTGATAGGAGAGTTCATTTGAAGACAAAACTGTCACATTCAGCTTGTAGTTCTTGTTGCAGTCAGCGAAATTCTTTATAAATTTATATGAGTTGTCTAATACATCCGTGCTCAAGACAATCGAAAGTTCGTTGCTTAGGCCTGAAGCTGTCTGTGAACCGCCACTTGTATCGCAGCCACAGAGAATAAAAAGGGAGGAAAAAAGGAAAAATGAAATAGGATTTTTTCTTTTCATAAATTATCTACCATATCTTTCTTACGCATTATATTTGCTGAAGGAAAGAAAATCAATCAAAAACTATTTTAACTGATAAACAAATTTCTTGATATTTTCATCTTTCATGAAGTTTTTGATTTCCTCGAAGGAGGTGAATTCCATGTCTTTCATATTGGAATAGAATAGGGAAAGAACCTTGGATTCATCATCTTCTCCGGGCTTGTAGTCCTCGCTTGTATAGCCATTTAGGCATTCCTCAAAGAGAACAAGGAAATATCTTCGGATATAGCAAAGAATGGATTCTTCGATCCAATAATGCACCTTGCCGATTTTGTATTTCCTCTCCGATTGCTTGAACCGGATATATAAAGGAAGGGCATCCTCAGCCGTATGATAGATGTCGACGAAGATGGTGTCGTACATGTCATTCTTCAACTGGTTCTTGAAATAGCAGAAGGCATCCTGCTTGATGATCTTGATTTTTTCTTTGTGCTTGAAGGAAGGAAGAATGTTCTTTTCGAAAAGAGAAATCACCTGACTGTCTTTTTCGATGATGGTGACACTCTCGACTTCTTCCTTATTGGAGACCTCAAAAGCATAATAGCCTAAGCCAAGACCGAAGGTGAGGACTCTTCCTTTGGCAGAAGCGATTTCCTTCTTCATGGTCTTGATCTCATGAGGCGTGACGCTCATCCAGATTTCATTTTTCTGTGTGAGCATGAGATAGGGAACCTTCTTTGTGAAATAGCCTAAATATGTGGTTTCCGCAAAATTGTTCTCTTCATTTCCTATCGTGTCATCTTCGTTGAAGATCTCATACGGAAGGAAGGCGTTGTATTTCAGCTGATAGGGACCGAGCACAGCTTCCTTGATCGGAATCTGGTTGAAGGGGTGGTGAAGGAATTCATCTTCCTTGAGATGCAATAGATGACCGAAGTTGTTGCATTCCCTCAATTTCATGACTTCGGGATCTTGACTTTCCAACCCTAGGAAACGATAGAAGGCCTCCTCCATGGCATCCTCGTCTTCGTATCCATATTCATTCTTGAGCATATCGATGGCTTCTTTGGATAAGGCATCATAATTCTCGTTGAGGAACGAATTGGTCATCTCGCTTGTGGAGATGTTGTCATATCCGACATTCAGCATTTCGTCAAATTTCTTTTTATCTTGTTTGTTCAGTGTGATTTTCATGGCTTTATTGTATCGAAAACCAAAAAAAGAAAAAAGAAGAAAATGGTTGCAAAAGCCTCAAAGGAAGTTTTTTCCTATTTTCGAAATTCGCTGCCGCTTTCCAAAAACAGGAAAAGGATCGGGATGGAAAAGGAAAAGAGAGTGCGGACACGCCGTCAGAAGTTGTAATGAAAACAGGCTTATAATATCTTATATATATGCTGTTTTCAAAAAGACTGAAAAAAGTGTAATTTTTTGTTGACAATGTATGGAAGGAAGAGTAGACTATTACCCGCTGAATGCCATTTCAGCCCGTATTGACGTGTGAAGTTGCGGAAACGCCGTTCAAGGTTGTCAACGCGTCTCCGGTAATTCATACCGAACGGATGCCCGAACATAGATCTCGGGTAAAGGAGGAAACACAATGGCAGAAAACAAATCAATTCGTGTTCGTCTCAAGGGCTATGATCACAAGGTCCTTGACCAGGCGGTCAGCAAGATCGTCGAAGCCGCAAAGAAGACCGGCGCTACAGTAGTTGGACCAATTCCGCTTCCTACTGAAAAACAGATCTTCACCATCTTACGTTCTCCGTTCGTCGACAAGGATTCTCGCGAACAGTTTGAAATCAGAACGCACAAGAGATTGATTGACATCAACCATCCAACCAAACAGACCATCGACATTCTCAAGAATCTCGATTTGCCTGCTGGCGTCGATGTTGAAATCAAGTTGTAAGGAGGATAGACAGTTTTATGAAATCTATCATCGGAAGAAAGATCGGAATGACATCTGTCTTCGCTGAAGACGGTTCCACTTATCCGGTCACCGTCGTCGAAGTCCTTCCAAACGTTGTTCTCCAGGTCAAGACCAAAGAGAAAGACGGATATGAAGCTCTTCAGATTGGTTATGAAGACAAAAAAGAAAATCGTGCAAACAAGCCTTTGAAGGGTATTTGCAAGAAAGCCAACACAGCTCCGAAGTATTTCATCCGCGAATTGGAAGGCGATGAAATTTATGGAAAATTCGAAGTTGGCAGCAGCCTTGACTGCTCTATCTTCCAGGTCGGTGACATGGTCGATGTCACGGCCAAGAGCAAAGGCCATGGATACACTGGTACCATCAAGAGATATCACGGCATCATCGGTCCGAAGGGACATGGTTCCGGCTATCACAGACAAATTGGTTCTTTGGCCACCAATGGACGTTGCAACAACCGTGTCCATGCCGGCAAGAAGATGTCCGGTCAGTGGAGACCGCAGACCAGAACCGTCCTCAATCTTGCCATCGTCGGCATCGACGCTTCCAAGAATTGCATCCTCATCCGTGGCTCTGTCGCTGGTCCGAAATATTCCATCATGAAGATTCGTTCCACCGTCGAACATAAGAAACCGTTCGCTGTCAGCCCGATCGTCGACTACACCACGATGACCATCGCTGATATCGAAAAGAAACAGCAGGAAGCTTTGGCTAAGGCCGCAAGCGCCAATGCTGGCAAGAAGGTCAACCCAATGAAGACCTCCAAGAGATCCTAATCGAGAAGGAGAAAAGAAAAATGGCTAACGAAAATCTTAATTGGCCAGTAGTTGATTATACTGGCAACAAGGTCGGAGAAGTCGTCCTTCCCGCTGACCTCTTCGCTGCAGACGTCAATGAAGTTGTTGTTCAGAGAGCTGTCAGAGTCGATCTCGCCAACAGAAGAGTCGACACTGCTCACACCCTGACCCGTGACATCGTTCATGGTTCCAACCGCAAGCCTTTCAGACAGAAAGGCACTGGCCGCGCCAGAGCCGGTACCACCAACTCTCCAGTCTGGAGACACGGCGGTGTCGTCTTCGCTCCAAACGGACAGCAGAACCACACCCTCAAGATGAACAAGAAGGAGCATTACATTGCTTTCACTTCCGCTTTGTCTGACAAGGTCAATTCCAAGAACCTCATCGTCTTGACCGATGAAGCATTCGCTTCTGGCAAGACCAAAGACTTCGTCAAGGCTCTCAAGGCCATCGGCGGAGATGAAAAGAAGAATCTTCTCGTTGTCGCTTCCTATGATGAAAACCTCATCCAGGCTGCTGCCAACGTTCCGTCCATTAAGCTTGTCTCTGGAGACAACCTTTCTGTCTATGACATCCTCAATGCCAAGAAACTCATCATGGTCAAGGGCGTCATTCCAGCATGCATGGATGGTGAAGAATGTCATTGTGCTGATTGCTGCAAGGAGGAAGCATAATCATGGCTGAAGAAAAGAAACTCGAAGCTGAAGCTGTCGAAGCTTCCGCTGAAAAACCGGCAAAGAAGACTTCCAAGAAGGCCAAGAAGGCTGTCGAGGAAACTCCAGTTGCTGAAGAAAAAGTCGAATATGTCACACGTCCTGCCATCATCAAGGACTTCAGTATCATCAAATACGTGATTGTCAGTGAAGAAACCCAGAAACTTCAGAACACTGACAATGCCATGGTCTTCGCCGTCGATAAGAAAGCCACCAAGCTTGAAATCAAGGCAGCCATCCAGGCCATCTTCAACGCTAAGGTCAAGAGCGTCAACACCATGAATCCTCTTGCCAAGACAAGAAGAGTCGGCCGTTATTCTGGCAAATTGCCAGCATACAAGAAAGCCATTGTCCGCTTCGATTCTTCTTACGATTTGGGTAAGATTGCTTCCCAGGTCGCCAACGAAGAAAGAGCCAACAATGAAGAAGCCAAGTAAGAAAAGAAAATTATAGGAGAAAAATATGGCTATCAAAACTTATAACCCTCTGACCGGGGGTATGAGAAATCTCGCCACATTATCCACGAGAGATCTCACAAAGAAAGCTCCTGAAAAATCTTTGATCAAACCGCTCAAGAAAACTGGCGGAAGAAACAATCAGGGCTACATCACCTGCCGTCACATCGGTGGTGGAAACAAGAGAATGTATCGTATCATCGACTTCAAGAGAAATGGAGAATCCACTTCTGTTGTCAAAGCCATCGAATACGATCCGAACAGAAACTGCCGTATCGCTCTTATCCTTGATACTCATGGTAAGAAGAGATACATCATCTGCCCAAAGGGCTTGACTGTCGGAATGACAGTCACCGATGGAAAGAGCGGTGAAATTTCTGTCGGAAACTGCATGGAATTGGCCAGCATCCCTGAAGGTATCACCGTCCATAACGTTGAACTTCAGCCTGGAAAAGGTGGACAGGTCTGCCGCGCTGCCGGTACCTCTGCCCAGATTCTTGGTAAGGAAGACAAATACTGCACGCTGAGACTTGCCTCTGGCGAAGTTAGAAAGTTCCTTCTCACCTGCAGAGCCACCATCGGCGCTGTCGGCAATGAAGACTACAACCTCGTTTCCAAGGGTAAGGCCGGCCGTACCAGATGGCTTGGCGAACGTCCAACCGTCCGTGGTGCTGTCATGAACCCGAACGACCATCCACATGGTGGTGGTGAAGGTAAGAACCCTGTCGGTCATGATGCTCCGAGATCTCCTTGGGGTAGAAGACTCATGGGTGTCAAGACCCGTTCCAAGAAGAACAGAACCAATCGCCTTATCGTCAGAAGACGCAATGGCAAGTAATCCAGGAGGAGAAATAAACAATGTCCAGAAGTTTAAAGAAGGGTCCATATTGCGATCCAAAGCTCCTCAAGAAGGTTCAGGAGCAGAATGCATCCGGAAAGAAGGAAGTCATCAAGACTTGGTCCAGACGTTCCACCATTTTCCCGGATTTCATCCAACATACCATCTCTGTCCACAACGGCAGAGCCTTTGTCCCGGTCTATATCACTGAAGATATGGTCGGTCACAAGTTAGGTGAATTCGTTTTCACCCGTACTTTCACTTCACACCGTTCCGGTGCTGATGATACAACCAGCAAGAAGTAAGGAGAATGATCATGGCTGATAAAGAAACAAAGAAAACGGAAGTTACTCCAGTAACGGAAGAAAAAACTGTCACCGAAGCCAAGGCGAAGCTCCTGAACTATGGTGTCACTCCGAGAAAGGTCAGACTTGTCATTGATTTGGTTCGTGGCAAGGACCTCGACACAGCATATGCCATCTTAGAGAACTGCCCCAAGATGTGCGCCAAGGATATCGAGAAGCTCATCAAGTCTGCTGAAGCCAATGCTGTCAACAACTTCCATATGAATCGCGATTCCTTATACATCTCTGAAATCACTGCCAACGATGCAATGAGACTCAAGAGAATTCTTCCCAGAGCCAAGGGTTCTGCCAGCGGCTTGATCAAGCGTTGGTCTCATGTCTATGTCACTCTTAAGACCAAGGAGGCTAAGTAATTATGGGTCAGAAAGTCAATCCGAACGGTTTACGTTTAGGCATCAACCGTGACTGGTCCAGTCATTGGTATGCCGATAAGAAGACCTTTGCTTCCTACTTGGAAGAGGACATCAAAATCAGAAAGTATCTTGAACCTCTCCTCGACAAGATCGATGCCGGTCTGTCCCACGTCGATATCGAGAGAATCAAGAACAACATCACCATTTCCTTATTTGTCTCGCATCCTGCCATCGTCTTAGGCAAGGATGGTGCCCAGATCAAGGAAATCACGGCGAAGGTCAGCAAGATCCTCAAGAAGGATCCGAAGTCCATCAAGTTCACGATTGTCGAAATCAAGAATCCAGACTTGGATGCCATGCTCGTTGCCAAGGATATGGCCAAGCAGCTTCAGGAAAGAGCTTCGTACCGTGTTGTTCAGAAGAAGGCTATCCAGAGAGTCATGAGAGCTGGTGCTCTCGGCTGCAAGACGATGACCAAGGGCCGTATCGGCGGTGCCGAAATCGCTCGTTCCGAAGAATATCGTGAAGGTGTTCTCGGTCTTCATACCTTGCGTCAGGCGATCGATTATGCCTACACTCCATGCCAGACCACCTATGGTGTCATCGGTGTTAAGGTTTGGATTGCTCTCCCTGAGAACTATCAGGAATTGAGAGACCGTCGTCCAGACCAGGGCCGTTTCGGACGTGGCCGCAGCAACAACAAAGGCGGCCGCGGAAATAACCGTGGCAATCGTCCAGCCCCTCAGGCCACTCCAAGCGAAAGCAAGGATGCTCCTGAGCAGAAAGGAGAATAAGAATGTTACAACCAAAAAGACAGAAATGGCGTCGTTGCCATTTAGTCAAGCCGAAGCAGTTCGCTTCCAGATGCAATACCGTCGCCTATGGTGACTACGGCCTTGTTGCGACCTGCCCTGGCTACATCAATAACCGCCAGATTGAATCTGCCCGTGTTGTCTTATCCAGATATACCAAGAAGTTCGGAAAATGCTACATTCGTATCTTCCCTTACTTGGGCATCACCAAGAAACCTGCTGAAGTCCGTATGGGTAACGGTAAGGGTACTGTCGAAAAATGGGATGCCGTTGTCGATAAGGGAACGGTTATGTTCGAAATCGGTGGCATCGCTGCTGCTGATTGCATCGCAGCTCTCAGACAGGCTGGCTACAAGCTCTCTGTCACGACCAGAGTTGTGAAGAAAGGCGAGGAAAACAAATAATGACTATCGAAGAAGTTAGAAAATTATCTGACAAAGACCTCGCTATGAAGGTCTACGAACTCAAGGGAGAACTTCTCTCCTTGAGATTCCAGGCTAAGGCAGGCCAGTTGGATAACGGTGCCAAGATCACCGTCTGCCGCAAGGACATCGCAAAATGTCTCACTGTCGAAAACGAAAGAAAGGCTGCAGCCAAGAAGGCTGAGGCCAAGTAATTGGAGGCTAATACAATGGCTGAAGAATTGAATGAACAGGTCATCAAGGCCTCTGGCAAGAGAAGATTACAGGGAACTGTCATCTCTGCCAAGATGATGAAAACCATCGTCGTCGAAACAGAAACCTACAAGGCTCATCCGATCTACAAGAAGAGAGTCTCTGTCCGCAAGAAGTACAAAGTCGATGATCGCAACTCCATCGCCAAAGTCGGTGATGTTGTCATCTTCGAAGAATGCCGTCCATTGTCCCACGACAAGCGTTTCCGCTTGGTTGAAGTGGTCAAGAAGGGAGAATAATCATGGTTCAGACTGAAACTAACCTGGTTGTTGCTGACAACTCCGGTGCTCGTTCTGTCAGAGTCTTCCACCTCATGGGTGGCTCTCACAGAAAATCTGCCAGCGTCGGCGATGTCGTCATCTGCGCCGTCAAGGATGCAATCCCGAACGGCAAAGTCAAGAAATCCGATGTTGTCAAGGGCGTCATCGTCCGTGTCAAGAAAGCTTATCAGAGAAAAGATGGTTCCACCATCCGTTTCGATGACAATGCCGTCGTCCTCATCAATGAAGATGGTTCTCCGAAGGGTACCCGTGTCTTTGGACCGGTTGCCCGTGAACTTCGTGAGAAGGGCGATAAATATATGAAGATTGTCTCTTTGGCAGTCGAAGTTCTCTAAGTCTAGGAGGAGCGAAATCATGAAAGTCAAAACTGGTGATACTGTTATCGTCCTCTCCGGCGACGACAAAGGAAAGACCGGCAAGGTCATCAAGGCCATGCCGAAGGTCAACAAAGTTGTTGTCGAAGGCGTTAACGTCAACAAAAAGCATGTCAAGCCCTCTCAGGCCAATCCGAAGGGTTCCATCAAGGAAATCAACCTTCCTATTGATGCCTCCAAGGTTGCCTTGGTCGATCCAAAGACCAATGGTGCGACCCGCGTTGGCTACGTGCTCAAAGATGGTAAGAAAGTCAGAGTTGCCAAGAAGAGCGGCTCTGTGATCAAGTAAGGAGATTGAAAATGGCTGAAGAAAAGAAAAACGGCGTGTCCGTGAAAAAAGCCCACAATCAGGGCAATCAGAAAGCTGCTTATACCTCCCGTCTTGAGACAAAGTATAAGGAAGAAATCGTTCCTGAACTCATGAAGGAATTCGGATACAAGTCCGTTATGGAATGCCCGAAGATCGTCAAGGTCGTCCTCAACATGAGATTGGGCGAAGCTGGCGGAAACGAAAAGAACGTCGAGGAAGCTGTCTCTCAGATGGCCACCATCGCCGGCCAGCATCCAATCGTCACCAAGGCCAAGAAGTCCATCGCGAACTTCAAGCTCCGTGAAGGCGCTGCCGTCGGTGTCAAGGTCACTCTCAGAAGAGTCCGTATGTATGACTTCTTAGATAAGTTCATCACAATCGATTTGCCACGTGTCAGAGATTTCCGTGGTATCTCCAAGGATTCTTTCGATGGTCGTGGAAATTACTCTGTCGGTGTCAAGGAACAATTGATTTTCCCTGAAATCCAGTATGATAAAGTCAACCGTACCCAGGGTATGGACGTTGTCGTTGTCACAACTGCTAAGACCGATAAGGAAGCTGCCGCTCTTTTGACCAAACTCGGCATGCCTTTCTCTAAGTAATAGGAGGATGAAACAATGGCAAGAAAAGCTTTAATCGTCAAATGTGCTTCCCCGAAGAAGCATCCAAAGACCCAGAACTACTCCCGCTGCAGCCGCTGCGGAAGAGTCCATGGTGTTCTCAAACAGTTCGGTGTCTGCCGTATCTGCTTGAGAGAAATGGCCTACAAGGGCGAAATCCCTGGCATGCACAAGGCCAGCTGGTAAGGAAAGGAGAGAACTAATATGGTTAACGATACATTGTCCGATTTATTAACCCGTATTCGCAATGCCAATATGAGCAAAGCCGAAGAAGTGTCTCTTCCGACCTTCAAACTCGGTGAAAAAGTCTGCGAAATCTTGAAGGAAGAAGGCTTCATCGCCGGTTATTCCGTCAAGGCTGAAGAAGGTAAGCCTTCCAAGACTTTGACCATCAAGATGAAATATGATTCCAAGAACAATCGTGTCATCACTGGCATCAAGAGAATCTCCAAACCAGGTCTCCGTGTCACTGTCTCTGCCGATAAGCTCCCAAGAGTTCTCAACGGCTTAGGCATCGCGATTGTTTCCACTTCCAGCGGAATCATGACAGATAAGAATGCTAGAAAACTGAATGTCGGCGGCGAAGTGCTTGCCTACGTTTGGTAAGGAGGTAGGGAAATGTCTAGAATCGGTAGAGAACCTATTGCTATTCCGGAAGGCGTCACTGTTACCTGCAAAGATGGTGTTGTCACTGTCAAAGGCAAGCTCGGTGAACTGACCCAAACTTTCCATAAGCATCTGAATTTCGAAATCAAGGACGGCAAGCTTCATGTCACCCGTCCGAACGACTCCATTGAAATGCGTATGAATCATGGTACTGCCCGTGCCATCATCAACGACATGGTCAAAGGTGTCAACGAGGGCTTCAAGAAGGTCCTTGAAATCAAGGGTGTCGGTTACAGAGCTGAAATGAAGGGCACTGATCTTGTCCTTTATGTCGGCCACTCCCATCCAGATGTCATTCATGCTGTTGACGGCGTGAAGGTCAGCATCGAAGCCAAGACGATGAACATCATCGTCGAAGGTATCGACAAACAGAAAGTCGGTCAGGTCGCTGCTGTCATCCGCGATGTCAGAAAGCCGGAATGCTATCATGGCAAGGGCATCCGCTATCAGGGCGAAGTCATTACATTGCGTCAGCCCGCTTCTGCCAAGAAGTCCGCTTAAAAGGAGAGATGAAACATGTATACTGCATTCAATAAGAACAAACAGAGATTGCATCGTCACATCAGAATCAGAGCCAAAGTCAAGGGCACTGCTGATCGTCCGCGCGTTTCTGTCTTCCGTTCCAACAAGTTCATCTATGCCGCTTTAGTTGATGATACTGCGGGTAAGACTCTCGCTGCTTCCTCGAGTGCCAAACTCGGCTTGGATAATCCTTCCAATGTCGACGCTGCCACCAAGGTCGGTGCTGATTTGGCTCAGAAAGCCAAGGATCTCAAGATTGAGAAAGTTGTCTTCGATCGTTCCGGATATCTCTATCACGGACAGGTCAAGGCTGTCGCTGAAGCTTTAAGAGAAGCTGGTTTGGTCTTCTAAGGAGAAACAATTAAAATGGCTGAAGAATTAAATGAGAACGTCGCTCCGGAAACTGATTCCGGAGTCAAGGCTGAAGCCGCCCAGGGCGGTGAGAAGTCTGCTGCCAATGCTAAGGGAAACAAACGTTTCGGCAATGGCGGTCGCCGTTTCAACCGTGGTGACAAGAATGGCCGCGGAAGAAAAGAAGAAAAACTCTACGATGAGAAGATCATCAAGATCTCCAGAGTCGCCAAGACGGTCAAGGGTGGCAAGCGTGTTCGCTTCACAGCCTTAGTCGTCATCGGTGATGGAAAAGGCAAATTCGGTTACGGACTTGGAAAATCCAACGAAGTCCCGGATGCAATCAAGAAAGCCTTGGCCGTCGCCAAGAAGAATATGTTCAAGATCACCATTTCCAAGGGCGATACCATTGCTCACCCAGTCATGGGTCATTTCGGTGCCACTCAGGTCTTCTTGAAACCGGCTCCGGCTGGCACAGGACTTGTCGCCGGCGGTGCTGTCCGTTCCATTCTTGAATTATCTGGTGTCAAGAACGTCTATTCCAAGATCTATGGTTCGAGAACCCAGGGCAATGTCGTCAAAGCCACTGTGGATGCCCTCAACCAGCTCAAGACCTTCGAATCCGTCCTCGAAACCCGCTATGGAAAGAAGCCGGTTGCTGAAAAAGCTCCGGAAGAAAAGTAATTGGAGGATTGAACTATGGAATTACATGATCTCAAAATCGCTGAAGGTTCCCGTCATCTTCCGAAGAAGGTTGGACGTGGTTTAGGTTCCGGCATGGGCAAGACCTCCACCCGTGGTCAAAAAGGTCAGGGTGCCAGACAGGGACGCAAGGTTCCGGTCGGCTTTGAAGGCGGTCAGCTGCCTCTTTACAGACGTTTGCCAAAGCATGGTTTCACCAACTATGGCAGAGTCGAATATGCGATTGTGAAGCTCAGTGACTTGGATGCCATCTTCGCCGATGGAACCACAGTCAACGACACCGCCTTGGTTTTCGCTGGCCTTCTGAGAAACCTCAACAAGCCAGTCAAAATCCTTGGCAATGGCGAATTGACCAAGAAACTCAATGTCACCGTCCAGGCTTTCACAAAGTCTGCCAAGGAAGCCATTGAAAAGGTCGGTGGTACCACTTCCGTCGAAACCTTGAAGGAAGCAAGAATTGCTTTCAACAAGACTTTGGCCTCTTTCGATCAGGACACTGAAAAAGAGGATAAGTAATGAAAAAAGTAGCCGCATTTTTCCATAACAAGGACGTTTTGAATCGTATCTTATTTACGTTGGCAATTTTCCTTGTCTTCCGAATTGGGTCGGCTATCACCGTTCCAGGGGTTACCGTCAGTTCCAACCTCTGGGACGATACCACATCTTCCTTTTCATTACTGAACATGATGGGTGGAGGTGCCTTGCAGAATTTCTCGATTCTTGCCTTGGGTGTCTCTCCTTACATTACAGCACAAATCATTATCCAGCTTCTCAGCATGGACGTTCTTCCAGCCTTGACGAATATGTCCAAGGAAGGCGAGACGGGTCGAAAGAAACTCGATGTTGTCACCAGACTCCTCTCTGTTGCCTTGGCTGCCGTTCAGGCATATGGTATCATTGTCGCTCTCAAGAACAGCAATGGCATCACGCTTGCAGACGATTCCGCCTGGGGTTATACGAAGATTATTGTCTATATGATTGCGGGTACGCTGATCCTCACCTGGTTGGGTGACCAGATCACGGATAAGGGTATCGGTAATGGTATCTCTGTCTTGATTTTTGAAGGTATCATTTCCTCTCTTCCAAGCCAAATCTCCACCGCGTTCACCTCTTATCTTGGCGATAAGGTCCAGACCGGGGATGCATCCTTGATTTTGGAAGGTGCTGTGCAGATCTCGGTCTATCTCTTGGCCCTGGTCTTAATCGTCGTCTTTGTCACATTCATTGAGAAGTCGGTTCGAAAGATGCCGATTTCCCACTCGAATACATCTTCGAGCAATGAGTTGGCCTATCAGCAGGCTAGTTTCCTACCGATTAAGGTCAATGCAAGTTCCGTCATGCCGGTTATCTTCGCCAGCTCCATCATGGTGGCTCCAAGCATCATCATCTCTCTCTTCAGCAATGGAAATCCGCCAGCATGGGCAACGAAAATCGAAGAGGTGTTCAATTATCAGGCTATGACAACCATGGGTGATTCCTTCTCCATGCCCTGGGGAACCATCATCTACGCCATCCTGATCATTGCCTTCTCCTACTTCTATGCTCAGCTTGAAATCAATCCGGAGCGTATCGCCGAGAACTTCCAACAGTCCGGCACATACATCACCGGTATCAAGCCAGGCGTCGAAACGGAAAGATACATCTCCAAGGTTCTCAACCGCATCACATTCATCGGTTCGATGTCTCTTACCCTCATTGCCTTGCTTCCTGTCATCCTTTCTTTGACGGGAGCTGTTCCGACAAGTCTGTCCTTGGGTGGAACAGGTCTCATCATCGTTGTCGGTGTCGCATTGGAAATCAACAATCAGATCAATGGTATCCTTGCTGGTCAAGGCTTTGCCGAAAGTGAGATGTAACTATGAATAATCAGAACAAAGAATTGAATATCATTCTGATGGGTCCCCCTGCCGCAGGCAAGGGAACCCAGTCGGAATTGATTGTCGAGAAGTTCGCCGTGCCACATATTTCGACCGGCGATATGTTCCGTGCTGCTATCAGCAATAAGACTCCATTGGGCTTGAAGGCCAGTGAATACATGAATCAGGGAGCACTTGTTCCCGATGAAGTGACCATTGGTCTTGTCGAGGAAAGACTTTCGAAAGAAGACTGCCGGAAGGGATTCCTTCTGGATGGCTTCCCGAGAACCATTCCCCAGGCAGAAGCCTTGGATAAATTATTGGAGAAGATGGGAAGAAGAATCAATTCGGTCATCCTCATGGTGGCTGATGACGAGGTTCTGACATCCCGCATCACTTCCAGACGTGTCTGCCCGTCCTGCGGAGCAAGCTACAACATCCTGACGAAGAAACCAAAAGTGGAAGGCGTCTGTGATTGCTGTGGAGAAAAGCTCATCCAGCGCAAGGATGATAATGCCGAAGCCTTCAAGGTCCGTCTTGAGGCCTATGCCTCTCAGACGTATCCGATCGCCAAGCATTATGAAGAGAAAGGCGTCTTGGGAAAAGTCGATGCCCTTCAGAGCATCGATGCTGTCTTCTCTGATATTCAGAAGATATTGGACGAGGCTGAGTAATGATCATCATCAAAACCAAGCGAGAAATGGAGAAGATGATTGAGGCAGGAAACAAGTTGGGCACTGTCTTCGACAGATTGGCCGAAGAAATCAAGCCCGGCAGAAGCACTGCTGAAATCGATAAGTTGGCAGAGAAGTACATCCGTGAGACCTCCGGCAAACCAAACTTTGCCCTGGAAGAAGGCTATCACTGGGCTGTCTGTGCCTCCGTCAATTCTACCTTGATCCATGGTATTCCCTCAAAAAATATCATTCTGAAGGAAGGGGACATTGTGAGCATCGATATGGGTAACCTTGATGAGAATGGTTACAATGGCGATGCCTGCAGAACCTTCGCTGTTGGAAATATCTCCGATGAAGCGAAACGGCTCATCCGTTGCACCGAAGAATGTTTCTGGGAGGCTTTCAAAGTTCTTAAGCCTGGTCGTCATCTGTATGAAATCAGCATGGCGATACAAAGAACGGCCGATAAATATGGCTACTCGCTCGTCAAGGAGTATGGCGGCCATGGTATCGGAAAAGAGATGCATGAAGATCCCTTCATCTACAACTACTACTCTCCGGAGATGGGACTTGGTCCTTATCTGAGGGAAGGCATGTGTCTCGCGATCGAACCGATGGTCCTTGCAGGAAAGAGTGATATCATCACCCTCAAGGATGGTTGGGGAATCGTGTCAGCCGATAAGAAGTTAACCTGTCACTATGAGAATGACGTCGTCATCACAGCGGATGGGGCTATTGTTACGTCGGTTGACTCCAATGTCAAACGACATCTAAATGAATTGGAGAATGGAAACAAAGAATGAGCAGAGAAGATTTCATTAAGATGGAGGGAACAATTCTCGATTCCCTTCCCGGCGAGAAGTATTCGGTACAGCTCGACGGAGGCGCCGTGATTCGCGCCAGAGTATCCGGCAAGATGAGAATGAACAAGATTCATATTCTTCCCGGAGATAAAGTCACGGTGGAAATCTCTCCTTATGATGTCACGAATGGTTGCATTGTGTACCGATTTAAGTAAATTTGCTAAAGGAGAACTTAACAATGAAAGTTAGAGCTTCAGTTAAGCCGATCTGCGACAAGTGCAGAGTTATTAAGCGTAAGGGACGTGTTATGGTCATCTGCTCCAATCCAAAGCATAAGCAGAGACAAGGTTAAAGAAAGGAAATCGGAAATATGGCTCGTATTGCAGGCGTTGATATTCCGAACGATAAGCAGTTGGTTTATTCTCTCCGTTACATCTATGGTATCGGATTGACCACTGCCAAGAAAATCGTCGTTGCCGCCAAAGTTGATGGCACAAAGCGTGTCAAAGATTGTTCTGAAGAAGAACTTACCGCTGTCAGAAATGAAGTCGCCAAATATGTCGTCGAAGGTGACTTGCGCAGACAGTATGCTCTTGATATCAAGAGACTTGAAGAAATTGGTACCTATCGTGGCCAGAGACACAAGAAGAATCTTCCTTGCCGTGGTCAGAGAGACAAAACCAATGCTCGTACCTGCAAAGGTCCGAGAAAGACAGTTGCCAACCATAAGAAAGCAACAATGTAATCGGGAGGAACGAATAAAATGGCTGATAAAAAGACTACTATCAGAAAGAAGAAGGCAAAACTTACCTTCACCAAGGGTGTTGCCCATATCCATGCGACTTTCTCCAACACAATCATCTCCATCACGGATGAACAGGGTCGTGTCATCGCTTGGGCCAGTGCCGGTACCTCCGGTTATTCTGGAAGCAGAAAGTCCACACCATTCGCTGCTCAGATTGCTGCCACCAATGTTGCCAAAACCTGCTTCGATCGTGGCTTGAGAAGTGTTGATGTCGAAATCAAGGGTCCTGGCCCGGGAAGAGAAACTGCTTGCCGTGCTTTGGAAGCTGCAGGACTGAAGGTCCTGTCCATTGCCGACGTCACTCCTATTCCGCATAACGGCTGCCGTCCGGCAAAGAAGCCCCGTGGCTAAAGAATAGCGGAAAGGAGAGCTAGAGAATGAAAGAATTTGAACAACCGAAGTTCCAAATCGACAAAGACGATGTACGTTCCAATTTTGGCCGCTTCACCATCACTCCACTTGAGTCTGGTTATGGCATTACCATCGGTAATGCTATGAGAAGAGTTCTTCTCGCCTCTTTGCCTGGTGTCGCTGTCTTCGCCATCGAAGTGACCGGTGCCCGTCATGAATACACCACACTTCCGGGTGTCGTCGAAGATTTGACACAGATTGTCTTGAACATCAAAAATCTTGTTCTCAAGGATGATTCGGATATCGAAGAGAATAAAACTCTCAAATTGGATGTCACTGCCAAGGATGAAGAAAAAGTCATCCGTGCCAACGACATCATCTGTCCGGATCTTGTCAGCGTTGTGAATAAGGATCTGGTCATCTGCCATTTGGCAAAGGGTGGCCATATCAGCATGAAGCTGTTGGCAAAGAAGGGACGTGGATTTGTCACGGCTGAGGAACACAAATCCAGCAACTGGCCTTTGGGTCTCATTGCTGTCGATTCCAATTTCTCTCCGATCATGAAGACAAACATCATCGTGGAACCGACCCGTGTCGGCCACGATGCCAACTATGAAAAGCTTATCATCGAAGTCGAAACCGATGGTAGCATGGAAGCCAGCAACGCCGTTGCTTTGGCTGCCAAGATTCTCGATGAGCACTTCAAGCTCTTCGAAGACCTTGACCAGGCTGTCAAGACCGCGACAGTCATGTCCATCAGCAAAGAAAAACCTGAGAATCAGTTCACGACCATGACACTTGAGGATCTGGACCTTTCCGTCCGTTCTTACAACTGTCTCAAGAGAAATGGTCTCAAGACTGTGCAGGAACTTTGCAACATGAAGGAATCTGAACTGATGACTGTCCGCAACTTGGGCAAGAAATCCTATAAGGAAATCTTGGAAAGATTGGCCAGCTTCGGTTTATCGCTCCAACATGACGACAACACCAAGAAGTAAAGAGAGGTAAACTACTATGGGTACTATTGGTAGAAGAAATGTACACGGCAAGGGCGGTGTCCGCTTCAAGGCCGGCTATACTTCTGACAAAGAAAAGAATATGCTCAGAAACGTCGTTTCTCAGCTTATCATTTCCGGTCAGATTGAAGTCACGCTCACGGTTGCAAAGCGTGCCAGCCAGGAAGCTGAACGCTTGGTCACCTATGCAAAGCAGGGTGATCTCGCTGCTCGCCGTTTGGCTGCAAGATTTGTCCGCGAACAGGGTTTCATCGATCCAAAGACGGGCAAGAACGCTTTACAGAAGCTCTTCGACGTCTATGGTCCGAAATACAAGGAAAGAAATGGTGGATACACCAGAGTCCTGAAGACCTACAATCGTCGCGGTGACAATGCTCCGATGGCCATCTTGGCTTTCGTTGACTAATTTCATCCGAATAAGAAAAAAGAGAGGCAGAAATGTCTCTCTTTTCCTTATCTTCGTCATGAATGAAAAACTGTCATGGTTCTTTTTCGGGCATAAAAAAAGTCTGATTCGAACCAATCAGACAGACTTTCATAGGATGGTGCCGTCAATAGGAATCGGACCTACGACCTTTCGATTACGAATCGAATGCTCTACCAACTGAGCTATGACGGCATGCATACTATTTTATGAAAAACACGAGAATATTACAATACTTTTCTTTGTTTTCTCATCTCTTTTTCTAGGAAAAAAAGGGTGTTTTTACTATAATGGATACGAGGTGAATTATGGAAAACAAAAGTCGAGTTGTCAAATATGAGAGCCTGAGAAAAAAGATAGCCAACATGGATGTCTACTCTTTTGATGAAACCGATGAAGTCGCCAAAAACCTTCCGAAAGTCTCCTCTTCCAAAGCCATGAAGGAAGTCAAGGAAGAACCTCCGGTGAAGAAGAACACCCTCTCTTTGTCCATCGACCAGCTTCTCGAGGCCAATGAAGCCTACGACCAGGAAGTCAAGAAGAAGGAGACGGAATCTCTTTACCAGGAAAAGAAGAAGGAACGTCTTTCCCATCAGAGACGTTTTACCCAAGGAAAAATCATCCTTCTCATCACCATTCCTTTTGTCTTGCTTGTTTTGATATTCATCTTGACGTTATTGTTTACGGGGGCTATATAAAATGAAATGTTATTCCATAGCGATTGATGGTCCGGCCGCCAGCGGGAAATCCACGGCAGCCAAAATCATCGCAAAAAAACTGAATTTCCTCTATGTCGATACGGGAGCCATGTATCGGGCGGTGACTCTTCTCATGCTCGAAAAAGGATTGGATACCCAATCGAGGGAAGATGCGATGTCCATTCTTCCGGAATGTGATATCAAGGAAGATCGACTTGGCCATGTCTTTCTCAATGGAAGGGATGTGACCGAGCGTGTGAGAAAGGAAGATATCTCCCATCAGGTTTCCTATGCCTGCGCGCATCTCGAAGTCCGTGAGAAACTCGTTCTTCTCCAGCAGAAGATCGCTCAGGATGAGAATGTCATCATGGATGGAAGAGATATCGGAACCGTCGTGCTTCCCAAAGCCACATTGAAGGTCTATCAGGTGGCCTCTCCTTTGGCGAGAGCCATCCGACGCCAGAAGGAAAATGTCGAAAAAGGAATTTCGAACAGCACAGTCGAAGAAATACAAAAAGAAATCGAACGGAGAGACTATATTGATTCCCATAGGGAAAACTCTCCGCTTAGAAAAGCCGACGATGCCATCGAACTGGATACCTCCGATCTCACGATCGAGGAAGAAGTCAGTGCCATCATCGAACTTTTCAGAAAGAGAATAGGTGAAGAAGAATGGAAACACTTGGTACAGTCGCATTAGTTGGATCGCCTTCGAGCGGAAAATCCACTTTATTCAATCGTCTATCCGATTCCCGCCAGGAAATCACCGGCAAGGAATTCGGCATCACCCGTGACCGCAACTACGGAACCGGACACTGGCTCGATAAGGAATTCACCCTCATCGATACCGGCGGTGTCACCGGCGAGAACATCCCCTTCCAGAAGGAAGTCCAGTCCCAGGTCGAATTGGGATGCCAGGAAGCGGATCTGATCCTTTTCGTGGTCGATGGAAGAGCCGGCGTGACCAACAACGATCTCTTTGTCGCCAAGAAGCTTTTCTCCTATCGAAAGAAGGTTCTCCTTGTCGTCAACAAGATCGATGACAACACTCTGATTGGAAATGCCTATGAATTCTATCAGCTCGGCTTTGGCGAACCCTATGCCATTTCTGCCGAACACGGTATCGGACTTGGCGATCTTCTCGATGATGTCATAGCCAAGCTTCCCAAGGTGGATATGAATAAATATGCCGACAGTCTGACCTTTGCCCTTTTAGGAAGACCGAATGTCGGAAAATCCTCCCTTGCGAACAAGATCATCGGAAAGAACAGAGTCATCACCTCTCCCCAGAGCGGAACGACGCGTGATTCCGTCGATATCCAGTTCGAAAGAGAAGGAAAAAAATATGTCATGATCGATACCGCCGGCATTAAGCGTCCGGGAAAGGTCGAAGAGGATCTCGACAAATATGCCGTCATCCGTTCAGCCGACGCCGCCAAGAGAGCGGATATCATCCTTCTTTTGGTCGATGCAAGCGAAGGACTGGTCTCGCAGGATATCCATGTCTCGAGCTATGCCATTGAGAACAATAAGCCGGTCATCATCATCGTCAACAAGTGGGACTTGGTCGAACATACCCAGGATGCCCAAAGACGCTTCAGCAAGGAATTGAAGACGTATTTCAAGTTCCTCGACTATTCGCCGGTCGTCTTTGTCTCCGCTCTCACGGGAAACAATATCCAGCGCATCTTCCAGACGATGAACGAAGTCTATGAGACGATGCATAAGACGATTCCTTCGAGTCTTCTCAATTCGATCATCCTCAAGGCCCAGATGGACAATGAGGCACCGGATTTCAATGGCGGAAGACTCAAGATCTCCTATTGCACCCAGTCGAAGGATGTTCCGCCGACCTTCATTCTCTTCTGCAATAATCCGAACTACTTCCACTTCTCCTATCAGAGATATCTGGAAAATGTCATCCGCAGCCAGTTTGGCTTCACCAATTGCCCAATCAAGCTCTTGATCCGTGGCAAGAGAGATGACATCCTGAAAAACAAATAAAATGAAAATCGCCATACTCGGAAACGGAGCCTGGGCAACGGCCCTGGCACATGTCTTCTCCTATCATGATCATCGGATTGAGATGTTCTGCCGTGATGCAACCTCTTTTGATGAGGAAAAACATATCAACCGGAAATATTTCCCTTCGATCGTGCTGAGTGAAAAAATCCATTTCACCCTTTCTCTGGAAGAATGTGTCACGAATGCCGACGTCGTTCTCTTCTGCATCCCTTCTGTTGCCTATCGCGAGATGGCAAAGAAGGTCAATCCATTCCTTAAGGAGCATGTCCTGATTCTCTCGGCGGCCAAGGGATTTGATCCCTTGACCTTGGAGCCATTAGGCAATGTCTTGAAGGAAGAACTCGATCAGAAGAAGGTGACAGGCGTCGTCTCTTTGATCGGACCGAGTTTCGCAGATGAAGTCATACTCGATAAGGTGACGACCATCTGTGCGGTTTCGAAGAATCTTGAGGCGGCTAAAAAGGCACAGGTTCTCTTCTCGACCCCGACCTTCCGCATCTATACGAATCAGGATGAAATCTCCAGCCAGTGTGCAGCGGCCCTGAAGAATGTCATCGCCATCGCCTCAGGAGCCATATATGGCCTTGGAGAGGGCGAGAATGCCAAGGCGGGACTCGTCACCCGTGGGCTCAAGGAAATGGTCCGTTTCGGCCTTTCCATGGGTGGAAATGAACAAACGTTCTATGGCCTCACCGGCATCGGGGATCTCCTCTTGACCTGTTCGAGCATGCAAAGCCGAAATTTCTCCTTTGGCTATGCCCTTGGAAAGATGGACGATGCCAAAAAGATGATGGAAGAAAATAAGAAGACGGTCGAAGGAATCAATACAGCAAAGATTGCCTATGAATATGCTCTTCGCCATCATCTGGATATGCCGATTGTCTCGGCGGTCTACAAAGTCTGCTATCAGTATGAAAAACCATCGGCCTGTCTAAGCATGACAATGGCCCGCGAACTGAAATCGGAAATGTAAAAAATCCCCATAATTACGAAATAAATTGAAATTTCTATAAAGATGTGTTATCTTTTTTTTAAGAAAGGTGTATGAATTATGGAAGAAAAGAAATTAATCACAAAAGAAGATTTGGCTGAACAGTTGGCCACGATGGGAAGAATGAAGAAGGGCGATGCCCAGAACGCAATCGAAATCATCTTTGCCTGCATTGCTCAGGGATTGATCGATCCTGAATACGGCAGCGTCAAGATTGCTGGCTTTGGTCAGTTCTCCTTGGTGGAACGTCCGGCCCGCACCGGAGTCAATCCTTCCAATGTCTCCGAGAAGATTGAGATTCCGGCAAGCAAGTCCGTCAAATTCAAGCCTTCCAAGACACTCAAGGATCTTGTCAACGAATCCAAGTAAGACTTTTATGCCGTCATCTGACGGCTTTTTATATGAAACTGAATCTATCTGAACCCTGCTCATCTCTTTTTCTGGATGTCCAATCGAAATTGGGAAAGGACAACGTCTTTCTGGTCGGGGGATTTGTCCGCGACTCTTTTCTTGGAAGAGAAAGCCTCGATCTTGATATCGCTTTTCGCACGTCTGATTTTTCCCTTGTGGAATCTCTTTTTGAGAATGCTCTCATCTATAAGAAATTTCAGACGATTTCCTATAAGAAAGAAGGCGTCCATGTCACTCTGGCAAGGATGCGGAAAGAGAAGGACTATCTTGATCATCGCCATCCATCGAGTGTCGAATTTGTCTCTTCCATCCAAGAAGACTGCCTTCGCCGTGATTTCACCATCAATGCCCTTTATGTTCCTTCCTCTCTTGAGATCCTCGACCCGTTGAACCAAGGACTTGAGGATATAAGGAAAAAGACAATCCGCCTGATCGGTGAAAAGAAGAAAAGGCTCTCTGAAGATCCCTTAAGAATCTTAAGAGCCTATCGTTTCTTTTATGAACTTGGTTTTTCTCTTGAAAAAGAGACAGCCAAGGCCATTGAGGAATCGAAGGAACTCATTTCCTATCTCAATCCACAGAAAGTGAGAGAGGAAATCAGCAAGGTGGACAAGGTCTACCAAAAAGAAATGCTGAAAGAATTTTATTTTCCCTATTTTGATATATAATCTTTCTTGTGGAGGTAATGACAAATGGATCTAAACGCCTATGATTTCGATTGGAAATCGATTCTGATCAAAAAATATAAAAACTACAATCTCAACGAGGAAGACTGCATGGTCATTTTTGTCTCTGACTGCATTCTTCATATCGAAGAGAAGATTTTGATCACCAAGGATGTTCTCTCTCCCTACATGGTCAATAAGGATGCTTTGGATACCTCCTTATCCGATTTGATGGCCAAGAAGATATTGACCATCCATTCGGAAGGAACGACATTCTATACCTCCTTGGATGAATTCAAGAAACGCCTTTTTGAGGATGCCATCAAGGACCTCTCTTTGAAGACATCGAATTACGGACATGCCTATAATGTCTCAGATAATCTCTTCCAGGAAGCCGAAGCCATCGCCGGAAGATGCCTTACTCCCCTTGAAAGAGACCAGATCACAAGTTGGCTGAAATCCGGAGCCGATGAAGGCATGGTCAAGGAAGCCCTCAAGAAGTCTATCACCAAGAGCGGAAATCTTTCCTTCCGCAATGCCGACAAACTCATCCTGGAGATGCAAAGAAGCGAAACAAGAAAGAATATCGGTGCTTCCCTAGTCAACGAAGAGACCAAGAGCCGGGAAGAGCTTCGCGATATCTTCACCCACACCGATTGGACCTATCATGGCGATAAATAAGAAAGCCGAGATGATCAAGGGAGTCCTGAAAAGGGAATATCCCCATACGGAGACTTTTCTTCATTATACAAAGGACTACGAACTTCTTTTTGCCGTGATTCTCTCTGCCCAGGCGACGGATAAAAGCGTGAATGAGGCAACATCCCTTCTCTTCAGGGAATTTCCTTCCTTGGATGATTATGTCATAGAAAAGAAGGAAAGAATCTATTCCATCATCAAAAGAATCGGACTGGCCAAATCAAAGACGGAATATATATTATCGACAGCAAAGATGCTCAAAGAAGAATATAAGGGAATTCTTCCTCATGAAAGAAAGGAACTGATGAAGTTTCCCGGTGTTGGCTATAAGACGAGCGGGGTTGTCCTTGCTGAACTGGGAATACAGGATTTCTTCCCGGTGGATACCCATGTCCAGAGAGTCAGCAAGCGGCTCGGACTGATAAAAAAGGAAACACCCGAGGAGACCGAAAAGGTTCTGGAAAGAGTCTTCCGTGGTTCTGAATACATCGTCCTCCATCGACAGTTCATCCTTTTTGGACGGAATATCTGCAAGGCGATGAACCCGTCCTGTGAGACCTGTCCCTTAAAAGAACTATGCACAGAAATGAAAAGAAAATGAATATGATTTCAGGATTTATCAAAGTCGACAAGGAGAAGGATTATACCTCCAGCGATGTCGATCGCATCATCAAAAGAAGACTTGGCGTCAATAAGGCCGGGCATCTTGGAACACTCGATCCTTTTGCGACCGGTCTTCTTTTGATTTCCGTCAATGAGGCCTGCAAACTCAATCCTCTTTTTCCCGATGGGGAGAAGGAATATATCGCTACCCTGCAGCTTGGTATGACAACACCTTCCCTAGATACGGAAACCGAGATCGAAAAGCAGATTGATGTAAAAAAATATTCCATTGATGAAATCAGGATGGTTCTTTCTTCTTTCATCGGTGAACAGGAACAGATTCCACCTCTTTATAGTGCAAAGCACTACAAAGGAACAAAAGCCTATCATCTGGCCAGGGAAGGAAGCAAAGTCGTTCTGGACAGCCAGAAAATCACCATCTATGAACTCAATCTTCTCTCCTATGATGAAGAAAAGAATGAGATTGTCTTTCAGACAAAGGTTTCCAAGGGAACCTATATCCGCGTGCTTGGAAAAGACATCGCTGAACGCTTAGGGACAATCGGCTATCTGACCCAGCTGAGAAGAACAAAAATCGGACCATTCGGATTGGATGGTGCTGTCAAGGTAAAAGAGGCGACGATTGAGAATCTTTTCCCCATCACCTATTTCCATGAGAACATCAAGAAAGTCGAATGCGATGAGACGCTTGCTTTCCGCATTCGAAATGGACAAAGCCTTCATCTTCCCTATGAGGATGAATATCTTTTCATGATGAAGGAAGATGAACTCCTTGCCATCTACAGGCGGATTGGAAACGTCTATCACTGCTATAAGGGAATGAGACATGAATAAGGTTATTCTGGATTTCGAAAAAGGCATACAGAGGAAAGATGACTTTTCTCTTGCCATCGGTTTTTTTGACGGGCTTCATATAGGACACCGTCTTCTTCTTGATATGCTGAAGACCGCAAAGTATCCACCCTGTGTCTTGACGTTCTCCACAGACTTCAAAAGCAGACTCTTCCATCAGAAGGAAGAACTTCTTCTTTCAGAGGAAGAAAAAGAGGAGATGCTTTCTTCTTTTGGAATCGAGACGGAATACATTCTTCCATTCGATGAAAGGATGGTTTCCTGTTGTATCGATGAATTCCTTTCTTTTCTTTCCATTCCTTCTTTGAAGATGATCGTGGTTGGAAAAGATTTCACATTTGCCAAAAAAGCCGAAGGAAAAGCAAGTGACCTTCTTTCCTTAAAGGACAAGGACGTCCGGATTGTCGATTTATTCTATCAGGATGGAAGGAAGGTTTCTTCTTCCCTGATCAAGCAGGATCTGAGGAATCTGGATTTTGAAAAAGCAGCCAAAGAACTTGGCTATTCCTTCTTTCTGGAAGGAAGGGTCATCCATGGACTGAAAAACGGAAGAAAGATTGATTTCCCAACCGCCAATACTCCTTATCCCATCGATAAGCTGAAGCTGCCGAATGGCGTCTATGAGACAAGGACAATCTATCAGGGAAAAGAATATAAAAGCATGACGAATATCGGAAATCATCCGACTGTCTCGCCTCTTGAGCAGGATATCGTGGAAACACATCTTCTTTCTTTTGATGGCGACCTCTATGACCAAAAAATCAAGATTTCCTTTGTCTCCTATCTGAGGCCACAAAGGAAATTCGATTCGCTTTCTTCCCTTAAGGAACAGCTCGAGAAAGATCTATCGATCATCAAAAGCCACTGAAATAGAGAAAAAAAGATTCCTTTGGGCAGTGGTTTTCACAAAGTTTCTTAACCAGTTCTTTTTTATCGGAATAGTAAAAGGCTATCAAGCCTTTGGATAGTTTTGTATCCGAGGACTTTGATAGCCTGATTTTTTATTCTTCTTCTTCTTTTTTCGTCTTGGTCGACTTCTTGGTGGTTTTGCCCGTCTGCTTTTTCTTGGCAGTGGTCTTTTCTTTGGCCTTCTTGGCTTCTTCTCTTTTCTTCTTCAGGGCTTCCTTTTCTTCGGGTGTCTTATAGTTCTTGCCATAGACATCCTTCAAGGTGACCGGCTTTCTATTGATGGCATCATTGATCATGACATCCATCTCATGAGCCTGGTCATAGAGCTTGTCGGCGATGAAGATGAGTTCGGGTGTCTTGTAGATGGAAAGGGATTCAGCCAGTTTCGAGCGGATATAGCCTTTGCGGTTATCAAGGAAGGCAACCAGTTCATCGATCTTATCCGATTCGAGATGAGAGACATAGACTTTGCAATAGGAATAATCGGAGGTGAGCTTCACATCTGTGATGGAAGCGAATTCGCAAATCTTGTTCTTCATCTGGAAGATGATGATATCGCTGAGGTTCTTCTTGATGATCTGCTGAACACGTCCGAATTTATCAGCCATTCTTGACTTCCTCCTGGCCGAAGGCTTCCAAGATATCGCCTTCGATCAAATTGAAGTTGTCCGAGATGGTCAGACCGCATTCAAAACCGCTCTGAACTTCCTTGACATCATCCTTGAATCTCTTCAAAGAGGTGAGATGCGTCTTCAGGACCAATTCCTCATTGCGGAAGACGCGAATGGAGGAAGAATTCTTGATGGTTCCGTCTGTGACCATACAGCCGGCAATCTGGCCGACCTTGCTGGCCTTGAAGAGGGAACGGACTTCCAGATGTCCATAGATGACTTCCTCGAAGACTGGGGCGAGGGTGCCCTTCATGGCGGCTTCGATATCTTCCAGCATCTTGTAGATGATGTTGTATTCACGGATTTCGACATTCTGTTCCTTGGCCATATCCTTGATGGAGGCGGAAACCTTCACCGAGAAGGCCAGGATGACGGCGTGGGATGCGCTGGCTAGGATGATATCGCCCTGGCTGACGTCACCGGAATTGCAGTGGAGGACGGTGAGTTTGGCTCCTTCGACATCGATTTTCTCCAAGGAGGCCTTCAAGGCTTCGGCGGAACCTTCCGTATCGGCCTTGATGATGAGATTGATGTTCTTGATATCGCCATCCTTTGTCGTGTCAGCCAAGCTGGCTCCGGACGGATTGGCGCTGATAAGGGCATTGGCTCTCTTCTGGGCGGCTTCACGGGCACTCTTTTCATCTTCGAAGGCCATGAAGCGATCGCCGGCAACCGGAACACCGGAAAGACCGATGACGCTCACTGGAGTGGAAGGAAGAGCTTCCTTGAGCATCTTATTGAATTCGTTGGTCATCTTTCTGACCTTGCAGTAATATTGGCCGACAGCCAAGAAGTCTCCGACATGAAGAGTTCCGTTCTGAACCAAAAGGGTTGCTTTTGCACCTTCCTTCTTGTCGAGGGTGGCTTCGATGACGCTTCCGATGGCGCGGGCATTGTTGTTGGCCTTCAGTTCGAGAAGCTCGGCGAGGGTCAGGATGCCTTCGAGGAGTTCATCGACACCCTGATTCTTCTTGGCGGAGATTTCGAACATCATGGTGTCTCCACCCCAGTCTTCGCTCAAGACACCCAAACCGGAAAGCTGCTGCTTGACTCTTTCGACCTGGGCTCCGGGTTTGTCGCACTTGTTGATGGCGACGATGATCGGAACGTTGGCGGCCTTGGCATGATCGAGGGCTTCGATCGTCTGCGGCTTGACGCCGTCATCGGCGGCAACGACCAAAACGACGATATCGGTCACAGAGGCACCTCTGGCACGCATGGCCGTGAAGGCTTCATGGCCTGGCGTATCGATGAAGGTGATCTTTCTTCCGTTGACGATCTTCTGGTAGGCACCGATTTCCTGGGTGATGCCGCCATGTTCTCCGCTGGTGATATTCGAATGGCGGATACAGTCGATCAATGTGGTTTTGCCGTGGTCGACATGGCCCATGATGGTGACGACCGGGGCACGTAAATCGTTATCGGAATCCTTGTCAAAGACATTCGCCTTGGTAAAGTCATCGACAGCGATGGAGGATTCTTTCTTAAAGTCGAGATTGTTGTTCAGACACACTTCCGCGATGAGGTCATCATCCAAAACCGTATTGAGGGAAATCAATTTGCCTTGCATGAGGAAATTCTTGATGGTGTCCGAGGGAGAAACGTTGATTCTTTTGCAAAGCTGATCCAATGTCATCGGTCCATTATAGATGAAAACGCCATCCTGGACTCCGGCCTGCTGCTTCTTGCCGAAAGCCGGCTTGCTTGACTGCTTGTTGCTCTTCTTTTTAGACATATGCATACCTCCTATTTTTTGACGTCTTCTTTGAGTATATCCACAATGGCTTTGTAGAGATGCACGTCTTTGATGCCGCAGGCGTTGAGCAAATCATAGCCGAGGATATTCTTTATATCGTAGTCTTCACCCTGATAGTGATAGATGACAAGGTTTGGATTCAGGGTCTTGTAGTGTTCGAGTTCTTCTTTTTTCTTGTCGGAAATCGAAGGAAGAAGGAGGAGCGTATCCAATCTCTTTCTCGAAAGGAGTTCCTCCATCTTCATTCCGACATAGACGGTTTTCTTCTTCATGGCAAAGCCGAAATACGTATCAAGCTTCTTCTTTTGATTTTCCGAGAGCATTCGATAACTCCCTTTCCAGGCGGGAAAGATCTTCCTTGGATGAGGTGAAACGTTTCAGTTTCCCTTTCGTGAAGATGGTTTGTAGATTTTCCTCGTCTTTATGCAAATAGATTCCTCTTCCACCCAATGTATTCTCTTTATCGAATCGAAGGGTTCCGTCCTTTTTGGTCAGACGGAACATCTCCTCTATGGGATAGCATTGACGTGTGGAAAAATCCATTCTGTAAATGATTTTTTTCTTATTCATCCATTACTTCTGGTCATAGTATTCGTCGGAATCGTACTGATCATAATCGATCTCGTCCTCATAGGATTCCTCTTCGTTGGACTGTTCTTCGTCCATCTTTTTGAGTTCCTCTTCGGTGTAGATCGGCATGGCAGAGACCTTGCTGGCTGTCGAGGCAGCTTCCTTCTCTTCCTCGTCGTTCTTCTTCCACTTCTTCTTGTAGGAACGGGTTTCGCTCGGACCTTTCTTGCTGGTGAGAGCTTCTTCGAGTTCTTCAAGGGAGATGCGTGGCTTGTTCTTGATTTCGACGTGTTCGATGACTTCCTTCTCTTCCTTCTCTTTGGCTTTGGTTTCTTCCTTGGCCTGCTTGACAGGATCGATCACCGGCTCAGCGGCAGGTTCTTCCTTGACAGGAGTTTCTTCGACCTTCTTTTCTTCGACAACAGCTTCTTCAGCCGGCTTTTCTTCGACGACCGGCGTCTCGATTGTGGCGGCTGGCTTTTCTTCAGGAATATTCGGAATCACTTCTTCATCATGGATTTCTTCAGCGAATTCCTCATCATCAAGAGGAGTCTCTTCACTGACAGCTTCTTCGCCATTCGTGCCTTTGACCATCTTGAGGATATCCGGGACCATGAGATATTTGGTTCCGGAGGCGATGGCATCATCGGACTGAAGGACGGAGATGGTGCAGTGGGTGATGCGGGAAGCAAGACGGACGTTGACACCATTCGTACCGATGGCGACACCCTGGTTTCCGTTGTTGACGACGGCTGTGATCTTTGGATATTCATAGTCGCGGTCCTGCTCGAGCTCATCATAATGGACATTCGGATCGAAGAAATCCTCAGGGCAGGTCAAGCCGATGACAATGGCTGGCTTCATGGCTTCGATGACCTGGAGGGCCTTATTTGGATAATAGCGGACGATATCGATCTTTTCACTTCCGATCTGATCGAGGACGGAGCGGACACGGCTGCTTTCAGGGCCGATGCAGGTTCCGACCGGATCGATGTTCTCGTTGTTGGAATCGACAAAGATCTTGGTTCTCTTTCCAGGGTCTCTTTCGCAGGCCTTGATGCTGACGATGCCTTCCTTGATTTCCGGAACTGCTCTTTCGAGAAGTTTCTCGATGAATTCGCGGCTGGTTCTCGAGATGACGAGACTCGGCGGGTTGCTCTTATCCGACACATCGGAAAGATGGACAAGGACGCGGTCACCGATGACAAAGCGGTCGCTGTTGAGCTTGTTGTTTCTTCTGAGGGTTCCGGTGGCCTTTCCGAAATTGATTTCATAGGAAGAGCCATCCTGTTCGATCTTGGTGACGGTGCCTTCGATGATATCGCCGATCTTGTCCTGATAGACAGCTAAGACGGCTGCCTTGCTGGCTTCCTTGATCTTGGACTGGAAAAGCTGCTTGACTCTTCGGACATAGGTTTTGTCGAGCTTGGTGGTATCGAACTTGATCTTGATGGAATCACCGATCTTGCAGTTCGGCTTGAGTTCCTGGGCATCCTCGAGGGAAATCTGATAGGCATCATCGACGATGTCATCTTCTTCGGTGACGGTCTTGATATCGTAGATGGTGAATTTGGAGAAGGAGTTGGAAAGGTTCACTTCGCACTTGATCAGTTCCTTGGCTGGATCGGTGGAATCCTTGTCTTTGAACAATCCCGGATAGGACCATTCGAGATAGGCCTGCTGCATGGTCGAAATGAGAATGTCGATGACCTGATCGGAAGAAACGTAGGAATCGCTCTGGATTTCTCCGATGGCGGTGGTGAAATCATCGCATTTGATTTTGCCGGTGATCGGCTTCGAAGTGGATTTGTGGCCTCTTCTCTTCTTCGGGGCCTCTTCGATTTCTTCCTCTTCGGGTTCGACGGCTTCGTCTAAAACTTCATTTTCTTCAGACATAGTATTCTATTCCTCCAATTATGTCTTTTTATTCTTCTAGGCCTTGTAGCCCATATGAATCGACTCGATATCTTCTTTTGTCAGCTCGACACTCTTTTTTCTTCCCTTGATGAAGTACTGTCCCTTCAGGACACCTTCTTCAAAGGAGAGAGGCTTGATGGTGATGGTCTCACCGGACTTTTTCAGTTTGATGTCCAGATAATGATCCAGGAGCTTTCCTAAATCCTCAAAGGGAATCTCTCTTTCACTTCCGCCAGAGGAGATATCCAATGTATAGGGAATATCCAATTCGGGAAGGGCATCAAGAAGAGGATTGACCTTCTCGGTGAAGGCTTCAATCTCATCCATGGTGATGTTGTAGTCCTTGTCGATGAGAACTTCGAGCAAGTCGCCCATCTCCGGATCTTTGTAGAAACGGGTGGAAACAAGCGTCAGAGAGAGCTCATCACAGGCTTTTTTCAGTATTTCATCGATGTTTGTAAGATCCATCATGTCCCCTTTCTGAAAACAAAGAGTGGACCTCCAAAAAGGAGATCCACTCTTAATTTTGCTTAAGAATGTCACATGCTTTCTTGCGGAAAGTATGTCTCTAGGTTTCCCTAGCAACCCTATTTTACCATTCTCAAAAAGGAGTTTCAATCATTTTGTGGCACGAAATGATAAACATACGTAAACTTATATCCCTATGTTTTTGCGCAAAACAACGAGTTACGATAATTATTCTTTTTTCTTATATCTTTTAATGAATGAGTCGAGTAAAATAGATTGCGTTTTTTAGAAAGAGGTATGACTATGATTGAAAAAACATCGCAGGCTTACAAACGTCATCCCATCGCTTTCACGTTGGGTCCGACGCTGAAGATGATCGAAGCCGTCTTCGACTTACTGATTCCCTTGTTCATGAAGACCATCATCGATATGTCGGAATTTGATGGTGTCCGTGCCATCGATTCGGAGACCAATCCGATCATTCTTGCACTCTCGAAATTCATCTCGCTTTTTGGTGTGTGGATCAAGGATAATCCGAATCTGAATTATGCCATCATCGGTGGCGTCATCATTCTCATCATGGGCATCTTGGGATTTGCAACCACCATGCTCACCCAATACATCGCCGCCAAGACAGCCATGGCTGTGGGATGTGATGTGAGAAATTCCCTTTATGAAAAGATTCTTTCCTTCTCGAAGATGGAAAGAGAGGAATTGGGAAATGCCCGTCTTTTGACAACGCTCAATGCCGATTCCTATATGGTTCAGCAGGGTGTTTTGATTTTCATCCGTCTGATTGTCCGTGCCCCGTTCATCATCTTGGGTGCCATTGTCATCTCTCTCATCCTGAACTGGCAGATCGGACTTGTCTTTGTCAGCATTGTTCCTTTGATTCTCTTTGTCGTCTTCTTCATCATGAAGAAGTCGAGCAAGGAATATCTTGCCATCCAGAAGAAACTCGACAATATTTCCATCAAGACCGGCGATACCTTGGAAGGAAGCAAGGTCATCCGTGCCTTCAACAGACAGGACTATGAAGAAAAATCCTTCCAGGAAATCACGGGTGTCTATAAGGAAAATTCCATCAAGGTCAATTTTCTCAATGCCTTGATCAACCCGCTGACCTTCGCCATCATCGCTTTGGCCACCTTGGCCGTCATTCTGATCGGCGGACTTCCGATGTTCTCCGCAAATGCCCAATCCGGAAGAGCCTATTCGAGCACGGTCATCACCCTGGTTGCTTATTTAGCACAGATTTTCACGACGCTGGTTCAGTTGACGAATGTCGTCATGGTCCTCACCAAGGCCAATGTCTCAGCAAAGCGTGTGGATGAAGTCTTGGCAATTCAGCCGAAGATCCATGATGCCGAAAAGCCGCTTGTGAAGAAGGATTATCCTCTGGGTGAGGAAATCTTCTCCTTCGATCATGTCGATTTGGCCTACAAAGAAGGCGGAAACATGGCTCTGAAGAACATCGATTTCACACTCAAGAAAGGTGAATCCTTAGGTATCATCGGCGGTACCGGAAGCGGAAAATCCACCCTCATCAACCTCATGGAACGTTTCCTGGATGCCACAAACGGCCAAGTGAAATATAAGAAGGAAGATATCCGCAATTATTCTTTGGAATCTCTTCGTGATGAAATCGCCCTTGTTCCTCAGAAATCCGTTCTTTTCAAGGGAACACTCGGCTCGAATATGAGAATGGCAAACCCATCCGCCAGTGACGAGGATATCAAGAATGCCATGAGTGATTCCATGGCCTATGAGTTTGTCAGCCGCTATGAAGATGGCTTCGACCATGAAGTCGAGGAAGGCGGAAAGAATTTCTCCGGCGGACAGAGACAGAGACTCTGCATCGCCAGAGCACTGGTGAAGAAGCCGGAGATCATCATCCTGGATGATTCGACCTCCGCACTCGATCTTCTGACCGATAAGAAGGTCCGAAGCAATATCTCTGAACATTATCAGAACATCACGAAGATCATCGTCTCCCAAAGAGTCTCCACCGTCAGCGAATGCGACAAGATCCTTGTCTTGGAAGGCGGCGAAATCATCGGACAGGGAAATCATGATGAATTGATGAAGAATTGTCCGATTTACAAAGAAACCTATCTCTCGCAGGTTCAGAAAGGAGAAGAATGATCATGGATTACAAAAAACGTTTTTTCTCCTATCTTCTTCCACAGAAAAAGAAGATTGTCCTGATTGCCTTATCCGTTCTTGTCTTCTTGGTTGCCCAGCTCTCCCAGCCTCTCTTTGTCGGCTATGCCTTGGATGCGGCTATCGATAGTAAGAAAAATATCTTCTTCCTTTTCATCTTCCTTTCTCTTGGATTATCCATCTTTGGTGCCTTTGCTGATTTCTTCTTCGAATATTCCGTCGGTGTCATGACCCAGGAAATCATCTATGAGATGAGAAACGACACCTATCACAAGCTCAACAACGTCTCCATCGATACGATCTTCAAGGAAAGCCAGGGAAATCTTGTCCAACTTGAGATCGGCGATGTCGAGAATGTGGCCAATGGTCTCTTCTCGGTGTTCAAGTCCTTGATTGAAGGTGTCCTTGCCATCGTGATCACCATCATCATGATGTTCATCACCAACTGGATTCTGGCTTTGGGAGTCATTCTCCTTTCGCCTTTGAGCCTCATCGTCAGCCGCTTTGTTGCCAATTTCTCCCACAAGTACTTCAAGAAGCAGGCCAAACTTCAGTCGGAACTTAACGGTCTTTCTATGGAAGCCATCAACAATTCCGACCTTCTCCAGTCACTGAACTTCCAGGATGACTCCTTAAGGAAATTCGAGTCCCAGAACGAAGAACTCAGAAAAGAAGGAAAGATTGCTCTCTTCTCGGCCTCCTGGACCAATCCAACGACAAGACTTGTCAACAATACCATCTATTGTCTCATCGGTATCAGCGGCATCATCATGATTCCTCTGACGGCGACTTATCCGATTCTTTCGATGTCGATTGGAAAACTCTCCTCCTTCCTAAGCTATACCACCAGCTATACAAAGCCGTTTAACGAAATCAGTGGCGTCTTAAGCGAATATGAGACGGCTGTCTTCTCCTTCAAGAGAATCAATGACTTCCTCAACAAGGAAGATGATGTCGATGAAGGAAAAATGGAGATTTCGAATATCCAGGAGATGAAGTTCGATAAGATGTGGTTCTCCTATGAACCGGAGCAGAAACTCATCGAGGACTTCAATGAAGTCATCCACAAGGGAGATTCCGTGGCTATCGTCGGTCCGACCGGTGCTGGAAAATCCACTTTGATCAATGTATTGATGCGATTCTATGATCCAACCCAGGGTGCCATTCTCTATAACGGCGTCAAGGGAACGGACATCAGGAAATCCTCCCTCCGTTCGAATTTCGGCATGGTTCTGCAGGAGACATGGATTTTCTCTGGAACGGTCATGGAAAATGTCCGCTATGCCAAGCCATCCGCTACGGATGAGGAAGTCAAGGCCGCCTGCAAAAAAGCCCATGCGGATTTCTTCATCAATACGCTTCCCTATGGCTATGACACGAAGGTCTCGGCCAAGGAAGGTCTCTCCGAGGGTGAAAGACAGATGCTCACCATCGCCAGAGTCATGCTTCTTGAACCCGATATCGTCATTCTCGATGAAGCGACCAGCAACGTCGATACCCGTACAGAAAAGCTCATCACCGATGCCTTCGATGCCATCATGAAGAATCGAACCAGCATCGTCATCGCACACCGTCTTTCCACCATTCAGAAGGCCTCTCTCATCCTGGTCCTGAAGGATGGACATGTCATCGAGACCGGCAATCATCAGACATTGATGGAGAAGAAGGGATTCTATTATTCCATGTATTCTTCTCAGTTCCATTGAGGTCAGGAAAATGAAAAACGTATTCATCATCGTCGATATGCAGAATGATTTCCTCTCTATGTGCCTAGGCTACAAAGGATATGAAAAGACTGTCAGAAATGTCGTTTCCGTCCTGAAGAACAAGGTGATGGAGGATGATGTCATCCTGGTGACGAAAGATACCCATGACAAGGAAGAATATCCT
>CAVCCX010000006.1:51673-62254 GCA_963600815.1 Bacteroides uniformis | reverse complement strand
ATATCACAATTGCGCCTATTTTGAGACTTACAAGAAAGCAGTAGACACGTCATATGTAAAATCAGAAGACTTGTGCATCATTGATATGCCACTAGCCGATTTGTATCCGAAAAACAATGGAGAAGACATTTTTCGAGTTCCTCTTTCCTTTCTCTATCTTTACTGATGACAACAAAATGAATGAGATCGATTTGATCATCCTCGAAGATGGCATTCTCCATCGCGTGGAATGCAAAACTGGAATCACCTTCAACATGTCGGCTGTCTCTAGCTTCAAATGTTAGGAGAACACGAAATATGTCTTAGGCACTTCTATAATCCTTTGCAATACGGATGTCGTTTACCCTCTTGAGAAAGACATCTATGCATTCCCATTGGCTGGCATATAAAAGAAAACTTATTTTTTCTTTTGAATCCCTCACAGAAATACGATAACCATCGAAGAAAAACAGGAATCGTACTCCATTGAAATCTGGTCACGGTTTCATTGAAGTCCCATTGAAGTTGATATTGAAGTTGTGTTGAAGTAAAATATTTCAAAGGTGATGACCATATGGAATTGAATGACATTTTCAAGAATTATGTGACGGAAGATATCCAATTCGAATGCAAGGCTCGACTTGATCGGGAAAATGTTTTAGGATGGCTAAAAACAGTCGATGGATTTGCCAATTCGAAAGGCGGTAGTTTCTTCATCGGGGTAGAAAACAAAACGAATAAGCTGATCGGGTTCGAGCAGAAAGATTTGGATAAGGAAAAGCTTTATTTTTATCATGCCGTAAAAGAGCATTTCACTGTCATGCCTGAAATAAAGAGCGAAGTCGTTCCCTACGTCATCAAAGATACCACTCGCTATATCCTGAAAATCGATATTTCCGAATCGGAGACGAAGCCCGTCATTCTGATGTCACAGTCAATGCCATTGGTCTATAAAAGAAGAGATGGCTATACTTCTGCTGTCACTGCGGAAGAATTGATCGAAATGAGCATCCGAAACAAAAATGTCAAATATGACTTAACCATCACAGATGAGAAATTCGATATCCACAATTTCACGAAATTATGTGAATTCTATAACGAATATACAAATAAGGAACTCACCGAAAAGAAATTGGCTTCCATCGGATTCTTCAATGAGGACAGATATCTCACGAAAGGAGCTCTCTTATTCAAGGATGGATATGACGGAAAGGATTCGAGTATCGTCTGTTCCATCTATGAAGGATTCACCCGCGGCGACAACAGAATTCTGGCAAGCAATCGATTCGAAGGAAATCTGATTGATGCTCTGAATTATATGCTCAATTTTGTATTTCTTCATATGAATAAAGGGTTCATCAAGAAGGATACCTATCGAATCGATCTGGATGCCTTTCCAAGAAGGAGTGTTTTTGAAAGTCTGATCAACGCACTCGCCCATCGGGATTACTTCATCAAAGGAAGTGATATCTTTGTCGATTTATTCAAAAACAGACTTGTCATCTCTTCGCCTGGCTCTATCTTCAAAAACAGCGAACCGAATACCACGTATCATCTCGATAAACTGATTTCGAATCGGAGAAATGAACTGATCAGCAATACCTTCGTCCTATGCAATGTGATGGAAGCCAAAGGAACCGGATTCGAAAAGATCTTGGAGGATTATCGGGACTGTGATGAAAATCATAAGCCTTTCATCCGAAACAAATACAACCAATTCTCGATCACATTGCCTGACTTGACCTATGCAGATGGCGTAAGCATGGAAGAAGAAGCCTTGGGAATCAAAGGAAATATTGAGAATCCAACGAAGCATGATCTCAAGATCCTGGCATACTGCTTCAATGATTATAAAAACGTAAAAGAAATCACGTCCCATCTGAACATATCGAATTCGACCTTCATCCGAAAGAATGTATTGGATAATCTCGTAAAACAGAAATTCCTGCTCCTAAAAGAGACAAATCGGGAAAAACAATATCTCACGAACAGAGAATACGTTGAGAAAATCTAGATTGAACTCCATTGAAATCTGGTCACAATTTCATTGAAGTTTCATTGAAGTACTCGTTGAAGTTCTATTGAAGTGCTAAATAGATGTCCAAAAATAATTCTATCTACATTTCTTTTTTTGTGGCTGAGAAATCATCCGGGTGAAAACTTTTACTGGGAATTCACGATGAACATCTCTATTTCAAAAATGTAGTGCTAGATTTTAAAATAACTACGGATAATTTTATGAAGCATACACCAGGTCGGTCCTGAAGGAAGAATGAATGTCATTCATCATCAAAGTCCCTGCTTCCAAAGAGAAAAAGAATGACAACAAAATGAAAGTATTTGAAAGACTTGAAATTCTAAGGAATGCTTCTCCCATCACCACTGATTACAAAAAGGAAAGAGAGGAAGCGATGAATGAGAAATATGGCGTTCTTGATTGATGATAGGGTATTGTAAATAGGACGGACATCCATCTAGTGATTGTGCATCATTCGATATTCGTTTGGTGAACAGCCATTGAGTTTCTTGAACACATTCGTGAAATGGCTTTGCGATGAAAAGCCTAGGTAGGCCGCAATCGCAGAGACGGGCTTCTCGGTATATCTGAGAAGCCTTTTCCCTTCCTCGGTTTTCTCCTTGAGGATGAACTGTGTCAGCGTCATTCCGGTTTCTTTCTTGAATTTGACAGCCAGATAGGTTCTCGAGACAAACATCGCCTTAGCCAGGGATTGGATATCCATGGGTTCAGTCAGATGCTTCTGAACATAGTTTGCGATATCCGTCATGAGCTTCGTGGGTGTCTTGCCGATTCTTATTTTCTCGACACGGCCTGTGAAATCGAAAACCATGTGGTATTGCAGATTGTCGATTTCTTCGATGGATGAGAGCATTTCGCTTTTTTGGATATAGGCATCCGATAGAGACAAGGCATCATTGGCATCCACTCCTCCGCGGATGGCCGCTCTGGAAACGAGCGTTGCCGTCACAATGAAGGTATTCTTCTGCTGCCGGAGAGCTTCCAATGAGAGGATTCCAGGACGGGCAGCCGGTGCTTGAGCCATCCATTCCTTCAGAGCCGCTGTATCGCCATGCTGAACGAAATTCAGAAGGGTCTGTTCGAGTGTGAGGGTATTATGGACAGGAATCTCTTTTTCTAGGAAAGATTCTGTCTGATCATAGTTTTTCTCTGTCTCCAGCGATTCGATCTCCTTGGACAATTTCACCTGTTCCTCATCATAGATCATGATATCCGCCAAGGAGAGTTTTTCTCCGTTCAGGACAAAATTGATGGAACACATTGTCTGCAGAATGCTATTCATCGGCATCTGAACCAAGCTATCCATCGCCATGATGAAATTCTCCGTTTCATCGATTGGGACATCGCATTCAAAAGCCAATTTCACAAGGTCGCTCTTGTCCTCTCGATATTGTCTGGAAGGACCAAGAACGATTTTATATTCATCCGCATTGACGATTCCATAATAGTGGAATCCCGGCGTGATGAAATAGCCGATATGATCTTGTATCCTCAAGATTTTTTCTTCGAAAGGAGTGATCGGATCCCTGATGAGATGAACAAGGGAATAATAAAAAGACCTTTCATCCTTCTTGTAGAGACGGATTGGGATTCCGGCAAGATTGCCGATCGTCGTGCAGAGATATCGGATATCTTCCTCATTCATAAGACTGGTTTCCTCATTTCGAAACAATTATAAATAAAAGAGAACAATTATGCAAACAAAGCGCTTACATATTATGCTATAAAATACTCATCGAAGAGAGGGATGCCCCTATGGAAGAAATTTCGAAATTGCTAAAAGAACTATCCAATGAAGAAAAAGCAGCCTTGGTCGCAGGAACCGACTTCATGTACACGAATCCGATTCCGAGATTGAATATTCCCCAAGTCCGCATGTCGGATGGCCCACACGGGCTTCGCGTCCAGCAAAGCGGAGGCGACAACGGCGTGACAGGAAGTGAAAAAGCGACCGCTTTTCCAACCGCTTCCTTAACAGCCTCGAGCTGGAACGAGGAAAATTTATACAAAATGGGAAAAGCCATCGCCGAAGAAGCAGCCTACTACGGTGTCGATGTCGTCCTCGGCCCTGGAACGAACATAAAAAGAAATCCACTGTGCGGAAGGAATTTCGAATATTTCTCAGAGGATCCTCTCTTGGCCGGAAAGATGGCTTCTGCTGAAGTCAAAGGCCTGCAAGAGAATGGAACTTCTGCCTGCGTGAAGCACTTTGCCCTCAACAACAGCGAAAATTACCGCTTCATGGGAAATTCCATCTGCGATATGCGTGCCATAAGGGAAATCTATCTGAAACCCTTCGAAATCATCGTCAAGAAAAGCCATCCTCAATCGATGATGTGTTCCTATAACAAGATCAACGGAACCTATGCCTGTCAGAATGAATGGCTGTTGCATGATGTCCTTCGCGATGAATGGGGCTATGATGGACTATTGATGACAGACTGGGGTGCAACCCATGATCGAATCAAGATGCTTCAAGCTGGTCTTGACCTAGAAATGCCTGGAGACACAGATATCTGTCGAAAATGGATCATCGACGGAATCAAGGACGGGAGCCTTGCTCAATCCGACCTTGACAAGGCCGTGAAGAATGTTCTTACTCTTGTAGAGAAGCATGAAAGCAAAAAGAAGGAATCGGTTATCGACTTTAAGAGCCACCACGCTCTAGCTGCGGAAATTGCCGCCGACAGTGCTGTCCTGATGAAGAACAATGGTAGCTTGCCACTGAAGAAAGACGGAAAATATTGCGTATTCGGCGAATTATTCGAAAAGCCACGCTATCAGGGATCTGGCAGTTCGATGATCAATCCCGCCTATTTATCCACACCGAAGAATGCCTTCAGAATGCCTTCGATGAAAGAAAAATCCATTATGTCTATAAAAAGGGCTATCGGGAAAATGAAGTCAGGGTCGATAAGAAATGGATCGATGAAGCCTTAGAGACAGCTAAGAATTATGACCAAGTCCTTCTCTTCCTCGGTCTGACCGATTATGTGGAAAGCGAAGGGGCCGACAGAGAGAATATGCGTCTTCCGGAAAACCAGATCGCCCTCGTCGAGGAAATGCTCAAAGCAAGGAAGAAAGTGATCGTCATCCTCTATGGCGGAGCACCTGTCGAACTTCCTTTTTCCGAGGATGTCGAGGCCATTCTGAATATGTATCTTCCAGGACAGAATGGCGGAGAAGCCATGGCAAGCCTGCTCTTTGGAGAAAAGAACCCAAGCGGAAAACTTGCCGAGACATGGTGGGAAAAATATTCGGATATTCCATTCCATGAAAGCTTCGGCAAAAATGAAAATGAAGTCTATAAGGAAAGCATCTTTGTCGGCTACCGTTACTCTCTGACAGCAAAGAAGAAAGTCCGATTTCCCTTCGGATATGGTCTATCCTACACGTCCTTCGAGTATCGGGATATGACAATCGAAGAAAAAGAAACAGAGATCATCCTCTCCTGTGAAATTGCCAATGTCGGAAAGAGGGATGGCGCAGAGGTTGCTGAACTCTATGTCTCTGCACCAGAAAGTGAAATCTTCAAGCCGCTAAGGGAACTCAAAGGATTCAAAAAAGTCTATCTGAAGTCCAATGAAACAAAACGAATCTTCATCACAATCAGAAAAGAAGACCTCCGCTACTGGAACACAAAAGAGAATCGCTTCATCTTGGAAAGCGGAGAATATGATTTCCAGTTCTGCTCGGATTGCATGACGATCCAACAAAGCAAAAAACGATTTCTCAAAGGAGAAGATTCGATGAATCCCTACCCAAAGGAAATCACTTCTCTTTACAAAGAGGCAAGCCTCGATGAAGTGAATGATGAAATCTATGAAAAGATGTCATCTCAGAAGATACCATCTTTAATGAAGAAAAAGCCGATTCGATTGGAAAGCCGATTCAGCGATCTCAATGAGACATGGATGGGAAGAATTCTCTTCAAGGCTGTCTTGTCCGTCGCCGCAAAAGAAAGAAAGAAGGCTCTAAAACTGCCTGAAGGAACAGAGAAGGACAACAAACTGAAAGGTGCCCTGTTCTTAAAAAGAATCCTCGAGAGCAATTCCATCGTGACGATGTCGATGTCAGCAGGGAAAAGCTTCCCTTACCATTTTGCACAAGGCTTTGTCGATCTGTCCAATGGACATATCCTAAGAGGAATCAAGGATTTCTGTTCGCCTGCCAAGGTCGGCAAACTTCCGAAAGATCAAGTCGAAGAAAAGAAGGAGACAAAATAAAATGACGAAATTATGGGACAAAAAAATGTTTTCCAGCCGCATTCATTCTGAGAATGTGACTGCAAAGGAGAAATGGATCGGGTATCTTCTTGGTCCTTGCGGCGCTTTATTGCTAAACGCCGTCTTGGCAACCTACCTGAATGTCTATTACACCGACGTTCTGAAACTGACGGGTATTTGGGGCGGTGCCTTTTTGGTCGTCTTCCCATTGCTGAGCAAAATCATCGATGCCATCACGAATGTCATCATGGGCTACATCATCGATCACACGAAGACGAGCCAGGGAAAAGCCCGTCCATGGCTTTTCCTTTCCGCTCCACTTCTTGCCCTCACGGGTGTCCTCCTCTTTACAGTTCCCCAGGGGAATACGACCCTGCAGGTCATCTGGGTCATGATCAGTTACAATCTCTTCTATAGCCTTTCTTTTACCATCTACAACATGAGTCACTGTCTGATGGTCCCTCTTTCCACAAGAAACACGATCCAACGTGGCGGACTTTCCGTCTTCAATCAGATTGCCTCCATCATGATGAGCGGCATTGTCGTCGCCCTTCTCTTTCCGATGCTGGTCATGCCATCCTTAGGTGTCGACCAAAGCAAATGGATTCTTGTCATGTCGATTCTTTCGATCTTCACCCTTCCTTTGACCCTATTGGAATATTACTTCACCAAGGAACGTGTGACGGAAGAGCAGTCGAAAAATCCAACCGAAAAGAAGATTCCCTATCTGCTCCAGCTGAAAATCGTTCTCACCGATAAATACATGATCGTCACATTCTGCTATTTCTTCATCTATACCTTCGCTGTCTCCCTGAAGAATCTTGGACTTGTCTATTACTGCAACTATGTCTTGGAAAGCTACAACGACGGCATCACCCAGATGCTTGTCAGCGTCATCGGCGGCATCCCGATGGGAATCGGCATATTCGCTGTCTGGCCGCTTGCCAAACGATTCGGAAAAAGAAACATCACCTTGGTCGGATTCCTTTTATACGCCCTTGGAAGTGGCATCTGCTGGATGTTTCCTTCGAATATGGCCCTCGTTCTGACCGGACAATTCATCAAGAATATCGGTGGCCTTCCCTGCGCCTATGTCTTCATGGCACTGTTTGCCGATTGTCTTGATCACATCGAATGGAAGAGTTCCATCCGCTGTGATGGAACAGCCATGTCAGTCTATAACATTCTTGCTACCGCCATCATCGGCATTGCCACCGCCGTCTTCAACGCGATGCTTTCCTATAGCGGATATGTCGCACCCGAAATCGTCGATGGCGTGACCAAAGCCTATGAACAGACTTCCCAGGTGAAGGGTGTCATCACCTTTGCCTTCGTCGGACTCGAAACCATCACCGGAGTCATTTTGGCCCTTCTCCTGCTTGCATTGAATGTCGAAAAGACAATCCATAGAAAACAAGAAAGAATCCGTGAATTCCAGAAGCAGGAGACTCTTGCCCGGAATGAGGAATGGATTGAACCGGAAATCAGAGCCAAGAAAGAAGAAGAGAAATATGAACTCGAGAATGAAGAGGCATACCTTTCTGCCTTGAAGATGAAATGCGAAAAGAAAGGTCTCGACTATGCTGCTGAGGCTGAAAAGCACCAAAAACAGGTCGCTGAAAAGAAACAAAAGAAAGAAGAGAAGAAGAAACTCACCGAAATGAAGGAACAGAAGAAAGAAGAACTGCGAAAAGAGAAAAAAGAGATGAAGCTCGCTTCTCTTTCTCCTGAAAAGAGACAAGGAATCGAAGAGAGAGAGAAAAGGAAACTCCAAAAAGAAGAAAGAGAATGGGAAGCGGAAGAACGAAGAGGTGAGGCCTATCGAAAGAAGATCTTATCGATTCTTGCCAGCAAGGAATAAATCATGAAAGCCATCAATCTAAAAACGGAATATCTAAAAAATCCAATCGGCATCGACATAAAAAATCCACGCCTCATGTGGACCTGCATAGATGGAATCAGACAGACGGCCTATCGCATCACCGCATGGAATGAAGAAAAAATACTTTTTGACAGTGGAAAGGTTCCTTTATCGGATATGTGCGTTTGTTATCCTCTGGAGTTATCGTCTCGTGAGCACGTATTTTGGAATGTCATCCTTTGGGATGAAAATGATATCGAGGGTGAAAAATCCAAGACAGCCTTTTTCGAAACGGGTCTTCTTTCGAAAAAAGACTTCCTGGCAAAGTGGATCACAGGAAATCATTCCCCAAAGAAAAAATGCCGTTATCCGGTCGACTGCTTCAAGAAGGATTTCATCCTCAAGGACATCAAAAAAGCTCGGCTCTATATCACAGCCTGTGGACTCTATGAAGCCAAAATCAATTCTCAGCGCGTCGGAGATTTCATCCTGGCACCCGGACATACCGATTACACAAAAAGAATCCAGCTGCAGACCTATGATGTGACTTCCCTTCTGAAGGAAGGTGAAAATAACATGACGGTCGAACTAGCCGATGGCTGGTATAGAGGAAGCTGTGGAGCCTGGGGAAGAAGAAACCAGTATGGAAAAGAAACGAAAGTCTATATTCAGTTGGAAATCATCGACTCCGCAAACAAAAAGACTCTCATCCTTTCGGACAGAACATGGTTCTATTCGAATGACGGACCGATCATTTTTGCAGACAACAAGGACGGAGAAAAAATCCAGGCCTGGAGAACACCTTCGTATCAGGAAAATGCAAAAGAGACAAAATACGGCCTTCTTCCTGTCAGCTCCAACAATGTCGAAATCAAGGAACATGAACGCTTCTCTGTCAAGAACGTCATCATTACACCAAGCGGAAAATCGGTTCTCGATTTCGGACAGAATATCGCAGGCTACATCTCTTTCCATGTGAATGCCAAAAAAGGACAGAAAATTCATCTCCGCCTTGGAGAGATGCTCGACGAAAAAGGCGAATTCACGCAAAAGAATATCCAGTGTGCCAATAAAAAGAGAACAAAAGTCACACCTCTTCAGGAAATCGATTATGAATGCAAGGAAGGAATGAACGAATACAAGACGAAATTCGCCCTATTCGGTTTTCAATACGTCCTCGTCGAAACGGATATAGATTGGAAAAAAGAAGATTTCACGGCGATTGCCGTCTATTCCGATATGGAAGAAACACTCACGTTCTCAAGCAGCAATGAATTGCTCAACGCTTTTGTCGAGGCAACAAGATGGTCCACAAAGAACAATCACGCCGATGTGCCAACCGACTGTCCGACCAGAGAAAGACATGGCTGGACAGGCGATGCACAGATTTTCTGCAATACGGCATCCTATCTCTTCTTGTATGAACCGATGGCAAGAAAATATGTGCACGATATGATTGATGGCCAGCATAAGTGTGGAAAGTTCCGCCAGATTACACCGAAAGGCGGCATCGATTTCTATATGAATGTCATGGATGGGTCCGCCGGATGGTCGGATGCCGGTGTTCTTATCCCCTATCGCAACTACAAGAGATACGGAGACAAGAAAATCCTGGAAAGCAGTTATCCCGCCATGAAGAAATACGCGGAATACAAAATAAGAACGCTCGGAAAATGGTATCCGACCGCCAAAGGGACGAATATCGATTGCCGATACAGAAAATGCATCTCGAATTATGGACAATCCTATGGCGAATGGGCTGAACCAAAGGAAGTCCATATCACATCCATAGAGGATTTTATCCGTCCCCATCCTGAGGAGACGACAGCCTATATTGTCTACATGCTTGAAGTGATGGCGGATATTGCAAGGCTGCTTGGGAAGGAAGATGATGAAGAACATTTTTCATCCTATGCAAAAAAAGCGAAGATCGGCTATCAGAAACTTCTGGAAGCGAAGGATTTCTCGCTTGATACCGACCGACAATCCAAGCTTGTCCGTCCTCTCTATCTGAATCTTCTCACTGAAGAGCAGAAAAAATACGCTCAGAAGCGTCTTGTCGAAGCCCTTGATCATTTCCATTGGAAACTCGGAACCGGCTTCCTTTCAACCCCCTTCATCCTCTATGTCCTAGAGGAAATCGATATTGAATATGCCTATCGTCTTCTCGAGAACGAAGAGATGCCCGGATGGCTCTTCATGACCAAGATGAATGCCAACACGATTTGGGAAAGCTGGGAAGGAACAGAAGCCCTCGGCGGTATCGCCTCCCTAGATCATTATTCCAAAGGGGCTGTCTTAGAATGGGTGTTTTCAAGGATGTGCGGCATCAGTGTGAGCGGAGAAAGAAAATTCACCCTTGCTCCGAAAGTCGGAGGAAAATTCACCTTCGCTTCCTTGGAATATGAAAGCATCTATGGAAAAGTCACAAGCGGATGGAAAAGGGATGATAAGAAAATCACCTATGCATTCCATAT
>CAVCCX010000006.1:25712-51428 GCA_963600815.1 Bacteroides uniformis | reverse complement strand
CCATTCACCTTTCTAGGGCTCTCCGCCTTTACGATTCTTTTTCTGACAAGAGAGAAAGAAAAACAGTGGATAAATATCTTCGTGTTGATCATTTCCATCATCGGAATGCTCGCCTATGGATTCCTGCTTCCATTCTTTGTTCTCAACTACCTCAAAGTGCATAAAGCGTGGATCTATGGAATAGCTTTGACAATTCCCGATTGCGTCGCCTCTTATTTCCTCTATAAAGCATTGTGTAAGAAGCATGCATCCGAACTGAAAAGAATCGCAATTGTTGCCATTCTCACCATGCTTATCGAGCAATTGCTGATCAACGGGATCAAATTCACATGGGGTAGACCTCGCATGAGAGACCTCACCAATCCAAGTGTTGATTTCTATCCATGGTATATTCCAAAATGGTTCTCGGGTTCGGATTCATTCCCCTCGGGTCATTCAGCAAATGCAGCCTGCGTCTTCGTCTACACGCTCGTTCCAGCTATCTTCCACAAGCAGAAGAAAATCGGATACTCGATTAGCCTTCTAATCTGCTCTTTATGGCTATTAACCGTCATGATATCGAGAATCATCGCCGGAGCCCATTTTGCTTCCGATGTCCTGACAGGAGCCGCCATCACCCTTTTTGCTTTCCATTTCGTGAAATCAGGTTTCTACAAAGAAAAGAAAGAAGAATAGAAAGCAAAGAGAAAAGAAAGAAAAGAAAGAAAAAATCAAAGAAAGGAAAGCCGAAATTCATCATGAAAAATATATTGTGCGCATCCTTTTTGATCGAATTCAGTAAAACAGCCAGCAATATGAATCGTCTAGGCTGGGATGAAAGAAATGGAGGGAACATCTCCTATCTTCTAAAAGAGGATGAAGTCAGTTAATCCCTAAATATCCATCATGTTCTAAGAGAGATTCCATTGGCTGGAATCCACGACTCTCCATGGATGCCTCCTCTCTTTCCGGAAAGTACTTCCTCGTGACAGGAACTGGGAAATATTACAAGAATGTAGAAGAAGATCCTGAAACGAATGCATGAATCTTCCGCATCTCCCAAGATAGAAAGAAAGCAGAGCTCCTATCGGGATATAAGGATGGCGGAAGATTCACAAGTGAACTACTCGCACACTTGATGAGTCATATGGCAAGATTGAAGGAAGATCCAGAAAACCGGGTCATCATGCATTGCCATCCGACAAACATTCTTGCAATGACCTATGTGCATAAACTCGATGAGAAGGAATTCTCTCATACCTTATGGACGATGTCGACGGAATGTGTCGTCGTCTTCCCGGAAGGAGTCGGCGTTCTTCCTTGGATGCTTTGTGGAACCGATGCCATCGGTGTAAAGAAAGCAGAGAAGATGCAGGATTTCCGCATCGTCTTATGGACAAATCATGGAATCTATGGCGCAGGAAAAACTTTGGATGAAACATTCGGACTGATTGAGACGGTCGAAAAAACCGCCCAGATATACAATCTCATCGGCAATCAGAAAATCCCGAACAATATCTCCGATGAAGATATGGAACAATTGATTCACATCTTCAAGATCGAAGACAAGGTACGCTGGGTTTTCCTGAATCTCAAGAAGTTAAAAGACTCCTCCCTCAGGAGGGAGGATTTTGTGATGACCATCCTTATAGAGAAGATGAAAAACAAGACTCTCTATTCTCAATCTCTTAGACATGCAAACGGAACAACATAGACGCCATCTTCCCTTTGGTATGCATATTCCGTTGCCGTGATGAGCATGAGAAATTCCGGTTTTCTCATCTTTTGCTCGTCGATCAAAGAAGAAAGTTTCAATAAGTTTCTCGCACCTTCCTCAATGTGGTCTTGATCATGCAATTTGACTTCTAATGCCCCCCATTTTCCGTTCTCAAGATGAATGATGGCATCGGCTTCTAGTCCGTTTCTATCCCTGTAATGATAGACGTCACCACCAAGAGTATCCGCATAAATCTTCAAATCCCGGATGCCCATATCTTCAAAAATCAGGCCAAAGGTCTTTCAGTCATTGATCAAGTCTTCCTTATAGGCACCGAGTGTCCGACATGCAATCGATAGGTCGATAAAATGTCTCGTCGGGGAAGTCCGTATCGTTGTTCTGCTTCTCAGATTCGAACACCGGGCTTTGATATCTTCGATGACATAGAGTTTTTCAAATGCCTTGATATAGGATTTGACGGTCTCATCGCTGATTCCCTTCAGATTATTGTCATTCACATCCGAAAGAATCTTTTCGATGCTGCATTCCGTGGATATGTTTCTGGCATAGGAGTGCAAGAACAATTTCACTTTGTCCACATCCCGAGAGACATTATCGACACTCCGGATGTCATTCTCGACCAATTCGTCGTAATAGACAGTTTTTTAAGATTTCCAGGGCTGTTGTTTCAGATTGGCCAACGGATTTTAGCCAGCCTCCTCGACAGGCATAAAAAGCATAATCCAGAAGATTCTTTTCAGAGACTCCAGGATTCATCTTTTCCTTGCGAAAAAGAAAACCCAATGAGATTTTTCCATTGCTGTCCAGGGACTCAAATAAGCTCATCGGTCTCATGATCAGGGATGAAATTCTTACGACACCGCTATGCTGTCTCTGTTTTTCTTCTTCATCGAGCAAAGGAGTTGCACTCCCTGTCAGGATGAATTGACCGAAATCATCTCTTTTATCGATTTCAAATCGTATATCATCCCAAATGAAAGGAATGATCTGCCATTCATCAATCAGTCTTGGTGTCTTGCCAGACAGAAACAATTCAGGAGCATTTTTTGCTAAAGCAATGTTCTTCTCTCTCTTTTCTGTTTTGCATGTAAGCAGCGCTTTTCGCCACCGGTTCCGTAGAGGTGGACTTCCCGCACCATTTAGGGCCTTTGATCCAAACAGCGCCAGAACTTTCCAGTTTATCCTTCATTCTTGAGTCAATGCATCGATTCAGATATTCTTTCATCCTTATATTTCTAAGCATCATTTTAGAGCCTATTTGGCAATTTGGCAATTAGAAACCGAATGAAAGATATCCCCTTTCATAATTTGGCGAGTATTTTTTTGCTCACATATCCGTTAAGGACTAAATCGTTCCGTTGAAAGCAGACTGACTTTATTTTATAATAAATTTGGAATTGAATTCCTGCTTTATTAAAAAAAGAGGGCCCCTATGATTGAAAGAACCATCTATGAAGAGATAAAGAAAGCCGTCCATGAGAAGCCAGTCGTGGTCATCACTGGTGCACGACAGGTTGGAAAAACAACCCTGTGCACTGAAAGAATCAAAAACGAATTGGGCTTTTCCTATGTTTCCTTGGCCAATCCAATGCTTCGGCAATCCGCCATCGAAGATCCACAAGGCTTTCTTTCCCTGCATCCAGCCCCTCTGATCATCGATGAAATCCAAAAGGCGCCCATCCTCTTTGACTATCTTGAAGGCGAAGTCGATGAACAAAAGATGAAAGGGAAAAAGAACGCTCTCTATATTCTGACCGGATCAGAAGCCTACAAACTAAAGCAAGGAGTCAGTGAATCCATGCGGGGACGTGTCGCATTCATTCATCTCTCCCCTCTCTCCATGTCCGAAATCATGAAAAAGGAAGAAAAACCTTTCTCTGTCAATCCTATCGACAATGCAAAAAGAGTCTCTTCTTATCAGATACCGACGCTCGATCTCTATGGGTATATCGTGAAAGGCTTCTTTCCGGAATTATATGACAATCCATCTCTGGACCCATCGATATTCTATAGCGACTACATCGAATCCTACCTGACGAAGGATGTCGATGAAATCGCCTATGTCAAAGATAAAACGAAGTTCTTGAACCTGATGACCCTATTGGCATCCCTGACCGGAGAGGAATTGAACTATTCCGAATTGTCCAAGGCGATCGGAGTTGACTCGAAGACAATCCAAAGCTGGGTCAGTATATTAGAAGCAGGCAATCTCATCCATCTTCTTCAGCCCTATTATGAGAATTCAATCAAAAGACAAATTGTCAAAAGGCCAAAGGTCTATTTTTCAGATACAGGATTGGCCTGCTATCTAGCAAAGATTGGAAGCAAGGAAACCCTGATTGCCTCCTATCTGAAGGGACACATGATGGAAACCTACATCATCAACGAAATCCTGAAATCCTATTCGAACAACAGGAAGGACAAATCTGCATCTTTCTATTATTATCGAGACGCTCAGCAGAATGAAATTGACCTGATCATCCTGAAAGATGGAAAACTGACAGCCTTGGAATGCAAAAGCGGAGAACAATATTCCTCCAAGGATATAAAAGCCACGAACATCCTGAAGAACAGTCATTATCCTATGGAAAGCAAAGCCATTCTTTGCACATGCAAAAATGTCTATCCTGTCGGGGATGAATGCTATCTAGTTCCCGTCACAGCAATCTGAAATCAGCATTTGCGCAAGATAGAATCATCATATTATCGTTTCAAAACATTATGCTGAACCTATGAAAATAGATCAAAGGCACATTTCATGACCATCAACTCAAGGTCCTGAAATTGCTGTCTTTATTTTCAAAACATACTTCAGCGAAAAATCTTATTTGACGAATTGCTCGAAAACCATTCTTGCAAAATCTTCTGTGATTGGCATCTGAGAATAAGAAACGTGGTAATAATTCTTTTCATCAACATTCAGAAAATGAAAATCCACCAATGCTTTCACGACATAGTCGATTTGATTTTCATATTTCGAATCAATGCAGCCGTATGCTTTATCTTCCTGTAAGTGGAATAGGAGGAATGTCTTTTCTTCTTTTCCTATAAGATAACGTCCCAAGGACTTCGGATTGAAATGAAATCTTCTCTCTTGACTCATCTTTCCCGTCACATAGCGGAAAATCCTCAAGAGATCCTGAATCGGATATCCGAGCAGGACACATTTTTCAATGGGCAATTTGTTTCCCCTGATGGCGTAATTCTTTCTATTCTGACACATGATATCCCAGGAATCAGAATAATTCTCGGAATAGATTGAATAATTGCATCCAGTCCCATCCGGTTTGTAATTCGTGCAGCCAAGCATTGTCTTGCCTGTCACCTCTCCCTTTTTTATCTGTTTGACAATCAGATAACCATCTTCACAATCCGGACATTTCTGAATTGAGAGGGGTCCTCCCAATAAATCATTGGTGACAAATCCGCAGACCTCTGGATCATTGGAACACACATAAAGAGTCAAGCCATCATCGGACTTTTTCAGTTTGGATTGCTTCTTGACAAGAGGATAGGAGCATTTTGGACACACATAGTGGAAATCCAAGGAATTCCGCTCTTCGATGGATGGACCCTTCAATGCAATATTCTTATGTGTCTTCATCAACTCGGTGATGAACATGGAAGCCTTATGCTGAGGCGTGATCAGGTAGACTTTGTTTTTTGTTCTCGTCAATGCGACATAGAAGAGTCTTCTTTCCTCAGCATAATCGATTTCTTTTGCATCCTTCAGAACCAATTTCATCACCGGATCATCTTCGATTTTCGAAGGGAATCCGAGAATATCATCCTTGCCATTGACCAATATGACATTGTCATAGCCAAGTCCTTTTGAGGAATGGGCCGTCATGAACTTGACTTTCATCTTCGGATATTTCTTCACGATGACGCGATTGTCGCTCGTGAATAAGAATAATTCAGGAAGACGATTCAGATTTCTTCCTTCGAAATTATAGCGGCCGATCAAAAGAATTGAACTGTTCTCGCCGAATTTCTCACGGATATCTTCAATGGCTGAGAGAATCGCTTTTCCCATTCTGGTAAAGGGATTCTCTTTTTCAGTCTGCTTTGCATCTTTCTTTGGCGTATATCTGTCATCATAGCTGACAACGACGACCGGATCTTCCAAATGCTTTTGTGATTTGAGCATTTTCTTCATCTGAAGGTTATTCTTCATGACAAAATCACCAGCCAGATCAATCAATTCCTGTGAATTTCGATGCGTATTTCTCAGATAGAGAATCTCAGCATATCCCATTTTCTTTTCGAAATCCGTGAACAGAGTCACATCGGATCCAGAGAATCGATAGATGGATTGCCAGTCATCACCGACAGCGATGATCTTCGCATCGGAACATTGGGACAGTTTTTCTGCCAAATTGAACCTTTGGAAAGAGATATCCTGATATTCATCGATGAAGACATAATCATAGGGAAGCTTCTCTCTATTCCTGATTTTCTGGTCAAGAATATCAGCGGCATTATTGATCATATCCTCAAAGTCAATGGCTTTGGCTTCCTTCAAGGCTGCTTCATAATGAATATAGCACTGACGGGCGATATCCAAAAACAGCGATGTTCGCTCATCTTTGTTTTCTCTTGCAACTGCCTGAAAATCAGAGAATTTCTCCAATTTATAGTTGTTTGTCTTGAATCGATTGAGGAAATTGCTAATCAGCTGAATCAGTTTGTTGAAATATCTTTCTTCGGCACGATGGACAAGTTCGCCATAGATTTCCTTTGAATCCCTGCATTCGATCGTGAATCCATTTTGGATCAATAAATCCTTCAGATGGGAAATCAGGCTTCGTTTGTCGTTATACTGGGAATAGGTGCAGATCAGATTGGTTTTGTGGATCCGATGAAGTCTTTCCTTATCCTTGACATGTCGGATATATTCTTCCAATTCCTCTTGGGTGAATCGCCAATTTTTTCCATCTTCACTGATTCCATAATGTTCGAGATAAAAGACTTTGTCCCCCTGTGTAATCCGAAAATCCGGTGTATAGGGTTTGCATGTTCCAGGAAGACAGTAAGGATAAATCGGTTCATATTCATAATCAATTCCATTGATAAATAGAAAATTGGCAATTTGGCATTCCTGAACAGAACGGACTCTTTCAGAACAAATCGTTATTTTTCGTTTCGTCAAGTTTTCCTTATATTCATCCAGTTCCGATTTCATCGTCAGAAGATTGTTTCGGCTGAGCATGATTTTGTACAATTCCACCGAATTGGACGATTCAAAAGGAATCTCAAGATAGGATGCAAAAAATAGAAGAATCTTTTTTATGAAGCTCTCATCCGACAATTTCGAAATCAGATAACTGCGAAGGACTTCAAACAGAAATCCCTGATCCTTGACGGAATGCTTTCCTCCCTCGTTATTGATGATTGCATTTCCGATCGAGTGGAATGTTGAGATTTTCGCTGGTATGCCTATTTTCTCAAAGCGGTCGGAAAGTTCCTTGGTCGCTTTTCTAGTGAAGGAGATGATCAATATTCTTTTCGGATCGACATGAAGCTTCTCAACCAAATATTTCGCCTTAGCTTCCAGAACGGTTGTCTTTCCAGCACCGGCACCGGCAATCACCAATGTATAATCCTCGTCATTCAAAACGACTTTTCTCTGATCTTCATCTAGAACGATATTCGGATCATCATTCTTCAAGATGGAATCGAAATATTCCTTGTCACTCAAAAGATGCGATGATACAAAATCGACATTGTGCCGCTTAACCAAGGAATGAACCGATTCATAGAATTCCAAATAGCGTATGATTTCTTTCAAGTCCGTCTTCGTTTTCTTGCACCACGTTTCCAAAGTATCCATCTTCTTCAAGGTTGAGAGCGTATCATAGGTTTCTTTTGTTACGTCCACAAAGGAAATATATTTTTTCCTGGAGATAAAAATATCTTGTTTCAGCAGATTCGAAACGTTTTGATAAAAATCCTGCATCACGATGAACTTTTCATCATCGTTTTTATATTTCGGTCCAAAAAAATTCATAACGAAAGTATTATATACGATTTCCACTTTCGTGTCATAAGCGATTTAATTTCCACTCGAGAGGAAAACAAATCAATGCATCAGGAAGAATTAAAGGAACAGGCATAAATCAATTTCGATTATGCGAATATACTTTTAAGCCTAGCAATCGATGTCAAAGAAATATGCCTATTTTCGGTTCGAAGATTTTATGAAAACTCATTCTTTTTAATTGGTATAACAAGTCTATTCGTTTAATATAGAACCAAGAAAAGCGCTTTGATTTACTAAAAAAGCCAACCATGTCCTTAAAAGGAGGTAATCATGAAGAAATTCGGTTTATTGCTGACGACGATGCTGAGCCTTTTGACCGTCGGATGTTCAAGCGGGAGCTCAAATCCATCCGATACGAGCTATTGGTTTTCCAAGCATTCGACGGATTACGTCGAATATTCTGAAGAGACAGGAAAAGACGATTCCTATGGAACGTTCTTTAACTTCACTTCTGCAAAAACTCTCAATATGTCTTTTATGGTCTGTCTTGATGTCAATAACGCCACATCGACAGCCTATTTATACCTCAATGGCACACAGATCAAATCAGAAAAACCGACTGGTGTCTATACTTTCTCCTATAATCTATCTTTGAAAAAAGACGATGAAATCAAATTGCGTGCCTTCAATACCATTGGTCCATCCATCAACGAAAAGAAGTTTGAGATTACTCTTCTCGCAATTGCACAGGGTGACAAGACCTATTTGATATCTGAATTCAATAAAACGCAAAAAGCATAAACCACATAACAGAAAGCCATCCTTTTCTAGTATTCCAACGAATACATGATTTGATGTTTCCACTTTTTTATCCAATAATTCAATTCTCTCAATCTATTTTCTAGGCATTGATAAGACGAAGCCTACATCTGAAAATTTTAATAAATTCGGAATTGAATTCCAGATTTATTATAAAATGAAGAACAGACTTAAAAATCAGGATGATATTTTCATATGCGGAAATTCCATTCTCATTAGAGACGATTGCGTTCTATTGCCAGCCGAGGTTATCTGAAATAGCATCCATTTTCGGTAACAAAAATGCATTCATTTTCGTCCATCTATATCGTTATCTAAAATCAATAAAAGCATATCGAAAGCGCATTCTATGACGCAAAAATAGTACTTTTTAGGCTTTTAAATGTTGCAAAATGGTACTTTTTACATCAAATGATGTTGCAAAAATGGTATAATATCAAAAACAATGTGAGGATAGATGATGTTCAAAAGAAAAGCATATGACGAATTGATGGACTGGAAGAAGAAATTTTCAGGCCGATATGCTGCCCTATTGGAGGGTGCAAGGCGTGTCGGAAAATCAACAATCGCGGAGGAATTCGCAAAAAACAATTACAAGTCCTATATTCTGATCGACTTCTCCCACCTCACGATGGAAGAGGAAGAAATTTTTGAAGACATCAATAACCTTGACTTCTTCTTTATGAGATTGGAAGCGTCAAAAAACATAAAACTTGAAAGAAGAAATTCCGTCATCATCTTTGATGAGATTCAGTTCGCTCCCAAGGTAAGGCAGGCCATTAAACATCTCGTTAAGGATGGGCGCTATGATTATATTGAGACTGGATCACTGATATCCATCAAGAAAAATGTAAAGGATATCCTTATTCCATCCGAAGAGCATAAGATCGAAGTTTATCCGATGGATTATGAGGAATTCTGTTGGGCAATCGACTATAACTATGACCTTCTTCGTGAGGTGAATCGATGCAAAGGAGCAATCGGACCGGCAACAAATCGAAAATTGATGCGTGATTTCCGTCTCTACATGGCTGTCGGAGGAATGCCTCAGGCTGTTGACTGCTATCTTCGTGAAAAAAACATGCTGGAAGTCGATCAAATCAAGAAAGAAATCCTCTCTCTCTATCACGATGATTTCTACAAGCTCGATCAAAATGGCAGACTCTCCCTCTTATTCGATTCCATTCCGACTCAGCTTGCCAGTCACAACAAATTCTATCTGACAAAAGTCACCGGCAAAAAAATCACATCAAAAGATCTTGAGAATCTTTACAACCTGATTGACTCGAAAACAGTTTTGCCCTGTTATCGGGTCAATGATCCATCATTATCATTGAATGCCACAAAAAATCTGAATGATTTCAAATTATATCTGTCAGACATCGGTCTTTTTACAACGATGATCTTCAATGACAAGACCTTCATGGATGGCAATATCTATACAAAGTTGCTTTCCGATAAACTCGATATCAATTTAGGATACCTCTATGAAAATGCAATGGCACAGATTCTGATGGCCTCCCATCGGAAACTCTATTTCTACACATTCAAGAACAAGAACAGCACCCATAACTATGAAATCGATTTTCTCACAACAGCAGAAAACAAATTGGTCCCGATCGAAGTGAAATCATCGGACACCAAGAATCACAAATCGATTCTTGAATTCATGGACAAATATTCTGCAAGAATAAAAAGAAGTCTTTTATTTTCCCAGAATGATATTTCAAATGATGAAATGCTCGAATTAAAGCCTCTTTATTTAGCTGAAATCATTCTTTCGGATCTGAAGTGAGACGGAAGAAGAACTCTATAGGAATCACATCATACCAATCATCCGAAATGGCATGCCAAATCAAAAACTCACATGCGAAATCAGCATTATGAATGTTCGTGGCGTCGGAGGATTCAAGAATGATTCCATCATGAAATTCAAAAGACTCATGGAAAAAAATCCGAATAGAGAATTCATCGTGGCGCTATGCTATGACACCGATGTTTTCGAATTCGCATCCGTTCCACCTATAAACTGGGACAAAGTCCAAAAGAAAATGGAACAGATCGGAGCATCAAAGGTCATACAGATCAAAGCCAAAAGAAGCATCGAAGATTGGCTGCTTTACGATGTGAACGGCATATGCCGATGGCTTCGGATTCCACTTCCAAAGAAAGTCAATGGATAAAACGGATATGACGAAATGAAAAGCCTATTCCGAAGCGGAAACAAAATCGATATCAAAGGAAAGAAAGTTTCCGGATTGCTTCAAAGATTGGACATCATGAAAATCATGGAGAACGTCCATTCTGAATTGGATGAGTTGGTTTCCATTTTGAACTCATGATACTCAAAGAAGACTCGATTGATAGATATGAGAAGCGAGCATATAGAATATCGAAATCAATTTGGAATTTTCAATTGACACATCTCGTTTCTCGAAATATAATGTGCAAAAGGAGGATTTCCATTATGTTCTGTCCACATTGCGGTGCCGAGATTCGTGACGATGATGCCTATTGCGAAAAATGCGGAGCCAGCGTCAATCCGACAAAGAGCACATCGTTCAAGGAAGGCTTCACTTCGAATATGTCCAGCGACCTGAAAGACGCATCCAACTTCAAGTCCAACAACATCTCTCCCTGCTCAAGACTGATCGCAGCCTTGCTCTGCTGGTTTTTAGGCGGATTTGGAGCTCATCGCTTCTATACCGGAAAGACGACCAGTGCCGTCTTCATGCTTCTTTTCTGTTGGACTTTCGTTCCCTGCATCATCGCCATCGTCGATTTCATCATGATCCTATGCGGAACCTTCAAGGATAGCGAAGGAAGAGACGTCAAGGCCATCTAATCAAGCCACAAGATGATTCTAGGCACCTTCGGGTGCTTTTTTGATGCATGAAAAAAAGGAGCCTTCCTTTTATCCATTCAAGATAAGAAGGAAGAACTCCTTTGATCAAAAGATCAGTCTGTCACTTTCGGAAAGACGTTGAGAAGATTCAAGACAAGACCGACAGCGGCAAGAGCGGTCAAGCCGATGAAGACCCACTGAGCGCTGATCAGAGCGATTTCCCATCCCTGGGTGACATCGATGATCTTTCCGCCGGGGGCGATGCCGTTCATGGCATTGGAATTGCTGACCATATAGAGAATGCGGTGTGCGGATTCTCTCATGTTCTGGGCAAGCTGGCCATAGCCCGTTCCTGGCTTATAGTTCTCAAAGACCTTCAAGCCATCATCGGAGATGTTTCCATCTGGCAAATTGACGCCGTTCATCAGGCAGGCTTCCATCGTCGAATACATCGAATAGGATCCCCAATAGTCGGTAACATTGATGCCTTCCATTCCCAATTCGCCGCGGAGGAAATTGGTATTGAGGTTGTTGTCCATGACCGTCGGAACAAGACCGATTCGGTTCATGGAAGTCATGACACACTGGAATGGTGTCTTCTTGATCGGAAGAGCAAACGCCTTGAGATAGGTTTCACGGATGGTCTGCTCATTGGCCCAGGTGCAGACACCGGCACGATTCGTTTCCTGATCGTTCAGAGCAAAATGCTTATTGTAGACATAGCAGCCTTTTTCTGTGATGGCGGCCACCTCATCGGCAAGGATGAGACCCGAGAGGACAGAATCCTCAGAATAATATTCGAAGGCTCTTCCTTCATAGGGGGAACGATGGATGTTCGAGCAAGGACCATAAAGACCGGAATAGCCAGCCCACAATGCATCCTCTCCGATGGCTTCACCGACCTTGGTGGAAAGCTCCGTGCTGAATGTGGCTGCAATGATGCCATTGCAGGGGAATGTCGTCGGATATTTCTTCTTGTCGGGATCGGAATTGTTCTTCGCAGCCAAGCCATTCGGACCATTTCCATAGGCATCGGTCAGACCGCATGGGCCATTCGAATCGATGGTTCCCTTCTTGCCGACAGAGGAGATGGCGGTCGTGCTTCTGAAGCCCTGGGTGACAAGATGAACCGTTTCATCCCAGCTGAGATTGTCAAGAAGGTTGTCCCACTGCTCATTATCGTATTCTTTGCCCTTGAGGTCGATCAGCTGAATGCTATTTCCAGCCGAATAGGTCGGATAGGAGACGCTATCATCGGCCTTGATTGTCATCATATCGATCATCGTATCATACATTTCCTGGGTGAGGGTCAGTTTAAGATCTCCAGTCGGATAGGTTCCTTCCCAGTTGTTTCTGGACATGAAGGTGACCTTGTTTTCTTCGCCCAAGGTCTTGTTCGGATCGCCATGGTCGAACTGATTTTCGATTTTAGTGCCTTCGCCTTCTTTTTCCGATTCCGTGAATCTGTATTTCGTATCGGAGAATTCGCAGGTCTTCATATAGACCAAATCCTTGCTTCCCTTTCCGAAGATGGAATTATCGGTTGTCGCACCTTTCTCCGCAAGGATATTGTTGATGGCTTCATGGGAATTGCTTGCCGCCGTCAAATAGTAGTCACCGCTATCAAGGACATAGGTCTTCGCCTTAGCAGAGTCATAAGAAGCAAAATCTCTTCCCGAGACTGTATAGGAAACCGTCTCTGATTCACCGGGGTTGAGTGTCTTTGTCTTGGCAAAGCCGACAAGTTCGACCGAAGGCTTTTCGATTCCGTTGGCAATATCATAGTCCGTATACGGCTTCTGGATATAGAACTGGACGTTCTTCTTTCCGGAATGCTTCGATGTACTCTTGTTGGTGACTTTCACGGAGATGGTGTAGGTATCGAGTTTGCTATCTTCGACGACCTTGTAGTCCGATAAATCGAAATCAGCGTAGGTCAGGCCATATCCGAAAGGATAGTCGATGACATCACTATAGCAGAAGTTTCCTGTCTTCTCTCGGATGAGAATCGTATCTTCATAGCGGGTCTCTGCATATTTGTAGCCGAGATAGACGCCTTCCTGATAGACGACATATTTTCCAAGAGAATTCGCCAGCTGATATTTCTTCTGTCCATAGAGGGAATTGATGACATCGCCGGTATAGGTGAAGTTTCCGAAATTCTTCATGACGGGATTGTAGAGGTTGTTGTTCGTGAAATAGGTATCCGACAATCCACCGGAAGGAGAGACTTCGCCATTGATGATTCTCGCAACGCCGCTCAAACCCTTATGACCTGTCGATCCGATCCATAAGGCAGCATCGATGCCATAGGCGCTATCATCGATGAAAGGAGTCTCGATGGCATTGGCCGAATTGAGAAGGACGACGATCTTCTTGATGGTGCCGGCATCTTTTTCGCTCTTGAGTCCGGCAAGAAGGGCTTTTTCATTCGTGGACAATTCCAGATAGTCCCCCGTCTCCGAATTGGAAAGTGTGACCGGGGAAGATTTTGAGCAGGGCAAGTCGGTTCCTTCTCCGCCGACACGGGCAATCACCACAAAGGCACAATCGCCATAGGTGGCAAACGTAGATCCGTTATTCTCCTTACTTCGCTCCATGGGGCACCATTGATATCCAAACCTGTGGCACCGGCCCAGGTTCTTTCCGGATCGATGATGGATTTACGCGTATATGTCGATTTGTTTTTGCTATACCAATCCCACAAGGTCGGATTGACTTCCATCTTTCCGGCCCCTTCGAAGGCGGATTTGAAGGTATCGGCATCGGCCGTGTTGGTGGCACCCGATCCCGTTCCGGAATAGACCGGATCGACACTGGCAACGCCAAAGAGGGAAACCTTGGCTCCACTTGCAAGCGGAAGAGCATCATTGTCATTCTTCAATAAGACAGCGCCTTCTTCCTCCGCTTCCTGGCTGACAGCTCGGGACGCAGCCATCTCCTCATCGAGAGTCTTATATTTTGACTTGAAATAGTCTGTGTCGACCTTCTGGGCAGATTCATCTTCCACATATTTCGTCGTCGACAAACCCATCTGCTTATTCAGCAAGGCCCTGTTTTCGAAAGCGATGGTCTTTCCAAGAACCGTGACGGCAGAAAGTGTGCCAAACGAGGTAATCAAAATCTTATAGAGGTTATTCAATTTCTTGTTCATGGTGATTTTCTCCTATCATTCCTTGACGGTTTCAACGCACTTCTTTTCCTGTGGCAGGAAGACATTGGCAATCGAGACAATCCAGAGGATGACGAATAGGAAGGTGTTGAAGAAGAAGGTGAAGTTGAATTTGGCATCGATGCCCGTCGCCATGACGGAAACCTGGTAATAGATCCCATAGACGAAGAAACAGGCGGATAAAGTCAGACACACACAGGCGATGTAGTTGAGATACTTGAAGTAGTTTTTGACGAAGAGGGAGAGGACAAAGAGGACGACAAAGACAAGAAGGAAGATGAAAGCGGGCCAAGAGAAGATTTCCTTGGTCGAGTTGGTGGCAATCACACCCTTGTAAGAGACGAGGTAGACGATCATCGTGACGATGGAAACGACAGCCAGTCCCAGTGTGACAAAAAAGCCATAAGCCTTGTTCGATAAAAGTTTTTTCATGAGAGCTCCTTTCTGATGTAACGGCTTACATGTACAGGGATACTCTAGTCCAAAACAATCAAAAGGCACGCACTTTTGGCGTAACTCATCCCTTCTTTGGCGTGACTCATAAAAGAAGGAAAAGAAAAATCAGGAAATCGGAAGAACAAAATCAAGAGAGAACTTGTCCTCTTTGATCAGCGCCTTCATTCCGCCATGATACTTCTTTGCGATGCGGTCCATGCTCTTCATGCCAAAGCCATGATAGTCCTTGTCCTTGGATGTGATCGGTAATCCATCCTCGAAATCAGGTCTTTCGGAAAAGAAATTCTCGATATGGATCGATAGGATATTGTTCATGGCAGAGACATTCAAAGAGATGGCTCTTTTCTCTGTATCCTTGATATCCATCACGGATTCGATGGCATTGGATAGAGCGTTTCCAAAAAGGGAATAGAGATCACTTGCTTCCATGAAGGAGAGCTTCTCCCCATCGGCCATGCAGGTCAATATGATATGATGGCTTTCACAATAAAGGGATTTTTCCGTCAGGATGACATCAAGAACATCATTTCCGGTCTTGACGGTGGAATCATAGATCATGATGGCTTTCTTCATTTCCTCGATGCTTTTGTCATCGGGATTGTTCTTCAGTGCGTTCAGCTGATGCTTCAGGTCATGGCACTTGATATTGATGAGTTCGATATTCTCCTTGGAAAGCTTATACTGCTCCCTTTCTCGATGGAGCATCTCCTTCATCAGGAAAACCTCATCCTGAATCTTCTCCTTTTCGGCCATGCCGGTAAGATTGAAGAGAATGAAGGAACAGCAGAGAATCGAATAGAGTGATTCCGAGAAGATGGAGAGCATATTTCTGTTTAGATTGTCCCTGGTGAGTCTTGAAAGCCCGACGCAGATCAAAATGACAAAAAGAGAAATCAGGACCTTCTTTGGGACATCCTGGCGGTTATCCAGATCGAAGGACTTGTTTTTGAGAAGCAGAAGATAGGCAAGCGGATAGAGAACCAATAGAAAGAGAATTTCATAGACAGTCGATAGCCAGGAATAAAGGGATATCGAATCAGCAATCGCAGGAATCAGATCAAAGATGGTGCATACACCGATCAGAAGATGCTCCAAAGCATATCCGCAGGAACCATAGCAGAGGATATTCCACCAGTTTCCTTCATAGCCCGTGCGGAGGATGATGAGCGTCAGCCCATAGATGGCAAGAAAATAAATCAGCTTGAAAAGCGAGCTTCCCCCTTGACTCGAAGTCTGGTTGTAGCTGAAATTCGTATTTGTCAGCATCACATAGAAGATCTCAATCCAGACGATGATTCCCAAAGAAACGAACGTCAGGCTCAATAGCCTTATCCAGTAGTAGTCTTTCTTCTTGGCGTTCTTGCAGAACATGATTTCAGCAAAAAGAATCTCCAACGCCATCAAAGGAGAAAGCAGCATCTGATAGAAATTCATCCTACTTGCTTCCTCCGACATAGAGGGCATAATCCGAAAGGAAGGAAAAACGCTTGGTTTGGGAGATGCGGAGCGATTCCTCGCCCAAGAGGACAAAATCGCCTTTCAGTCCGGTAATATATTTCAGGTTGACCAAAAAAGAATTTGAACAGCGTGAGAAATTCTCCTCATGAAGCTTCTGCTCGATTTCCTTCATCGTCCCACGGAATTTCATGCATTCCTTGCTCATATGGAGAATCAGGTCGTGATTCAGGACTTCGATATACCTTATATCATCCACACGGATTCGCTTGACTTCCTTCTTGACCTGGATGGAGATGAAGTGGTCATTGTTCTGATGAGTCAATTCATTGCAGATGCGTTCGAATTTCATCGAGAAGCGTGGGTAGTTGATCGGCTTCAGGATGAAATCATAGGCATGGACAGAATAGCCTTCCACCGCATATTGGGCCATATTGGTCACAAAGACGATCAGGACATGATTATCTTTCTCACGGATCTGCTTGGCGGCTTCCATGCCGTTGAGACCAGGCATCTCGATATCCATGAAGATCAGATCATAGCTGCCATTGTATTCAAAAAGGAAGGAGGATGCAGAAGAGAAAATCACAACCGAGAAATGATTCTCCTGATCCTTCTTCTGATATTCTTCGATCATCTTCTTCAGAGTATCGCTGGCTTCTTTTTCGTCTTCGACAATGGCAATCTTGAAATTCATAAAATCAATATAGCACGCAATTTTATAAGATGTAAGGAAAAAAACGACATCAAGGACTATTCCACGCTCTTGAGGGATTCGATCATCTTGATTTTCTTGATTTTGAAGGAGAGAAGAAGATTGATCACGAAAGTGACGCCGAAGGTCAACAGGAAGCTCAGGATATAGCTCAGCACATCGATATGGAAGAGATAGTCGACCAATTCGACCTTGTTCGTCATCATGACAGCCAGCATGAAAGGATAGCCCAATGCCAGGCCAAAGAGAACACCGACCAAAGTCAAGGAAAGGGATTCGAGAATCAGAGAACGGAGAATCTCTCCCTTGGTGAAGCCCATGACCTTCAATGTGGCAATATCCCGGCTTCTTTCGCGATAATTCATCAAAGTGAGATTATAGACGACAACAAGGCCTAGAAGAATGGCAAAGACTTTCACCGCCATGGTCATGACCAAGACACCGGAAAGCGTATTGTTGATTCTTTTCTGCCAATCCTCTTTTGTCTTGCAGTCGGAGACATAGTCGAGACTGAGAATCTTCTTCGAGATGGAAGAGACATCGTATCCTTCCTTGATGTTGACCCCGCACGACTTATATAAGAAGGAAGAAGAATCCAGAAGAGGAAAGTTCTCCTTTAAGAGGATGCCATTGTAGAAAAAGGCGGGATAGATGGCTCCGATTGTCCCTTTATAGGGTTCATTATGATAGGTGAACTGCAGTTCCATGCCAAGGGACAGATTGAGTTTCTTTGCCACCTTCTCTGAGACGGCAATCTCATCCGAACGGACGTCGACCTTGCAGAAAAGGGCATTGTCCTTGACGATGCGAAGGGTGGTGTTCTCCTGGCTTCCATCCGTGGCCGTAAGCGTCGAAGTCAGAGACATGCTTTCTTCTATATATTCGATGCCTTCGATCGCAAAGAGGTCTTTTTCGATATCCTCCTTTGTCTTCGAGGAAGAAAAGGAAAGTGTGATATCTTCACTCCGGAAATATTCTGTATCATGACTGATTCCATAATTCACGGTGTCTTCGATTCCAAATCCGCAGACAAGAAGAGCCGTACATCCTATGACGCCGATTACGACCATCATGGATTTCACCTTGTTCATAAGGATATTCCGATAAGCCATCTTGAAGGAAAAGAGGTGGGCTTTCTTCATGTGGGAGGAGGTTTTTCTCTTTGACAAAGAGACTGCCTTGGGGCGCATGCTCTCACTTGGCTTAAGCATGACTTCCTTATGGCAGACAAGGAAAGTGACAAGTCCGCTGACAAATAGGAAGATAAGGGCTGTCAAAAGGCCATAGAGGAGCGGGAACTGGTATGTCCGGCTCGGGAGCGTATAGATGATCTGATATTTCTTGCCTAGAATATTGGGAATCAGAAGAGGTCCGAGCGTCTCTCCGATGACAAGGGAAAGAAAAACCAACGACAGAGTCAGGAAGATATAATATCCATAGATATATTTCTTCTCCACCCCGATTGCCTTCAATGTTCCGATCTGGTTTCGATCCTTCAGTACAATCTGGGATAGGGTCGTCAGAATGACCAGGATGGCCACAAGGAAGAAGACCATCGGAAAGACAAAGGTGAACTGGACAGCCTGTCTGACATCATTGTCGATCGTCATATAGAAAGGCATCTGTTCCCTGGTGGTGACATAATAGAGGTTATTCTCCTCTTTTTCCTTATAGTAGTCCTCAATCATCTTTTTCAGAGCGGAAATATCCCTCTTCTCATTCAGCTGGAAGACATATTGGTTCGGCGAGGCGATCGTTTCATCCTCAAGGCTGTTGAGTCCCAAAAGCGGTGCGACATACGAATAGATGGCATCGACATAATTTTCCTTGAAATTGTCATAGAAAAGGGATGTGATGGCTTTTTTATACACAGAATCCGACATCAGGACGACGCTGGACTGGTAGGCGGCCTTGTTGATATTCTCCGGATGGGAGACAAAGCCGGTGACCTTGGCCTTGATTTCGATTTTATCCTTCCGGAAGATGTTTTCTTTTCCATCCTTGCAGAGCCGGTCAAGAAGAGGAAGAAAGGAATTGAGTTCTTTTGTCTTATAGGATGCGATATCAAGAAAGAAGGTTGTCTCATCTCCGACATGGATTTTATTGAGGCTTTCTTCCTCAATCGCCTTGTCGAGAAGAACAAAATCATCTCCGATCTCATCCGTGTAGTCAAATGGCTTGGAGATTGTGGGAAGCTTCTGACTCACGCAGAGATAGAAGGAATGGGTATCCCCTTCCACCGGAAGATAATATCTTCCTTCCATCTTTTCCCCCTGTTCAAGAAAAGAGGAAAGATTCTCTTCATCCTTTTGATCATATTTCTTGGTCGTCACCCATAAGGAAGAAAGATTTCCCTTCGAATAGACTTCCTCGACCTGGGTGGAAAAGACCATGGCATTGCTGATCAAGCCGGTGAACAGGGTGACGGCAATGGAGCCGATGGCAATGATTGCCAAAAACTGGGCAAAGCCATTCTTGACTGTCCGCATCATCATCCTGAAAAGAAGAGAGAAGGTCGATTTCATTTTCACCATTGGACATCCTCAGGCTTGATGGGATTCCGGTTTTTCTCATCCGAAAGAATCTTTCCATCGGAAATCGTCAGGACACGATCGGCACACGATGCGATTTTCTGATTGTGGGTGACGATGATGACGCTTTTATGATATTCACGGGAAACATCATAGAGAAGCTTTAGAATGCTCGCTCCGGTTTTCTTATCTAAGGCACCAGTCGGTTCATCACATAAAAGGAGTTCCGGATTCTTCACGATGGCACGGGCGATGGCCACTCGCTGCTGTTCACCACCAGAGAGCTGGCTTGGGAAATTATTCGCACGGGAAGAAAGCCCAACCGAAGAGAGGATATCTTCCGGAGAGAAGGAATCCGGAATGACGCTCGCTGACAAGGCTACATTCTCCAAGGCCGTCAGATTCGGCATCAGATTGTAGAACTGAAAGACAAATCCGATGGTCTTTCTTCGAAACTGTTCGAGTTCCTTGTTCGAGAATCCGACGACATCATTTCCATCGATGAGATAGGATCCGCCTGTGGCATTGTCCATTCCACCTAAGATATTCAATAATGTGGATTTTCCAGCACCCGAGGAACCAAGGATGACCAGAAAGGTTCCTTCTTCTAGGGAAAAGGAAATATCGTTGAGAGCTTTCACCTCATTTTCTTTTCCTTCATTGTAGATTTTATATATATGCTTTAATTCTATTTGACTCATCTTTTCACCTGCCTAAGGTATTGTACAACACAATGGATGAAAACAAGAATGATTTCACAAAGAAAAATGGTCCAATTGAGTTTTTTCTCAACTGAACCATGGATTTCAGGGTGGTGGCCCAAGGCGGAATCGGACCGCCGACACCGGCATTTTCAGTGCCGTGCTCTGCCAACTGAGCTATCGGGCCATCGATAGTCTTTTTTCGCAGCTTTGATATTCTACCAAAGACAAACGCATTATTCAAGGAGAAAAATCATTTTTTTCACTCTAAGAGAGAAAATCGAAATCACATTCCTTTTTTCAGCGACGAAAAAACGGTAGCCCGGAGGCTACCGCAAATAATCTACTTATTTTCTTCCTTATAGATCCATTTCTGATCAAGAGGTTCACCATAATAGTTTCGTCCATCAATATATTTGCTGAACGTCTCATAGTTGAAGCCTTTTTTCATGATGTCTTCATAGAGGGAGGAAAGAATCACAAACACACGGGAATGAAGTTCGAGGAAGGATTCGTTATGTTTTTCTCCGCTGACAGGATCAAGCCAGATTTCCCTTTTCTCATTCAGGACATCCTCATTGACCGACTCGGGAAGCCTTGTCGCAGACAAGTTCGTCTTTCCGAAGAAGAAAACGCGCGCTCTTGTTCCGTGATTGGTGTATTTCAGCCAGAAGCGGAAATTCTTCAAGCCGTTGGAATACATGTTCTTCGGTAATTTCGTCAATTCGAAGGTCTGTTTCAGGACAGGGACAAGATTCCGGTCAATCGTCTTCAGAACCATCGGATGATCCGGCAGAATCTCCTGCGGATCTTCCAAGAAATGATCCATCTTGTATTTCTCCGAAAGGCAGAAATCAATCTTGGACTCAAAATAGGCATGCTCATAATGATATTTGCCTTTGATCTTCCCATTCTTGTCGAATCCGGATTTGTAGAGAATATAGGGATGGCATTCCCGATCGAGAAGATAATGGGCAAACTGTCCAAAGATGAAGGCCTTGAACCGGAGGATTTCCTTTCCAGCGGTTTGGGTATCATCGATGGAATAACATTGCTGGATGAGATAGCGGAAATATTTCTTCGCATCCGTCTTGTGGATCTGATTTCCGACCTTCTTCATGGCTGTCGGAAGATGCAGTCCGCGAAACGGAATGATGCCCATATAGAACAAGGGATCCGGACCTTGTGTGCCGAGACTCAAATAATCGAAATTTCCATCCAGAAATGAATGGAAATTCGGATAATTCGATTCGATTTCCTTGTATTTCAAGGAAAAACGTTTAACAAGCAGATAATGAGCAAGCAGATTTGGCATTAGAGATCCACTTTGACGATTTCGCCAAAGACGCCAGAGGATGCACCGCCGACGGCATTGGATTCGTCGGTATCGATATGCATGGCAAGAGCATATTTCTCGCTGACACGGATGACGGTATCGCCAAGGATGGCCGATCTGCCGTTGGCAGACTTGATCTTGACAGCAACGATTTCACCGTTCTTGACACCGAAATTTTCAGCATCAGCTGGTGTCATATGGATATGTCTCTTGGCAATGATCATGCCTTTGTCACAATCAACTTTCTTTCCGTTGAGCGGGTTGACCAAGGTGACTGGGGCAGAGCCTTCCAAGTCTCCAGATTCTCTGACCGGAACATTGGCCTTCAAGGAACGGGCTTCGGTCATGGAGATTTCGACCTGATTTTCTTTTCTGACAGGTCCAAGGATTCTCATTCCCTTGATGGTGAAATCCTTGACGGTGACTTCTCCAGTGGCTTTGTCCTTGATGGAAGCATGATAGACGATATCCAGCTTCTTATCCGAAGCGAACTGACCAGGCTGGGAAAGCATCTTGACGACGTTGAGCGGCTGGCCATCAAAAAGATAGTCCAACGCTTCCTGTGTGACATGGATGTGATGGGCACTTGTTTCGACAATGAAAGTTTTTTCTGACATTTTTATTTACCTCTTTTTCAATTCTACCACAATCAAAGCATAGTGGGCTTGATTTTCTTTTCTTTTATATAAAAAAGAAAGAAAAATTGTCCTACTCTCCGGATTTCATTTGCTCCTTATGAACCTTGTTGTATTCCTCGAGTTCACGATTGGCCTGTTCTTCCTGCTTCAGACGGGTGAGAAGGTCTTCAAAGGATGGTTGTTCTGGCTGGACGAGTTCGACTTTCTTGATTTCGGGAATCTCGTCCATCAGGAGAACCTCGACAGATTCTGAGACATCGCTCTCGGCCATATAGCAGCCATTGCACGCACCCTGCATTTCGACGTAGCAGAATCCGGTTTCAGAATCGAAATGATTCAGCTTGATGTTTCCACCCTCGCGGGCAAGGAAAGGACGGAGTCTTTCAAGGACTTCATCGATTTTTTCTTCGATGGCTGTGTTGTCTTCTTTATTTTCGATAGTTGTCATATTCTTTTTTTCTTTCTTATGGGCAATAGTAGAAATTATAACACTCTTTTTCTATTTCAGTATGGCAATGACGTGCTCTTGTCTTCCAGCCACCATGTGCGGCTCTCTTTTTTCATCAAGATAGACATCCGTTTCCACGCGCATGCCATAATCCGGAGCGTAGATGCCTGGCTCGAGTGAAAAGGAGATATTGGGAATCAGGGATCTCGTATCATGGGATTCATAATTATCGATATTCACGCCAGGGCCATGGGGTGAGACATCAATAGAAATATTATGTCCGGTCCGATGGGTGAAATATTCACCATATCCAGAGGCTTCAACGACATTTCTTGCAACATCATCCACTTCATAGCCTTTGACATCCCGAATGGAAAGATTCGCTTTCAAGAACTCGAAGGCAGTATCGACAGCCTTTCTGAGAATCTGGAATCGTTCTTCCACTTTTTCAGGCACAGTCTCACCGACATAGCCCATCCAGGTGATATCAGCATAGACGCCATCTTTTCTGTCCATCTTCGCCCACATGTCGATCAGGACGACATCGCCTTTGTGAATCGGAGAATGAATCTGTTCAGTCGGACCATAGTGGGGATTGGAGGCATTTTTATTGACAGCGACAATCGCCGGGTCATCATAGACCATTCCTTCCTCGTGGAAACGGTCGCAGATGAATTTCTGGATTCGATATTCATCGCTCTCGCCTTTTTCAAGGATATCCTTCTTGATGAGGGCAAAGGCTTCGTCTTTGATCTTGAGTGTCTTTTCGATGGCAAGAAGCTGGCCTTCATAGGCTTTCTGGTCATAGGCGGCCGAAAAAATCTGAAGAAGATCCGCACTTGAGGAGACTTCAAGACCAAGTTTCTTAACGAATTCCACCGAACCGTAGTCCGCTAAGGAGACACGGGGAAGAAGACCATCCTCCGAAATATCCATCAAAACTTCGTGATAATCCGAAAATGATTTCCTTTCGAGTTCAAGCATCTCTTTCCATGTATGATAGACCTTGAGATCGAATCGGCTTAAAGTCTCTTCATCCTTTAGAAAGACAGTATCGATCAGATGACAGATCAGATAGGGTTTTCCTTCTTTGGGTATGACTAAAAAGATTTTTCGAGTCAGCATCTTTTCACCAAGAAAAGAGACCAAAGTCGGATTCTTATTTTCATAATCCACGATGATCCATGCATCCTTCTTTTCTTTTTTTAGATAATCCTGAACGATTTTGATTTGATTCATTTCTTATAGGCTCCTTATCGGTTCTTCATTTTAGCACAGCCATTTCCTTTCGGAGGAAAAATGCATTCCTTCTATTCCAAAAGAGAATTCCTGCCGATTCCATGCCAAAGGGAAATCAGGTCGATTCTTTTGCTTTGATCATTCTGACTTTCTCAATCAGCTTCGGATAGATATGCTTGATGAACCAAGGTTCACTGGATCGAACAAGGATTTCATCAAGACCGAACCAGGCGAGCGAAGAGTTTTCCTTTTCATTGATGATGAGCTTTTCTTTGTCATCAGCGACAAGAAGGTAGGTGACATTGAAATGAAGATGGGAGGAAACATATTCTCCGTTCTTTTTGTGCCCGTTGACGCATAAGGATTCCAGAGAAAGAATCTCCTCAGAATAGGGCCGGACAGTATCGATTCCGGCTTCTTCCTTTGCTTCCTTTACTGCGACATGAAGAAGATCGACATCCCCATCGGCATGTCCGCCAAGCCAGCTCCAGGACTGGTAGATCTTATGATAACAGAACAAGGCCTTATCCATCGTTTCATTGACGATGAAGCAGGAGGCGGTCATATGTCCAAGAAAATTGCTTCGAAGAAAAGCATCTTCATTTTTCATCAGGAAATCAAGAATGAGTTTCTTATCTTTTTCTTCCTGCTCATTGTATGGATCATAGGATGTGATTTGTTCAAGAAGCTGTTGTCTTGTCATCTGCATTTTCCTCCAGAAGTTTCTTTTCATCGGCCACGGTCAGGATTTCATCGGTCTGCTTGGTGAAATTCGTCACACGCTTTGTGAATTCATCTTTCTTGTTCCGCATGGTATCCATGGATTTGGAGAAGGTCTCCCAATCCTTGGAGAATTTCTCATTCTCTTTTCTCAGTTCCTGAATCTGCTTGAGGACGTTTTTGATATTGCGGGCGATGTCATAGTTGACTTTCAGCATCTGGATATTCGCCAAAATCGGCTGCAAAGTCGATGGGCAGGTCAGAATGACTTTGAGGTTTCTCGAGAGGCAGACGACTTCCTTATAGAACGTATCCTCCATCTGCAGAAAGGAATAGATGCCATCGCTCGGAATGAACATGATGGCATAGTCGGCTGTATCCTCTTTCGAGACATAGTCATCGGCAATCTTTTTGATCTGAATCTTCAGTGCGGCTTTGAATTTCAGTTTCAGATCATGGATTTCTTTTTCATCCTCAGATTCAAAGATGCCACGATAGTCGACAAAGGGAAACTTCGAATCGATGCAGACACACTTTTCTCCTCCGGGAAGAAAGACGATGGCATCCGGTCTCGCCTTGTTCTTGAGGACGTGCTGGGTATCATAGATTCCCCTTGTCTGGCCGAAGACCTCCTGAAGAAGGGATTCCAAAGCCATTTCACCATAGCGTCCTCTCTGCTGGGAGTTGGTCAAGACATTGTTGAGGGAGACAACCTGTTCCTTGAGGGAATCGAGGTTCGTCTGAGCCGCCGTGATTTTTCCTAAGGCGATATTGACCTCACCCATGCTCTTGCTATTGCTTTCAAAGCCATTCTTCAATGTTTCGGAGACTTTTCCATTCATTTCATTGAGTTGGGTAGTGACTAACGTAAGAAGATCGGAATAGCTTTTTGCGATCTCTTCCTTGCTTCTCTGAATGAAGAAATCCAGTTTCTCATTCAG
>CAVCCX010000006.1:0-25477 GCA_963600815.1 Bacteroides uniformis | reverse complement strand
TCGACCTCCTTCTGGTTTTTCTCAGATACTTTCTCAAGATATTCATAGAACTGCTTTTCATCGATCGAAGAATCTTTTTTCTTTCCTTTCAGAAGAAGCAGAAAATAGATAAAGACAAGAATGGCCAATACACCGAAAAGGACCAAAAGAATGATTTCAAACGTAGTCATCAGATATTTCCTCCTACAGAATATATATTGATTATATTACTTTCCTTTTTACGAAAGAATATTGCATTTTCTTCGTAAAAGGAAACATTTTCCATTCGTATCGAATCATACAATCTTTCAGCCATCCGACAGGACAGATATCGGATAAAATCGAATCGCCTCTTTCTTTTTTTGCCCACTTTTGTATAATAAGTTCGTTATTCAACAGCGAGGTCAAAAATATGTCTGAACATGATCAACAGATGAAAGAGAAAAAGAAAGGCATCTCCTTTCTTCTCGATACGATCAAGGGAGTCACATTGGGTGTCTCCGTTGCCGTTCCAGGATTATCAGCTGGAACGATTGCCGTTGCCGAAAGATGTTATGACACCATCATCGATTCCATCACAGGACTGAAGAAAGCCTTCAAGACAAACTTCATGATTCTTCTTCCGTTCCTTCTTGGACTTGTCTGCGGAGCGCTTGCCGCATTCTTAGGAATCAAGAAAGGCTATGATGTCGCTCCCTTCACCTTGACAGGCTTATTTGCCGGATTGGTCTTAGGCTCGCTTCCGGTGGCCATCAGCGAACTAAGGAAGGGACAGACGCAGAAAGAGAAGATGTATCATGCGCTTTCTTTGATCATCTGTCTTCTTGTCGCCGCCGGGCTTGGCATCGTGACGGCTTTGTGTGGTGTCGACTTAGAGAAATATCTCACAGAGAGAGTCTGGTGGATGTATATTCTTGCCTTCTTCGGCGGAATTCTTGCCGCGACTGCCTGCATCATCCCTGGTATTTCCGGAAGCATGTCTTTGATGGTCATTGGCATGTATCATCCCATACTCAACACCTTCATCGGGGAAGCATCCATCTTCCATGCGAAGGATTCTTCTTTCGTCATCACCGGTCTTGTCATCGGATTTGTCCTCTTCATTGGTATTCTTGTCGGCTTAGTGTTCTCGAGCAAATTGATGAAAATGCTTCTTAGCGAGCATCGAGTCACCACCTTCTATGGAATCTTAGGTCTCATCATCGGTTCGGTCATCTCCATGTTCATCAATTCCTCAATCTATCCTCTTTATACATCCAATTCCATCAAGACATGGGATTACATCGTCGGAAGCGTTCTTCTTGTTCTCTCCTGTGGCATCATGCTCTATCTCTTCTATCGTTCCAATAAAAAGAAAGCAAATGAGAAATAACTACCTTCCGAAGAAAGAATAGAGTACAATATACTTGTATACATGAAAGGATCTATACATCATGGTTATCGGAAATATCAAAGATTTCACAAAAAAGGATTTCGGTTATTCTGAGAATCTCGGCATCGCCTTTGATTATCTCAACAAATTGGGCGTTGAAGGATTGCTCAAACTTGAAAACGGAAAGCACATCATCAAGGAAGATGGTTCCGTCTATCTCAATCGTTCGAGCTATGTCGGCAAGGAATTCAAGGATGCCAAAATCGAAGGCCACGAGAAGTGGTTGGATATCCAGCTTGTCTTGAAGAATCAGGAAAAGGTCGGCTATGTCGATAAGAGAAAGTATGATGAATCGAATATCACGATTCCATACAATACCGAAAAAGACAAGGCCAACTATGAAGGAGACCTCGATTGCGTCGTCACCCTTGAGAGCGGATATTTCGTTCTGGTCTATCCAAATGATCTTCACAAGCCCTGCATCAAGGTCAATGACGAAGTCATCGAAAAAGCCGTCGTCAAAGTCAAAATCGATTTCTAAGCCCATACGTCCTATCTGCGTGATAGGACTTTTTTCATCAAAAAAAGTTTCCTGACACCATAGGGGCAATGCCGGGAAACTTCTTTTTTTATTCTGAACGTCTTTGTCAGTTTACCAAAAAAACACCCTCTTCGGCATTGCAGTTCTTACTCAAAATGAAGGAAATTCAATTTGACAAAAAGAAAGACCCGGAAGAGAAATCCGGGTCCATTCTTTTATTTTTTCTTGGAAGTCATTGCATTCTTTCGAATCGCTTCGACCAAAGCCTGCTTTTCGAGTGGCTTATAGAAGGCATAACCTTGCAAATAACACTCTGGATTGATTTCCTTGATGATCTTATACTGCTCCATATTTTCGACACCGATGAGACCAACACGGATGTTGGCTTCCTTCGATTCCTCAAGCATGCCTTTGACGAAGGCATACTTCGTCTTATCCGTATCGATGTAACGCGTATAGTCACGGTCGATCTTGACCTCCGTGACATTGAGTTCCTTGAGTCGTTCAAAGGAGAGATAGCGTCCTGTATAACGGTCACAGATGAACTTGACACCGAGATTCGACAGGTTGAGGATGAATTTCTTCATATCGGAGTAGTGATTGTAGATATCCTCTTCCGTGATTTCGAATCCGAGGAAATTATTCGGCATATGGGTCTTGTCGATGAGGTTCTTGACCTGGCTCGCCAAGGTCGAATCGCTCAAGAAGGAAGAATCCGTGTTGATGGTAAGTCTTTCAAAGCCATAGCTCTTGAAGATAGATCCACCGTATTGGATATACAAGGAAGAGATATAGTCGAGCAAGGCCGAAGAGATCAGATTGATCTTGCCATATTTGGCAGCGACCTTGATCAGTCGGTCGGTATTGAAGACGATCTTTCGATATTCGTCGGAAAGACGGAGAAGCAATTCGGCACCGAAGATTTTCTTCGTCGATGTTTCCAATAATGGTTGGAGATTGACGGTGAAGTCCTTGTTCTGGAACTTGTCGTCGATGACCGAAAGCATGAAATCGTCCGCATTGGCTGGACGGGAATAATCGGATTCATCAAAATAGATGAAGTTCTTTCCGCTTTCGTATTTCTTCGAGAAATAGAAGTTGTCGCAATGTCTCAGGAAATCGATATGGGAAGGATAGCCCTGCGGATAACTGACTGGAAGATAGGTGATCTTGAATAAGTCGCCTGTCTCTCCAAAGAAGGAAGTCTTTGTCAAGTCAAAGATGGCTTCGCATTCATTGACAACATCAATCTGACCATAGTCGGACAATTGGATGGCCAAGCTGTCTGGCTTATAGAAATAGACGTTGTTGATGGTTTCGAATTGCGTCACCTTTCTAGCGAGGTTTCTGATTGCCTGAAGAACGCTTTCCGATCCATATTTGGCAACCAATTCCATCTCATTGTCGATCTTCAGAAGAAGAACATAGCCTCTCAAGGAAAGAAGGTAGGCATTCTTGATGCTCTGGGTGAGCATATAGTAGGAATTGACAAGAAGATTGCTATCATACGGTTCATCGAGAAGGTTGTCTTCCTTGTCATAGCAGCGCTTGACAAGGAGAAGTTTCTTGAGACTGACCTTGTTTTCCTCGTTGAGGGTCAAGGAGGTCTCGACATCATAGGAACCGATTTTGGATTTCATCTTTCTGGATGTTCGCAAAGGACATTTCGAACACGGGGCATCCAGACCATAGATGGATTTATAGCATGGCTGGTGAAGAGGAACTTCCTTTCCCATCTCATCGACAAGCGAGGAGGAGACTTCCATCAATTCGTAGTTCAAAGGATTGATGCCATACATGCCATAGTCGGAAAGGCGAAGGATGGAAGAGGTGATTCTTTCTTCCTCGACGAGTCTTTCCTGACGGATCTTGGTGATGAAGTAGTCGGCAATCTTCGAAGAAATCAGCATCAGAGATTCCCTTAAGTAGGAATCAAGGATCAAGGACTTTGTGGAATTGGTGTAATAGAGGAATCCACGGAAGTTTCCTCTATCCCCATAGAATCCATACACGAAGATGGACTGGATTCCGATGCGGTCGGATATCTGGGCAATCTTCAGAGATAGATTCTTTCGATTGCTGGCATAATAGGTATAGTCGGAATCAAGGATTTCCTTGATAGACGAGATGAAATCCTCCGGGATGACCTGATCCTGTTCGAAGCCGAAGGAAGATTCTCCTTCACGGAAGATGACCTTGTGTTTTCGATCGTTGTCATCCAGAAGGACAAGTCCGCCCTGCTCAATCTTCAAGAAGGCCAATAGGAATTGGAAATTGCTTCTGATTTCCTTTATGACCTCTTCTTTCTTCTTATGGATATCCAAGGAGGTGAACAGGGAAAGAAGCTTGGAAGCATAGTTGAGATTCATCGACTCATGAGAGATCAGGGCACTGACATCGCTGAGGTTAGCGGTACGGAGCGGGAAGTAGTAGTTGGTGGATTTTCCCATACGTTTGGCAAACTGAAGATCGCTGAAGAGCTCATCGATATTCGAGAATGGGAATCCGACGACAGCGAAATGGAGGGTGAGATTCGTCAATCCGCCATTGAAATCCTGTCGTAGAATCGTCGCCTGGTTCAAGGCGGAATCGATTTTTTCCTTCACATTGCTGATGGAATCGATTCTCGGGAGATAGCAGTAGATGCCCTGGTGGGATTTGTTGAAGCTGAAGAGTTTTTCCGGATAGTTCGAAAACGTGTGTTCAAGAAGAGAAAGAAGATCTTCTTCCTCTCTTTGGTTCATCTTCTGGTTTTCACCAAAGTCATAATAGGCCTGGATGAGAAGATTGCGGTAGCTCTGGGATGCATAGATGATCTGAGAGATATAGCGGTGGAGGGAATCATTGGTGATCAGATGCTTTTCCTTGTCCTCATACTGAAGCTGAATATAGGAATAGTCCGATTTGTTGGCGATGACGATGGTGTGGGAATATTCCTCATTGAGTTTCTCGATGTTCTCATTGAGTTCCTTGATTTCCGGATAGGAAGTCGATTCATAAAGAGAGAGATCATAGCGGTCCTTCATCAGCTTGGCAATATTGTTCCGGCTGACGGAATAGATATCCTGATAGAAGACGTTGTAGACTTTCTTATTGAGTTTATGAAGAATAAGAAGATAGAGAATGAAAAGAACAAGCATCGCACCGGCAAAAACATAGAGGAAGATATTTTTTTCAAGGAAGGTAAATAAGAGAATCAAGGCAGCCGCCACCAAGACTAGGGAGATAAAGAAGGCCATGGTGACCCTTACATATTTCGAGAAGATGAACTTCAGTGAAAAAGAATTTTTCTTTTGCTTCATCATTTGTCTCCCCCTTTGAGAATATCTTTCGATCCGATATCGATCAAGGCAGAGGAAACCGCCTTTCCGACATCGATGAAGACAGAAAGAATCTTGGAATATTCCTGATAGTCAATCGGCTTTCCCAAGGTCGTTTCCACGACTTTGAGGGCAACCGAGGAAATCTTGTTCATCTCGCAGGCGATGGAGATGCCACCATAGGTGCAGTCAAAAACCACGTTCTCATCGATGGGAGAAAGTTTTCCGAATGTCTTAAGAGGCTCAAGCTGTTCTTCCTTGGTATAGAAGGTATTGCTCGAGAAGATGGTCGCATCGAAAACCTCGACATTGGTTCTCTTCTCAAAGGAATTCTTCAGAATGACTCTCGCATCGGAATCGGAGATGAAATAGGTTGGAAAACCATTCGGAATCTGTCCCAAGGAAACAGGACGGATACCCAGCTGATCGACATCCGAAAGCGTGACTTTCTCAGATAAGGCAATCGAAAGAGGCTTCACATCCTTCGAATAGCCGATGCAGGTTCCGACTGAGAGAACAAGGATGACAAAGAATTTATCGATGAAATAGGATGTCACGATGCTGGAAATATAGTTCGTATAGACTTCGCTGACAATGGCCACTTCCTGATTGAACATCTTTCCGAACACGACAGGATAACGCTCAAAAAGCATTTTTCTCGTCTTGTTGGTTGCCAATGTCTCAAAATAGAGAACATCGTCGTGGCTCGAACCGATGATGAGAATCATAGATTGTCCTCCTGTATTTCAAACGGATTGCTGATGAGGAATTTGTCGTAGGCCTGCTTTTGCAAAGGCTTCGAATAATAGAATCCCTGGATTGTATCGATACCCATCTGGAAAAGAAGATCCGCCTGCATCTTGTTGTCGACGCCTTCAGCGATGACTTCGAGATTGTTGATTTTTCCTAAATCGACAAGGCATTGGACAATTTGTCTTGCCTTCTTATCCTCTTCAATATGATCGATATAGGATTTATCGATCTTGATGGCGTCAAAGGGAATCTTGGAAAGATTTCCGAAATTGGAATATCCGATGCCGAAATCATCCATCAGGACACGGATTCCCATTTCGCGGAGTCGCTTGATGATGTTGACCGATAAGAATGGGTTGGCCTGAGAGGTCGTCTCAAGAATCTCAATCTGGATGAGTCTCGGATCGACTTCATATTTCTGGAGCATTTCGAGGATGAAATTCAGAAAATGCGAAGAATAGAATTCATATAACGAGAAATTCAGGGAGACCGGAAGGATTCTTCTTCCCTTCTTCTTGGATTCATGAATGTCCTGCAAGACGCGTTCAAAGACATAGACGTCCAATTCATGGGAAAGTCCGGAGGCGTTGGCAAGCGGGATGAAGGTTCCCGGCATGACAAGACCAAGGGTCGGAGAATTCCAGCGGATCAGAGCCTCTGAAGAGACAAATCTTCCACGGAGAGGATTGTATTTTGGCTGATAGTAGACTTCGAATTCCTTGTTCTTCAATCCTTCGATGATCATATCGGCATCATTGACGACATCATCCCGGTTGGTTTCCTGATGGAAGTTGAACATCTCGAAATTTCTTTCGCTGTCCTTCTTCGCAGAGATGGCATTCTCGATGGATTCGAGAAGATTTTCTCCGACTTTCACTTCCTCGATACCGAAATTCGGCGAGACGAGAAGGTGAATGTTGTTGTTTTCCATGATCTTATAGATGGCATCATTGATGTCATTGACCATGGAGATGATTTCGATACGGTTGTCGGAAAAGCAATAGACATAGAAAAGACCATCCTCAAAGCAATACACATGGCGATTCTTTTTCTTCTCGAAATATTTCGAAAGGAAATCAATGACTTTTCCATTCATCTCCATGAAGGCTTTCTTTCGATTGCTGTCGATGGCGATTTCACCGGGCACCGCCGAAAAGACGACGATGGTCTGCAATCCCTTTTTCAGACTCGGCTTGTTTCGCATGACATTGACGACATCCTCAAAAACGGCTCGGTTGAAATACACATTCGGCAGACCGAAGGAATGCTGGTTCTGCAATTTCAGGTTGTCGATGACCGTTCTCGAATTGACGTATTTCAAAAAACAGAAGAAAAATGCGGAGATGAATAAAAGAATGAGCAAAAGGCAGCAATAGGGGATGAAATTCTTCATTTGGGAAAACTTGCCTGTGAATTCCAATACGGAATAGAAGGCAAATGCTGTCAGGAAACAGATTCCAAAGCCGATGAATAGAACGAAATATTTCTTTGTTTTCGAAAGCATGTCTATTTTTTATCCTTATCTGAATCTTTGTTGGCTGACTTTTCGAGCATCTCCTGAAGAAGTTCCTGCTTCAGTCTCTCCTGATCTTCCAAAGAGATATCTTTCAAGGAAGAAGTGCCAGAGGCATTTTCTATCACGGGCGTTTCCTCTTCCTCGTCTTTTTCCTTCAGGGCACGGACGATATCCAGAACAGAGGTGATGACAAGATACAAGGCAGGAATCAGAAGGAGAATCAATAAGCCCCAGACAGAGGCCACAAACTGGAAGAAACCGCCAAGGAAGGGTGAATTGAGCATGACCACACCCAGGTATTGTGCTTCCGTGAAGGCCTGATACTGACCAAATTGAGAATAGTGTCCGCCGATATTCGTACCGCTGGTGATGAAGATGTATTTTCCTTCCCCTTCATTCTTCCCTTCCACGAGGCGCATTTCACGAAGTCTGTGCGTCATGATGGGAGAAGACATTTCGCTTGTGGAAACCTGGACCGGCGAATCGAGATTGTTGAGAATCGGATCGGATGTATCTTTGCTCGGCTTGATCTGGCTATATCCGGAATACATATCCATGAAGGTGATATCGATATGCTTTTCTTCCTTTTCCATCTGGAGGATCAGCTGTGTCTTTTCTTCCGTTGTGGAAGCTGAGGAAATCTGAGCAGCATATTTTTCCTGAATCGGCTTATTGTATTCAAGATTTTCAAGATAGAGCGTATAAAGACTTTCCAGGTTCTGCTTTTTGGTGACGATGGCTGTCTTCTCCTGGTATTCCGGTTCCATGGAATCCGTCAAGACGATGAAGTTTCCATACACACCAAAATTGAGGGTCTGTCCATTGTTGTTGCTTCTGTTGGCAATGCCTAAGATCTGGCCAAGGCCAACCGCAGCGAACAAAAGGAGAATGAATCCCGTGATCACCCATTCGATGATTTTTCTTTTCTTGCTTTTTTCTTTCTTTTCTGCTTTTTCTTTTTTCATAGTTTCACAATTTTCGTATGATTCAGGGATGAATCACGGACAGCTTCATCGAAATCAGAATAGACCTTGGCTTTCTCTTTCTCAAAAGAGAATTCACTTTGAGAAACATAGTAGCCTTCTTCCGGATTGAAAAGGACATAGAGCGCTTCCTCATCCTTCTTCTCTTCTAGAGATGGTTCCTCAGGAGAGGTTTTCTCTTCAGAGAAAGAAGAAGAAACGTCATTTTCTTCAGAAGGAACATCCTTTCCTTCATAGTTCTTATAGGCAAGATTCAGTTTCCTGATCTTTGTGAAGACATCGTCTTCTTCCTTCTCTTGGATCGGAGAAGGAATTTCATTTTCTTCTTTTTCTTCAGAAACAGGAGCAGAAGATTCGTTTGTCTCTTGAGTTTCAGCCGGAGAAGAAGAACTTGCCTCTTCTTTTTCTTCAATGGCAGGAAGAAGTCCTTCCGTCAAGAAGGAAGCCTGTTCATCTGCTTCCTTTGCCTTCTTGAGTTCTTTTTCCTCATAGTCCTTGTAGGCGAGATTGAGTCTTCTGATCTTCTTGAAGACATCATCTTCCTCTGGATAAGGATCATCGCTCAGCTGTTCGAGGTCTGGAAGGACTTTTTCTTTCTGTTCCTCATCATAGGCACGAAGCGCCTTGTTGAGAAGATGAACCTGCTTGAAGGGTTCATTTGCATCGTCATCATCATCCAGGAAAGGCACATGGAGATATCTCTTTCTAGCCTTTGGCAATTCATTCTTTCTTTTCTCATCCATGTATTCGTCATAGAAGAGATCGCTCACCAAGACTGCATGCTTCTCGCTTTCGCTGAGTCGGTCATTGTCATTGACTTTCCTTTCGACTTCGACAGGAACTTCCACCGTATGAACGGGAATCTCTGTCTTCTCATCATCCGAAATCGGACAAAGCACCTTGTCTTCGTTCTCCAAGGTTCCCGCAGTCAGGATATCCTCCTTGGAGAAAGGAGCCACCGGGATGACTTCCAAGGAAGGCACTTTCTCTTCGCTTTCCGGGATGACGGCAGGAACGATTCTCGGCTTATTCTCCTTGCTGGGAAGGTTCTTGATTTCTTCCTTGCCGGAAGGTTCTTCATTCTTCTTATTCTTATCGGCATGGAGAAGAGAGAGCTGCTGGAGCAGGAGTTCCTGATCGAGCTTGCTCATCTTGGCAAAGTCAAAGCTGCCGCGCATGCTTGTCAGAGCATTCGGTTTATAGGAGAAGTCTTCCTCCTGCTCGACCTGACTATCCTCATCGGAAGTGAATCTTCTTGCCTCATCGACGATATCCTGACGGAATTTGCGGAGGTATTCCTCTTCTTCCTTCAGGCGGTCCTGAATTCTCTTCTGGCGGAGTCTCTCTTCCTCAAGCTCACGCTCATGGATGCGGGCAAGAACATCCTTATCGAACTGGATCTTCTGCCATTTCTTTCTTTCGAGGAGCTTGATTTTTTCATCGTATTCCTTGCGATTGAGTTTCTTGACATCGAGTTCCTGAGCATAATATTCTTTTTCTTTTTCATTCAGAGGACGATCGATATCCTTGCTGACCTGGCTATCGAGATATCTCTGATAGGGTTCATCCACACGGACAAACTGGATCGGCCCCTTGAAAAGAGGGCCATAGACAAAAGCCTCATCATCGCTAGAGAGTTCGATGGTGGGTTTGTAGTGTCTATTTTTCTCTGTGACATTCAAAGACTTGTCTTTTCCCTGGAGAGAGAGATAGTTGGCAAGCATGAGTTCATCAAGTTGATGCAGTTCATGATCATCGAACTGGGAATATTTCTCATCGACATCATAGCTGACACCGAGCCTGTCATAGGCTTCAAGGAAGCGATAGAGCTCATAGCAGTGATGATACAACGGATTCTTCTTGATGATATTGGTCATCAGAATCGGCTTTCGGACATCTCTTTCATTCTTGAATTTCTTCATGAACTTCGAGTTGTAGAAATAGAGGATATATTGTCTCATCTGCTCGATACGCTTGATATAATCGTCGTTCTTCAGTCTCACGGCATCGACTTTCGGAGAAACGACTGTCACCTTCGTTTCGATATTGATCTTATTTCCCGAAAGTTCGGTCTCATTCTTGAAGAAAAGCGTCTCTTTGTCATGCAAGGTTGCATATTTCTTGATGAATTCGTATCTTTTTTCCACAAAGAGAACCAAATGGCGGATCACCGTGGCGATGAAGCGGTTCTCATACGTCTTGATTTCATCATCAGCACCGATATTGAGAACCTTGTTCGGAATGACATCCCCTTCATCGGTGATATCCTTGATGAACTGGGTGTGGCTGGCAAGGTGCTTGACGGAATCCGAGTTCGTCTTTCTGGCCAATTCGACCGGGACGAGATCCTGGACTTCCTTGGTGACAAGACGCGGATTGTTGACGATGGTTCCGATATCCGGAATGCAGCTTTCGATCATATCGATCCAGGAGGAATCATAGGATGAGGATTCGACGCGGTCGACACGAAGATACGTATTTTTACCAGTCTTCAGAGCATCGAAAATCTCTTTCGCCTCATCATTGAGGAGAAAGTCATCCATCATCGCTGCATATTCATTGAAAAGCTTTTTTTCTTTCGACTGGTTATTTTCCATACGTTTTAGTTGTTCTTGATCAAATTATCGATATAGGCATGGGCCATCTTGAAGTTGCCCTTGCCATAGAGACGATCGAGCTGGGCATTGAGCTGATTGAGTTCGTCCTTGAGGAAGGCGATATTGAGGGATTCGAATTTCTTGAGGACTTTGTTCGTGAAGATGAAGTCGAAGCCGTCCATTTCCGTTCCGCCGCAGGCAACATAGACCGGAATGAAGGTCTCGAGCTGCTTCATGATACGGTTACCGAAGGCAAGTTTGAAGTTCTTGATGACGAAGTTGTCGAGTTCCTCGAACTTCGAATACATATTCTCACTGATCGGATACTGACTTAAGGCATCATGGTAGAGGTTTGCAAGCTGGGCATAGGGAACGGCCATGCTATCCTGATCTTCGCATTCGAATTCTCTTCCCTTATCGTCGAAGAAGATGGAGATGGCACGGTCATAGACCTTATCGGAGATGGTGAAGGTGGAGTCATCGTTGTTTGCCGTACCGAAGAATTCGACATTCTGTGGAATGAGGAGTTTTCCGTCGTGGATGTTGCTCGGATCGTTCTCCTGTGGAGCCGGGATTAAGTCAATCAGCCATTCATTGACGTCTCTCATTTCCATAATGGAAAGGAATTCTGCGAAATAGTATTCGATACGAGCCAAGTTCATTTCATCGAGGACGATGACATCCAAATCCTGACGATAGGTGGTCGTATATAAGGCACGGAGGAATTCGGATTCATTGAATTTCTTGGTGAATTCATTGTAGTAGCCAAGCAATTCACTTCTGTCCTTCCAGGAAGGCTGGACAGGAATAATGGCCGAATCGAAGGAGAAGAATTTTCCCAAGGCATAGGCCAAGGAAGTCTTACCGGTACCGGAGATACCTTCCAAGATGATGAGTTTGCTCGTGGCCATACCGGCAAAAAGCTGACGGATGACTTCGATCTTGTAGTAGAGCTTCAGTTTCGAAGCGGCGAAATTGCGGAAGGCATTGCAAAGTTCTTCCAAGGAAAGATCGGCAACCGGAGCGATATCCGTGGAGACACCCTTGTAGAGTTCATCAACATGGACAAGCTTCGGAAAACGGATGGAGGAATCCTCCTGGGTTTCCGTGGCCTGTTCAGGCTTGAGACCCAAGGCAGAGACCTTCAAATCGAGAATCTTGTTTCTTTCGGCATCAGAGAGATTGAGCTGATAGGTGAGTTTTTCGATTTCCTCACGAAGGGCATCCTTATCGATTTCTCTCTTGCAGAAGCGGATATATTTTCTCAAGAGAAGATAGATTCCAAAGCAGGCTGCACCGATGAGGGCAAGGAAGAGAAGAGCAAACAAGACAAAGAAGAACCATCCCCAGAAACCGAATTCAGAGGAATAGGTTGTCAGAAAGTCATGGTAATGTGCGAAATTGGACGGAACTTTCTTCCAGGGTTCGACGATTCTCGTGGAAAAGAATGCGATGAAATCCCAAAAGACAGCGATGATCATCTGTCGTAAATATTCAAAGTATTGAGCCATAATTTACATCTCCCTAGCAATCTTGAAACTGAGTGTCGACATGAAGCTTGCACCCATGGTGTTGTTGATGCAATCGCTATCCCATCCTTCCAAATAGATGGAAAGGACAATCTTTCTCACCTGATTCCGATAGACCGGAATCCTGACCTCACAATCGGCATCTCCCTGCTCCGCAAGAGCATAGGAATGTTCCTTGCTGGCGATAAGGCCATTGCACAAGGATGCGGCGAAATCGAGAGGCTTCGTATTCATCTTCGTATAGGCATTGAAGGAAGATTGATCATACTTATCTATTCTATCACTTTTTGTCTGATCTTCCTTGCAGACTTGGCCATAGACGGCCTTATTTCTTGTCGATTCATCAATATCGCCATACAGAGTTTCACAATAGAGCGGTTTTCCATCCTCATCGTATTCCTCTGTATAGGTGTCAAAGAATTCATCCAAGTCGGCATTGAGCCTTCCAGCAAAGTAGGTCTCCTTGTAGGTCAGGGCATTGCCCAAGTCATCTTTGGTTTCGATTTCCTTGAACGGATCAATGATGTAATACTGATAATCTTCCTCATCGGGAACAAGAAGAGAGACACGCAAGGCTTTATAGAGCGAATCCATCTTTTCTGTCCATTTCTCGACATCATTATCCGAAGACTGATTGGCATAGAGTTTGGTTGCCATCTTCTTGTTTTCTTCGTGGATTTCATTTTTCACATTCTCATTTGAGAGAACAGGACCCTGTTTTGTGGAAATATATCCATTGAAGAGACAAGTCTCCGGATCGAGGGTGACATAGCAGTCATCATCGGCAAGAAGATAGATTTCTTTTGTGAAATAGCCGCTGGTCGCTTTTGATGGAACCGACGGAACTTTGGCAGAACTTGTCATATACCCATCGGTAAAGACGGGTGCAGAGTCTTTTCTTTCCATCCAGGAATAGTCATCCTCAAAAGAAAAGGTGTGATAGTCCTCCTTGAAGGAATACATGCTGGAAACAGACTTGAAGGAGTCTTGATTCTCGGAAGTCAGACGAAGCGAGGTATCTTCCTCACTCGTATACTTATGTTCCTCAAAAGAGGAAAGATCCGCAGAGGTCGAAACCTTCAGGTTTCTTTCGCTTCGGACACTGATTTCAATCTGGGAAATCTTCAGTTGGGTTGCCGCAGCATACCAGGCGACGGATGCACTAACACCCAGCGCCGAAAAGCCTGTCAGGCAAAGCAAGAGAGAAAATAGCCATCGATTTCTTTTCATGTCACTCCACCTTATTGATCTGGAATGTCAGACCGAGTTGGAACTGATAATCGATATTCTTGTCGATGACAGAATGATCCCAGCCTTCGAGATAAATCGTCATGGAAAGGTCGGCGATCGAATAGGCATCATCCGCCGTGGATGAAAGAACAGTTCCACCGGTCAGTTTTCCAGACTTGTCATCCGGATAGATGGTATTCGAACCGAGATATTCGGCTTTCGGCAGATCAATTCTATCATAGCTGAGGTATCCGGTATTGCCAACTTTATGTTTTGCATAAAAAGTATTGTATTCATCCGCACCTGTCTGGTTCAGATCTTCTGTTTCCTTGGATGGGACATATTCTTCTGTGATTTCGCTTGCACCATCCGGATTCTTCAATCCATAGAAATATTCTTTTCCAGTTCCAGAAGCATAGTCGGTGACGGTGTAGTCATAATATCCATCCATATCGAGATCCAAAAGACCGGCAACAGCCGTCGAGCCATCCTTCTTCTCGCTCGGATTGAAAAGGACATCGACATCTTCTCTTCCATTCTCACTTGCACGGTTTCCTTCAAAATAAAGACGAAGGGCGGAAGATGCACTGCCTGAGACACTCTGCTTGGCATCCATCAGCCAGATATTCTGATTCTTGACGGTTTCACCTTTGGTCGTGATGACACGGAAGGCAAAATCAATCTTGGAATAGGAATCCCCAGTGGCATAGCCACGGTCATATTCCAGTTTCGTCGGGTTCTGATAGAGCTTGAAATCATCGCCAGATTTGTATTTCCTAGTCGTGCAGGGAAGAAGGACAGTGGCATCGCCACTCTTCATATGATTCGGTTCGGTCTTGCTGAGATAGTTCTGAATATCCGTTTCCGAGAATCCGGTGCCAGGCTGAGCAAACCAATAAGTCCTGTCTTCCATGGCGATGACTTCAGAATAGGTCGATGTTCCCAAATTGATTAGCGTATAGACTTTGACGCCGTCTTCTTTTTCGTCCAATGTATATTCTTCATCCAGGACAGTCTGATCGACCAAGAAGGTCTTGCTATCGGTCTTCAGACCAATCTGAAGCTGTGCGGTAGAATAGACACTGGTTCCTCCATAGGAAACACTGGCTCTGGTCGCATATGCATACCAAGCCAAGGTGCCCGAGATGGCACCAGCGAATGCGATGAGTGTGACCCCTGAAAGGAGGGATGCCATAACACGCCATTTCATTGTCTGTGTTTCCTATGTATGAATCTTTCTTATTTTTTTAGAAATCTGCTGAGACACCAAACGTCATACCGACTTCATAAAGAGACTTCTCAAGCGTTCCGTCCCAGGAAGCAATCGAGTTATTGACTAAAGTCTCATAGGCTTTTGTCAATTCGGCATATTCCGTGAAGGAAGAGACGATTTTCGAAATTGTCTTTGGCTTATTTGTCTCTGTATCTTTGAATTTATTAAGAATCACTTCTTTATCAGTCGAATCAACCAATGCATCGAACTGAGTCGTCCAAGCATTTTCTTCTGGCAAAGTCGAATCAATTGTATTCTTCAATGCTGCACTATAGGTAAGGAAGGCTGTTCTATAGTCCGTCAAGGCAGTTGTTGCAGCCGTACGTTTTTCAGCCGTCTTTTCAGTTGCCTTTGCAATCTTATCCGCTTCAGAAGAAGAGTCAGTTTTAAGTTTCTCTTCGTCATCTGCAGCACCAACCCATTCCTCAACGGCAAGATCCAATGCGGTCTCTTTCTCTGCAAGAGTATTCTTCTTTGTGACGACATCGACGGTCTTCTCTGGATTGACCGTATTCTTGCTCCAGCCATCCAGCCAGACAGTCACCATGACTTTGAGATAGCCATTGTCCGGAATAGTACCGATTGCCTTGCCGGTATTGTTGTATTTTCCATTCGACACAGTCGGTTTGATGCCGGAATAATAGGTCGAAGTCTGTTTTGTTCCTTTGACACCATAGATGAGAGTATCCGACTTGCTATAGGTGTACTTGCTTGTATCGAACTGGCCATCACTATTCAGATCCAGAGGACCATAGGTGTAGTTGGTCAATTCATTTTCTTCACCTGTCTTTTCCATGACATTGAGAAGGGTATCCTTTTCTTCGTCATTGACAAGAGAGACTTTGCTTGTCTTTTCATCTGTCACGACTTCCTGAGAGACAGCAGAATAATGAACACGGAAATTATCTTTCAGGTCATTTTCTTTCTTGCTGGAACTATCCCAGGTATTGATCTGAAGGTCTTCAAGATAGACATCGGTTCCTTTTTCAGAATTCTTATTTGTCTTGACATCCTTCAGTTTCAGTGTGACAGGGAACTGGATATAGTCTGATGCCACTGGAGAATCATAATCCTTGAAGTCAGCATCCTGATAGCGGAGTGTCGAATAGAATTTTCCAAGAGGAGAATCGCTATTGAGGTTCGAAAGATTCTCGATTCCACCGACAACATAAGGAGTATAGGTATAATCGATGGTCAATTCAGTCCATTCGTACTGAGTTTCACCCTCAACTTGAGTTGCTGAAGCTGTCTTCTGATAAGCCTTCTTGTTCGTCTTATCATAGTAGATGTTTCCACTAACACCGAAAGAAGCATCCGGAGTTCCATCTCCAGCCAAGTCAAAGAGATATCCTGTCTTTTTCCAGACTTTGGTCGTGGTTTCACCGGATTTTTCACTGACAGAGTAGATTGCTCTTCCATCACTATTGAGATACAGATCGCCAATTTCATCCGTATCGGATGCAGCTTCATCATCGGCTTTATCCTTAGGCCCCATATCGACCTGAATGGTGTTCTTTGTGTTATCCGAAGTTGTCATCAGCTTGGCTTTTTTCCAGGAATCACCTTCCTTTGTGAAGAGAACACTCGTCTTGGTGTTGATGTACTTATCGCCCTCTTTCCCAGAAGAAGAATCCGGATCATTTTCTCCGAGTTCGGCACGATAGTTGGAAACCGGTGCAATGGTTCCATAATTATCGGCAATCTTATCATCCTTGAGGGTATCACGGATATATTCCTTGATATCGGCAAATGTGAAATCCGAACCCCAGTCATAGGATTTTGCTTCCTTGCCTTGCTCATTCAGTTCGACTTCCCCGATGATCATCTGCAGATTCTTTGTGCAGGAGCCATCGGCACCATTGATATATGTACTCGTTCTTGTCGAATACTGATACCAGGCAACCGTTCCTGCCGCCGAACCAAGCACACTTGCCACAATGAGAAAGGATAATCCAGCAACCGTGTATTTTCTGTAACTCTTTTTGTTTTTCATAAAAACACTCCTTACAGGTATGAAACACCAAATGTCATACCGACTTCATAATTCATTCCTTTGACCGTATCATCCCAGATCGTCGTATTTGTCCCATCTTTTTCCCAGCCTTCCAGCCAGGTCGTAATCGTCAGCTTCAGACTACCACCAGAAGGAATCACGCCAAGAGCGTGGCCTGTTCCTGATTGATAAACACCATTGAGAGAGAGAGGTTTGACCTCTTCCACAGAATAACTCGTCTCGACATAGTCTTTTTTTCCATAGAGGACTGGATCTTGGTTTTCGGAATCAAAATCATACGTATATTTTTCCTTATCCAGCTGACCATCTTTGTTCAGATCGAGATAGCCAAAGCAATCAGTCGAAGTTCCAGAGAAAGAAACCAATGTATTCGTTTCCTCTTTTTTCCCATCGAGAACGTATTCCGATGAAAAATGGAACCGCATCATCTTGCATAAGGTCTCATCTGTATTGAGGAAGGAAAGATCCTCAAGATAGACTTCCTGATCGACATCCACATCTTCTTTCATCTTGAGTGTCAAAGTATACTGGAGATAATGACTCGGAAGAGCTCGGTCCCAGTCTTCGACATCAAAATACTGATAACTCGGATTGCTATAGAATTCACCTAAAGGCAGGTCTTTCGTCAAAGAAGCAGAAGAAGCATTCTCCACATAATTCGTCACAGGAGAAAGCGAACCAAAAACATAACTCGTCTTGCCATCCAAATCCTTCAGATAATCCTGGACAATCTTCATTCTTTCCTTGAGTTTTTCCAAAGCATCCTTATCTTCAGAATTCTCAAGTTCTTTTATCTCATCATGCAATTCTTTTTCTTCATCCTGATATTTCTTTTTCGTCATCAAACGAAGTTCTTCCTTATTGGAAATCTGATCGACATCTGAGGAAGTTCCATCCGCATGGGGAACATCCGCAAAGAGAAGATTATTCGAGCAATTGGCCTTGGTTGTCCCATTGATTCCAATCGACGTACGCGTGGAAGCGACAAAGAAGGAAATGGTCGAACTGACAGAGCCAATCAGACAAAGCCCCGATAGAATCGAAAGAGATACGATGATGAATCTCCTATTCAGCTTTCTTGCTTTCATATCCATTCACATCGATTTCCAATTTCAGACTCGCTCCTTCTGGAGCATCATAGCCCGCATCAGACAAATCCTGACCTTCAAGATAACAAACAAAAGTGTACCTGGTATATTCACTGACACCGAGATAATCCGAATGATACTTCGCCAACGAGCTGACCTTATTATTCGAATCGGTTACAAATGGAGTTGCAAAACCCTCAAACGGGTTGATGGCTGTCGCCTTTTCCGGAGAAACAGAAACATATTCCTTATTGACCGGATTTCCATTTTCATCATGACGTGTTGTCGACTCAGGAGCCTGTGCATAGATTTCCTTGCTATGCGTCTGAATCAGGTTGTCTTCAATAACAGCATTCTCATAGATGACAACATGGAGAGAACTGAGAAGAGAACGGTTTGTCCCATCTGTCGACTTGACATCTTCAACGACCTTGAAGTCCACATCATAAGCAGCCGGACGATTTCCTTCATTGGAAACATAGAAAGTATATTTGAAGAAATTGAGGCTCGTCAAATTTCCCGTGTCCGGGTTTTTGTTTGCTGCAAGATCCATCGTATAGTCATACTCATCATTATCAAGAATGTAATCGCTTGGCAGATCTTTATAGGTCATCTGCTCAAAGGAAGGAATCGTTTCAACCAACAGGAAAGATGACTTCTCTTCGGAAGCGTACTTCTTGCTTAACGACAGTTTGACACTATCATTTTGCAGTTTGACGGTAAAGGAGCCGATATCTCTACCCAAAAAGGCAAGGATGCCTAAAATAGTGACACCAGCAAAGGAAACAGAGGCAATAATCGCAGTGCGCTTTTTTTGCCTTTTTCTTTTCTCATATTTATTTTCTGGCATAGTGAATAGGGTGGATCATGAAATCCACGAATTAAGATAATTTTTTTGCCGTGTTTGTCCAGAACACTGCAAACTTCTCGTCCCATATTCCCATGAAATGACCTTAAAAAATTCAGTGCCTATTGTCCAATTCACCAAGTTTTCCTGATCAATTCTTTTGTAGGCACCTGGCTGTCCCAATAGGACCCTATAGTTTTGCGCCACCAGATTGCTCTGGATTTGCTTTTCGCTACAAAAAAGTTTATCAAAATACCAGCGCTTTCCTCAACATTTTTACTTTTTCTTTTACAATTCGTTTTTACATATATTCCAATTTGTCAAACGAATTCATGCTTCATTCCCATACAAATAGTAGCCAAAGAAAAAGGTTGTGCAAAGAAACATGAAAATTCAGCATGAAAAAAGGACTGCTGTTTTCAAGAAAATCTCGATCGTGCAGTCCATCATTTTCTTAGGCTTCTTCTTTTGTATTTTCCGAATCCTTCTTTTCCTCAGAAGGGACAGGTTCTGTTTTCGGTTCTTCTTTCTTCTCTTCAGTTGCCTGCTTGAGCAAGTCAGACTGAAGCTGTTTCATCAGCTCAGCCTTCTGCTGCTCAGACAAGTCGCTGACCTTGACCTGTTCGGTCTGGGTTGTCTTCTTGACATAGACGACAAGTCCGATGATGTTCGCCGCCAGAAGAATGAAGAGAGGAAGAACAAACAGACAGAAATAGAATGTCGTATGATTTTGAAGATATCCGATGAATCCCTTGGCATTGAGAATATCGGCAGCACTTTTTCCGACCGTATTCACAAGCATGACGATGGATATGACAAGAAGGGTAATGGTGATGATGACATCGATGGCAACCAGAGCGATGATCAATGGCTTTTTATTTTTCATATTGTTTTTCCTTAGACGCTACGAAAAAGTTTAGCACAACAAGAGATATGTAGTCAAACTTTACGATAAATTTTCTCACAAAATGTCGTCTTCCTCTCTACATTTGTGCTGATAAATCAAAAAGCATCGAAAAAGTGAACTGTGAAGGTGATTTCTTACTTTTTTCAGTGAAATAAACCGGTTTCATGATAGAATAGGAAAAAGAGGTTTTCCAACATGAAAGTACAATACAACACAAGCTATGAAGGATATAAGAAAGATATCTTTCTCTACAACACAATTTTTCTTGTCCCATCGATTGTGTGTTCCCTTCTTTTGATTTTCTTGGGTGCCTATTTCTTCTTCCTTGATGAGAAGACACAGGACAGCGCTGTGAAATTTGTCTTTCTCGTTCTCCTGATCTTCGGTGTCTTCCTTCTCGTCTTCATGCCGATTTTCTTTCTGATGCTTCCGTTCAACCACAAGGTGAAAGGAGACGTATCGGTTCATATCTATGAAAAGGAAAAGCGTTTCGAGATGAACAATTCCGTTCTTCAGATGGATGGAAAGATAAAGAGCATTCTTTTCCTTCCAGCCTTTGTGAAATTCACGTTGGAGGATAAAAGCACGTTCCTTCTTCCGAAATCCAAGGTCAACGACTATGATCTAGAGACCCTGAAGGAAATGGCAAAGAAAAAGAATTCCTGATTTTCTGATGGATTCGAGGCTTGTTTATGAAACAGAAAAGCATATACGACTTCATTCTCCTGAAAGGAAATCGAGATTACCATCTCTATAAAAATGATATTCAGCAGGAGAACAAGAAATCCTTCATTCTCTTTTTGATTGCCAATTTCATCACCCAGTCCGCTGTCCTGCTCTCCCGTATCGCCCTCAATCGAAATCTCTATCTTTTTTCTCTTTCCCTGGCGGGCACGCTCTACTCCCTGCTTCTTCTCTTGATCATTCCCTCTTTCATCAAAAAAATACCATCGAAAGCCGTGCTTCCTCTTTTATATGCCATCCAGGTTCCATCCTTTATCATCTCCATCTTCAACGGCTGCGTCTTCATCGGAGATTCCTACGCCTTTTCCTTCTATATTCTATCCTTCATCCTTCCTCTCTTCATCTTCGATATGCCGCTTCGCGTCATCAGCATACAGACCCTATATTGTGTCATCTTCATCATCGTCGACTATTTCTTCAAGTCATCGGATATCTTTGCCATCGACATCGTGCACCTTCTTGTCACCTACAGCGGCATCATCAGCGCCATTCTTCTCATACTCAGTCTCCGCTATGCGAATCTGGAGAACTATATTGCCGTCCGAGAGAAAAGCGAGCATCATGAAGTGACGGGGCTGAAGAACAAATATGCCCTGAAGAAGGAATCGAAGAACTTCCTTCATCGGGATATGATCGTTTCGATGATCGATATCGATGACTTCAAGTTCTTCAACGATATGTACGGCCATCAGGTCGGAGACATCGTCCTGAAGGAATTCGGAAAAATATTGATCAACAATTTTGGCGCCTCTTCCTGCTTCAGTTACGGAGGCGATGAATTCCTTATTGCCTATCCGAGCACGGATACGCACGAATTCACTTCTCTTCTCGAAAAGACGAAGAAGGATCTCAGGAATCTCACCATCAGTGAATCCGTCATTCTCCATCCGACATTCTCTGCCGGTTTCGTCCACGGGAAACCGTTGACCAACCAACAATTCCAGGAGATGATCAATTCAGCGGATTTCACCCTCTACAATTCCAAAGACCAAGGAAAAAACACCATCAATGAAGGCCTCTCTCTTTCAAGTAAGCCATTGACGACCGCCTTAGAAAAAAGAGAAGTGAAGATGTCCTCCAGCCTTGATCCTTTGACAAAAACGATGACATTCCAAAGTTATGTTCAGTATGGCGAGAGATATCGAATCGAGCTCTGCGAACAGAAGAACATGCTGATCTGTCACATCAATATCCTCAACTTCAAGATCTACAATAGCACATTCGATTATGAAGCCGGTGATGAGCTTCTCGTCAAAGTTGCCGAAATCCTCAAAAAGCACTTTCCATTGAGCATCATATCCCGCATTTCCGCTGACCATTTCTCCCTCATCTGCAAAGAAGAAGACTTCGTTCCCTCTTTTGAGGAAGCAGCAAAGGAATTCCTCTCCGATACAAAGAATCCGGGAATCAAGTTGATCTGCGGTTGTGTCCGTCTGACAGACAATATGAACATTCGCCAAGGAAATGACCTAAGCAAAATCGCCTGCGACTCCGTCAAGAAGGAACGCGGAACGGATTACCGATTCTATGACCAGGCCTTATCCATCAAAAGCGAAAACACAAAATGGATTCTCTCAAACTTCTCCGATGCCCTTGCCCGCAAAGACATCCTTATCTATTATCAACCGATTGTCCAGACGCTTTCTTCCTCGATTTCTAGCCTTGAGGCCCTCGCTCGATGGAAGCATCCAAAAAAGGGCATCATTCCGCCAGGGGATTTCATCTCCGTGTTGGAAGAAAACCGACTGATTTCGAAATTGGACCTCTATATTCTCGAGAATGTTTGCAGACAGGACCAGATTCTGATGAAGGAAGGAAAATATGTCCTTCCTATTTCCATCAATCTCTCGCGCTTCGATTTCGAGAATCCGAATCTATCCGATGAAATCATCGCCATCGTCGACAAATATGAGATTCCACATGAACTGATCATTCTCGAAATCACGGAAAGCACATTCCTGACGGAAAAGGAAATCCTGCAGCATGCCGTCAAGAAACTCAAAGACGCTTCCTTCAAAATCTGGATGGATGATTTTGGATCTGAATATTCCTCCCTCAATCTTCTCAAGGAATTCCAATTCGATGTCATCAAACTCGATATGAATTTTCTTCCCTCGGAACACGAAAAGAAGAAAGGAAGAACCATCATTGATAGCATCATCGAAATGGCTCAGAAACTTTCTATCCGTACCCTCACCGAGGGTGTCGAAAATGAGGATGATTATCTCTTCTTAAAGAACACCGGATGTGAATTCGTCCAGGGCTATCTTATCTCAAAGCCCTTGCCAATCGACCAATTAGATACATTCTTGCATAACCAAGTATCCTATATTCCTTCTAGCAAGGAGGAAATCGAATATTATCAGACGCTCAATGACCTCACCTTGCAGAGCATGAAGATTGACAAGAAGACGCTCGATCTTTCCAAGAAATTCAATCGGGCAGGAATCGCCATTGTCGAATATAAAGATGGACAGTTGCAGATACTCAAGAGCGATTCTGTCTTCCGTGAATTCCTCAATAAAAACAATAGAAATGAATTCCTCGGATCAAATCTCTTCTCTTCGTCCTGGCATCCGATCGAACATGAATTCATAAACGGATTGCTCACATCGTATAACGAGCATATCTGGGTAAAGAAGGATTGCAGCATGAACGATGGAACCATTCTCTATCTTTATCCCATCATGAGAAATCCAACATCCCAGGCGGAAAGTTTCCTCCTTCTTGCGGAAGTCCTTCCTGAAAAAGACAGAAACGTATCCAAAGACTGAATTATTCATCCGATTTCACAGAAAAAGAAGTCGATTCATAGTATATGTACATAAGAATGTACATACAAAAGAATACAATCAAATCAGAGTGATTGGGAATGCTCTGTTGGAATTGCCCCATGCTCATAATTCATGGGGCTTTTCTTATGCAAAGAGAAATCGGCTTCTTTTCTGATAAGAAATAGAGAAGTCATAATACCCAACAAATGCGGAACACAATATCTGATAGGCTTCCTCTAAATCCTTTTTTGCTTCTTCAAGTTTTTCATGGATCTTGCCATCCTGTCTTAAATAGATGGCATTGGACATGAAGGAATCCTCTTCAAGAAAAAAGAGTCTTTCCAAAAGCGAGGACATCTGATGATATTCATCCAGAGTCAATGCATTATTCTGAATGCATTCGAATTTCAGAACGCGAAGAGAATCTCTAAGGCTCATTCTTCCATCCGGATACGATTCCACCCATCCTTCACACTGGTTGATGAACGAGATGTTGGATAAGACCTGGGTTTCGAACTTTCCTTTCAGAGAAAGGTATGCCTCAATATTGTCAATCATGCTTACGCCCTCCTTGATTCAGCAAACTGATTCTACACAAATATATGTTCAATTCTATGCACATATCCTTCAAAAGGAAAACTTGTGGATGCCTATGGATTTTAAGCAACATGCAATCAGGAATATGTGATAAAATAAAGATATAGGAAAGGACGGGGAATATGGCATTTTATCTAAATCAAGGCAATGATGTTTTCTTTGACGCATTGAATTCAAAAATCAACGTCGACAAATCCATGCTCATCAAAGTCGCAAATGAGCAAATCCGAACAGACAACAAATTCATGTGCGTCACTCGTCCGAGAAGATTCGGAAAAACATTGGCTATCTCCATGCTCAACGCCTATTACTCCAAGGGATGTGATTCCAGAGAGATGTTCAAGGATCTGAAGATATCGAAAGACCCTGGTTTTGAAGAACATCTGAACAAGCACAATGTCATCTGGATCGATATGGCCGAACTCTATGCAAATTTAAGTGATAAAACGCAATTCGTAAAGAAACTGAAGAATATAATCCTACGTGATCTGAAAGAAAATTACACAAATGTAAATTTTACAGATTTAGAGCTTTGGGAAGCCTTCATCCAAATCAAATCCAAGACAAAGGAAAGATTCATTTTTCTCATCGATGAATGGGATGTCATCTATCGTGAACAAGAAAACAACAATGTCCTTTGTGAAGAATATACGGATTTTTTGAGAGGATTGTTCAAGTCCTCTGGTGTTTCCTCATGCATCGATCTTGTCTATATGACCGGCATTCTTCCCATCCGTAGATATACCACCCAGTCGACATTGAACATGTTCAAGGAATACAACATGCTCGATGCAAGGGAACTGACTGAATTCGTCGGATTCACTGAAGAGGAGGTCAAAGGTCTTTGTACTCAATACCATCGTGACTTCGATGAAATCAAGAACTGGTATGACGGATATCATCTCAGGGGAATTGAAATCTACAATCCGAGATCCGTCGTCGAGGCAATATCCGAAGGGAAATGTGAGGACTATTGGACACACACATCGGCAACAGAAGCTGTCATGGACTACATGAACTATGATCATGGCGTCCTAAAGGATACCATCGCAAAGCTGATTGCCGATGAAAGAATCAAGGTGAATGTAAAAAGATTCACCAACGATCTCACGAAGGTGAATTCGACAGATGCCGCCTTGACTGTTCTCATTCATCTCGGCTATCTAGCCTATGATGAAGAAAGTGAATCCTGCTATATTCCGAACTATGAGATCAAGCAGGAGTTTGTTCAGGGAATGCAGGATTTGCATTGGGACGAACTCTACAATCCAATCGAGAATTCTGAAAAACTCTATAATGAGACCCTCAAGGGAAATACAGACTTCATCAATGAGACATTGGACAAGAACCATGCTGACTTGGCCAGTCCGTTCAACAAGAACAAGGAAGATATTTTAGGTGTCATCGTACTGA
>CAVCCX010000005.1:40754-64605 GCA_963600815.1 Bacteroides uniformis | reverse complement strand
CCTCCTGTTCAACTCTCATGTGCATGAAGAAAGATGGAATCATCTATATCGAGACGCCGATGAAGAACATGAAACAATATTATGCCTTCTTCGGATGTTCTGTGACGGGAAGCATGACTATCGACGAAATCAAGAAAACGCTGAATCTGTAAATGGAGTGCTAAATTTTCGATTGACTACGGATAAATCGATGACATTGAATTTTCACATTTATTCTCGTTGATTGACGGAATATGATATGCGACATATGATTATCGGAGGTATTCTTTTTTGAAAATCCTTGAGGGAAAATTGAGCGGCAGTCTGTGAAAGAAGTCCGTTTTCTCAAGGAGGATAATGAATGCGATGTCCCCTTCAAAATGTGGAACAAGATGCGATTCATGCCTCAACCTATTTATTTTAGGCGGTTGATTTCATCCTCTATCTTTTTGATTTCTTTCATCAGCTGATCAAATGATATCGTCGTGTCATTGATCATTTCTTTCATATTGTCAAAATCTGCTTTCAATTCGACAAGTCTTTCCTTATTCGGGACGAGAGTAAACTGACCTGGAATAGCCGTATCATATTTCGCCCAACTGACTGGATAAAACTTCTTTTTGAACTCACGGACTTTCTTCAAAAGTTCTAAATTGGCATATGCTTTTTCTTTGTATTTCGAAAGACTGATTTTGTAAACATCATAATAATGCCTAGAATATCTTGGTAGCATTTTCTTTTCCATTGGTCGATGTGATTCTTGATTGAGAATCAAAACCTTCTCCCAAAAGGTTCTTTCAGGACATACTGTTTTGATCACAGTATCCATATTTTGATATATCTTCAAATTCAATGATGTAATCAAAGGGTGAATCATGACATCTTCCGTTGGTGTAAGTGCGGCAAGTGGCCCAATCTCAAGCCTGACATATTTCAAGATACCAGAACCTTGGTCATCATAAATTCTTGGATATGCAAAATTTAAAACTTGTGGTTCATTGGGATCAAGGCTGAAATCAACCTTTCTTCCTAAAAGCCTTTCAAAATCCTGTTCCATGATTGGCTTTAATTTATCGGATATGAAGTCAGCTGCAAGTTTATTGATGTTTTTGTTATAGATATCCTGTTGATTTTTGCTTCTTTCCTTATCAGGATCATCATCCGTCAAAATATTCCATCTTAAAATCAAATCAATGTCTTCAGAGAATCGATTGATGAGATTGAAGCATTTTGACAAGGATGTCCCACCTTTAAAGACGAAAGAATTCTTCTATACGCATTTGTGAAACAAATAATCCAAGACCAATGTCACCCAAAAATCCCTTTTCGATGATTGCCTTATTGTTTCCAAACTGAAACGCATAAGCTTTAAAGATTGCATCTCTATCCTTATCATTCAATCGAGCTACATTGTACATGATTCCATTCCTCCAATCATCTTCAGTTCATCATAGATCCAGGATGTTATCCGAAGATTATTGCTTTTTATATATTCTTTATTATCATTGCCCAAAAATGTCGATAATTTATCGCGTATCGAAGAATCAACATTCCCTTTGCCTATTGTTTTCAGTGCCTGAATCGAAATCAATATGCGATTGTCCAATGCTGTTATCTCTCTGGATGTCGAATGCTTGAAATAGATTTTGTTATTGCCAACCTCATATTCATTATAGGCGCCATTGGTGACATAGATGTATTTCGATGGAACTTGAGTGGATAGGCCAATGATATTCAGCGCGAAATTTCCAGATGGAATGATAATGATATTGAGTTGTCTTGCGATTGCAAGAGCGACTTGGTTGATATCTGGTGACTCGTCGATGCCTAATAAGTTATTATGCTTCGGACGGTAATAGACACCTCTTCGGATTCTTTTGATAATTCTTTCATTCTCAAATCTTTCCAGGGTCTTGCTGATTGTTTTGTAATTATCCATATCGATGAAATCAGAAGTTGTGAAAGCACCATATTCTTTTTCATCGATTCGATTCAAAATTTCTTTTTTCAATTCAGACATAGGATCACCTCTTTCGCAAATATTATATAACTTTTGCGACAAGCAGACAATAGAAACACTATAGTAAGACATGACTTTGTGCTTCAAAGAAAAGGATCTTTCTCAAATACGTGTCTCTCCTCCCTTACCTTTGCCACTGGAGAAAAACGATTATGCCAATCCGGAAGAAAGCAAGATATTGATCGAAGAAATCGTCTTCCACAATTTCAAAGACGATGAAATCACTCGGAAGGCCACCTATAAATCATACGGTATTCAGGGAGAAAGGGTTATTGACTGGATTTCTACTTCTTTTTTCGCTAGAATACCCGAGCAAAGAAGGTGGAATATGAATAAAAAAACAATCATCACAGGGACATCAAGAGGAATCGGAAAGGCCATTGCCGAAGAATTCCTGAAGAATGGGGAAATCGTCATCGGAATGGACCGGCTTCCTTCCTCGATCCAGCATGAAAACTACACCCATATCCAGAAAGATCTTTTCTTGGATGAACTTCCCGAAATCAGGGATGTAGAGATTCTCATCAACAACGCCGGCGGACAGAATGAGAATGATATCGATAACAATCTCAAAGCGACCATAAAGGTCACGGAAAAATACGCTTTCCAGGAAAAAATCGAATCTGTCTTATTCATCGCCAGTGCCAGCGGATCGACCGGCGCAGAATTCCCGGAATATGTCGCCAGCAAGGGTGGCGTCATCGCCTACATGAAGAATGTCGCTCTTCGCATCGCCAAATACCATGCGACGAGCAATTCGATCTCTCCAGGCGGGGTCATCACTTCGCTAAACGACCATATCCTGAAGGATGAAAAACTCTATGAGGCTGTCCTGAATGAGACTATGCTTCATCAATGGTCGAGTGTCGAAGAAATCGGAAAATGGGCCTATTTCATGACCATCATCAACAAATCCATGACCGCTCAGGATCTTCTCATCGACAATGGAGAAGCAGCCAAATCGAATTTCATCTGGTGACCCTATTCCTTGACGATGATTTCATAGGATGTCTTGCCAGGAAGAATGGATTCCATGATGAGCGCAAAAGAGGATGGAAGGTCCTCTTTTTTCGGTTCATAGGATAACTTTCCTTTGTACATCCCTTCCTCAAGAGAAAGAAGCAGGGCGTCTTTTTCCTTTGGCCTGAATTTCGGATTCTTCAGTTCGATGAAGAAATAGTTCTTCTCCTGATAGATCAGCCTTCCATAGTTCGAAGCGAACGAGGCTTCATAGGCCTTGTTCTCAGTGAAGAAATCGGCCACCTTCTTTTCATATTCATAGGTATCGATTCCAAAGGAGAATGAAAGGAGAAGAAGTGTCTTCTTCCTGCTTTTGAAGACTGTATAGGAATCGAAGGATTCTTTTTTCTGTCGAGAGAGAATCTCGGATCGTTCTTCGACGAAGTCGATTCTTTCTTTGAGAATCTTGATTCTCTCTTTCAGGACCGTATCGGCATAGGAAAGATAGGCTTCGTAATCAAGTTTTTCTTCCTTGATAAAATTGTCTTTCACATAGGATAATGGAATATCCAGCATGATCGATGTCAGGATGATATCGGAATAATTCAGCTGTTTTCTGGAATAGTAGCGATAGGAAGTTTTTTTGTCGGTATATTCCGGCTTGAGGATTCCAATCTTGTCATAATAGCGCAATGCCTTGATGCTCAGTCCTGATAGGTAGGAAAATTCCCCGATGGACAAATGTTCTTTTTTCATATTGACTCTCCCCTTAGGGGATAGTTTACCATATAAAATGTTGTTTTGGAGGTGTCTATGGTCAAAACGGATTCCCATTTTTCTGTGAAACTCTTATTGAAGTTCACATTCCCATCCATCATCATGATGATCTTCTCGAGCATCTATGGTGTCTTCGATGGTCTCTTCATCAGCAATGTCGAAGGCGATACCGCCTTCTCGGCGGTCAATCTCATCCTTCCGTATGTCATGCTTTTAGGCACATTCGGATTCATGTTCGGAACCGGTGGCACCGCCTTGATTGCCAAGACCTATGGAGAGGGAGACAAAGAGAGAGGAAACCGATATTTCACGATGGTCTTTGAGACGCTGGTCGTGATTGGAATTCTCTGCACCATCATCGGATTCTTCACCATCAAGAGCGTGGCGGCCTTATTGGGAGCCAGTGAAGCCATGATCGGCTATTGTGAGGAATACGGTCAGATTCTTGTTTCCTTTGTCGGCTTCTTCATGATCCAGAATGCCTTCCAGGCCTTCATGTCGGTGGCGGAGAAACCGCATCTCGGTTTCATCTTCTGCGTGCTCTCCGGTGTAGTCAACATTGTCGGGGACTATCTTCTCATTGTCGTGTTCCATATGGGTGTGAAAGGAGCGGCCATCGCAACCGGGGCCTCCCAGGTTGTCGGAGCCATCTTCCCGATTCTCTATCTCATCATCTATAAGAAAAGAACCCCCCTGAATTTCACAAAGCCCTGCTTTGAAATCAAGCCTGTCCTTCAGGCGGCTGGAAACGGGCTTTCGGAGATGGTGTCGAATGTGTCGATGTCACTTGTCAACATGCTCTTCAATGCCCAGCTGATGAAATACATCGGCCAGGATGGCGTGACCGCCTTTGGCATCATCATGTATATCGGATTTATCTTCACGGGTGTCTATTTTGGCTATGCCATCGGTGTTGCACCCATCATCGCCTATCATTATGGAGCGAAGAATGAGGAGGAATTGCAGAGTCTTCTGAAGAAATGTCTTCTTCTCTATTCCTGCTTTGCCGTAGTTTTGGCTACTTTATCGATTCTTCTTGCGGCCCCCTTATCGAAAGCGTTTATCAGAAACAATCCGGATTTGGAAAATCTATGCGGGCGTGCCATCCGGCTTTATTCCATCTCCTACTATCTCTCGGGGTTCAACATCTTTGCCTCCTCCTTCTTCACAGATCTCAATGACGGATTCGTCTCCGGATTTCTCTCCTTTGCGAGAACCTTCTTCTTCCATATCATCTTCATCTTCGTTCTTCCTCTGATCATGGGAGAAACTGGATTATGGCTTTCCGTCCTCTTCTCGGAATTCTGTGCTCTTCTTGTCGGAATCTTCTTCTTCATCAGGAAGAATAAAAAATATCATTACTGGAAAACAACGCCTAAGAAAAAAGCATGATAAAAGGCTGTCCTCCATCAAGAATGAACTCTTGGTGGTCTAGACAGCCTCTTTTTTTCTTGAAGAGGATATCCTTCTATTTCAGAAGAGAATCGGCATAGATGAATGTCGAAATGCTTTTCACCATGATCTGATTCTGTTCATCGACCGTGATGGAAGGTGTTCCATCTCCGGACTGGATCGAATAATCACCGAAATAGGAATGGATGCCTCCCTTGATGGTCGTTTCTGTCAGGGAAGGAAGATATTTCTTGTTCGTCTCATATTTTTCTTGGTTCAGGACTTTGTCATTCTCCGCTAGCAGGGATAAGGTCGATAGATTCGTATAAGAAGAGAGGTCCACCGTGGAATAGCTTCCCATGAGAATGAGGCCCTTATATTCCGAGGCATGTTCTTTGAGGCAACTGCTGGCCATCGCTCCACCTAATGAATGTCCTCCGATATACCAGGAGGTGACGTTTTTGAAAAGGCTTTGCTTCCCATCGGCTCCGTTCTTGTTGAAGACCGCTAGATTGAAGGGCATCTTCACCAGAATGGAGGTAATTCCTAAGTCAGAGAGATTTCTGAGTAGGGGTGCATAGCTCTTGTATTCGACTTTTCCTCCGGGATAGAAGATGAATCCCTGCTTGGTGATCGGAACGACCTTGTTTGCTTTCGGGGAGAAAGTGACATAGTCATCTTCATCCTTGACTTCGCTCAGTGTCGAATCCTGCATGTAAGATAAGGCATTCTCTGTTGCATGATTGTAGATGGAGACATAGATGAAGAAGACAGCGACTAGAACAAGAATCAGGCTGAGAACAAAGGTGATGCTGATGATGACTCTCTTTTTTCGGCTTTTTTTGACTTGTGACATAATTTTTGAACTCCTACAGCAATATTATACGCTCTTCTTCTTTTCCTGTGCGGAAGAGAGGAATTCTTTTTGCTTTTTTGGTATCGATACTGTTTTCAAGGGTTCGAAATGATTAGAAAATGCCATTGATTCCCGAGTTAGAATAAAGAATACGTTTTATAATCTGCCAAAACCTCTCAAAATTCATTGATTTTGGCAGATTATAGAATGCTCGATATCATGATATTTGTTCTTAAAATAATGGTTTCCAATAAAATGGATAACTTGAAGTTTTGGAACTGATAGAAATGTTGAAATAAACATGCCAAAATGTCATGATATTCATAAGTTTTGGTGAATTATAGTGATATAGAGGTGGAAGAATGGAAAGAAGTCAAATGAAATCCCTCATTGGAAGAGAGAATGAAAGAGAAATCCTTGAGAATTGTCTTTCATCAGGAAAACCTGAATTTCTCGTTCTGTATGGAAGAAGAAGAGTCGGAAAGACTTTTCTGATAAAGGAATATTTCAAGAATCAATTCTCCTTCTATTCCACAGGCGTGAATTCGACAGGAAAAGCAGATAAGCTTCGTGCGTTCTATGAATCCCTACTGACTTATGGTTCGAATCTCGATCACTGTCCCAAAGATTTTTTTGAGGCCTTCACCTGTCTAAGGAACCTTTTGGAATCGAATGACTGCTATAAGGATCCTGAGACCGGGAAGAAGGTTGTCTTTCTTGATGAATTGCCATGGATGGATTCTCCAAGAAGTGATTTCAAGGCTGCCTTGGATTATTTCTGGAACACCTATGGATCGACAAAGAATGATCTTTTGCTCATCCTCTGTGGATCGGGAACATCCTGGATCATCAATCATATCCTGAAAGATACGGGTGGTTTCTATAACCGTACAACGAATCAGATTCACTTGATGCCTCTTTCTTTAAAGGAATGCAAGGAATTATCGGATATGCATCATTTGGATTTTGATGAAAAGACAATCGTCAAAGCCTATATGATTTTCGGTGGAATCCCCTATTATTGGAACCTTCTGATTCCCTCGAATAGCCTAGACCAGGAAGTCGATCGTCTTTGCTTTTCTGAAAAAGGGGTGCTTCATTACGAATTCAGGAATCTCTTCCGTTCTCTTTTTTCATCAAAGCTGCACCATCGTGAAATCATCGAGGCTCTCTCAAAGAAGGCCTCAGGCATGACGAGAAATGAACTGATCGAAAATGGAATCTCCTCGAGTGGAAAAGGACTCTCGCTCGAGTTGGAAGAATTGGAGCAATGTGGATTCATTCGCCGCTTCACAAAGCCGAATAAGACAAACAACTGCTTTTATCAGATTATCGATCCCTTCTGCCGCTTTGCCATAAATTTTCTTGAAAAGAAAAAAATCACCTCATGGATGAACTATCTTGACTCCTCATCCTATTATTCCTGGGAAGGCATCAGTTTTGAACTTGTCTGCCTTCTTCATCTCGATGAGATAAAGATGGCATTGGGAATATCTGGAATCGAAACGATGGAATATTCTTTTCGAAGCAAAAAACAAAATCCAGGAGCACAAATCGACTTGGTCATCGAAAGGAAAGATGGTGTCATCAATCTCTGTGAGATGAAATATACAAACCCGCCCTTTGCAATCGATAAAAACTATGCCGAAAACCTTGAATGCAAGAAAGAGGCTTTCCTAAAAGAAACCAAGACAAAGAGGATTCTCAGACTGACAATGATCTGTTCAAGTGGACTCAAGAAGAATGAATATTCTTCCATGATCCGAAATACGATCACACTGGAAGATTTCTTCCGTTAGACCACGAAAAAAGGCATTCAGAAATGTTCTGAGTGCCTCTCTTTTTATGTGGAATCAGGCTTCGAACTCGATCATCGGACCTTCGATCTTCTTGCTCCGATAGAGGGCCTGGTCCGCCTTTCGATAGAGAAGATTGAAATCCTCGTCTTTCACGTTTCTTCTGAAGCAGGCGCCGGCAGACATGGAAATCTTGATTTCCGGATACTGTGGAATCCGAATCTTTCGGATATGGTAGATGAATCGATCGAAGACGGAATAGGCTTCCTGCTCTGATGCGGCATCGGGGACAAAGAGTGCGAATTCATCGCCACCGAGTCTGAGTGCGATATCCTGTTTCTTGGTGATTTTCTTGAAGCAGTCGGCGATGGCGACAATGACGAGGTCGCCGATATGATGACCATAGGTGTCATTGATGGCCTTGAAGTGGTCGCAGTCGAAGATATAGAAGACACCTTGAGATGAATCCTTGAGCATCTGTTCGACCTTGATGGTTCCGCTTCTTCTGTTGAGCAATCCGGTGAGGAAATCCGTATCCGCAAGATGGCGGAGGGAGTCTTCCTTGATCTTTTCGTCATTGATGACTTCGATGGCAAAAAGAATGTGCTGAATTTTCTCATTTTCCTCCTCTTCCTTGATGATGGTGGCCTTGCACCATCCGACATAGAGGGAAACGAATTCCATGGAGATGTATTTCTTCTGCTTCATTCTTTCATCCAGAGTCGAGAAGTCGGCAAATTCGAGGAATTCCTTGATATAGACATTTGGAACGGAGACTTGTATGAGATGGCGGATATTTTCCTTGGCGGAATTTCCGGGAAGCTCGAATTTCTTGATGACGTCATTCGTCTTGATTTCCTGATAGGAATCTTCAATCAGGTTGATTCTGTGCATGGAAAAATAGATGCTCGAAAGAGAATCGTAGGCCTTTAAAAGACCTTCATCTCTCTGCTTCTTCTTCAACTGGATGAGGGCTTCGATATTTCGAAAGCCGGCAACCAGGATGAGAGGCTCGCCTTTCTTGGATAGACGGGTATAGATTCCAGAGTAGTATTCCACTTTCTCACCGTCCAGGATGCGATAGGAGAATTCGAGCTGTTTCTTATTCTCGTCACTGAAATATTCCTTCAGGCCATCCACATCAAGTTTCTCCATGAAAATATTCTTATCCTGTGGATAGACACGTTTCTGGCAATATAAAGAGAGAACCTTCGAATATTCAAAGATGTTCGGTTCGTTTCTGATTCCTTCCGTGACATAGCCTTCCAGTTTCAGGATTTTGGCTTTGTTATGGATAGGATCGATGATATACACATTGAGGTAATTCAGTGCCAAGGCTTCGAAGATTTTGGCATAATCCAAAGTATCATTGTTGTTCATGAGGGAAGTTCCATCGATAATCCATGAAAATGAATCTCGTTCCTTTCTCGACTATTTTATCATAAACATTTGTATAAAAAGATATTTTTTTAATGCATTCCACATAAAACGTTTCACAGAAGCGAAAAAGCGATATGGTAAACCGCTTTCAAATAGGGTATTATCTTAAATAAGGAGAATTTCCTCTTGGAAATTGCATTTCAACTATGGAAGAAAATGAAAAACAGGAAGTCGGGCTGAATCCAACCTACATTTCCAAAACGTCTGGTTTGGAAAACAAGGACTACATCGGCTATGCCTTAGGCGACTTCGCAGGCTGTCTCTGCTTCTCGACGGTCACGACCATCTTGCAGAAGTACTATACGGATATTCTGGGTCTCTCTCCTCTCTTCATCATGCTGATGTTCATCTTTGCCCGTGTCTGGGATGCGTTCAATGACCCGATCATGGGAAGAATCGTCGATATCAGAAAGCCTGGAAAGGATGGAAGATATCGTGTCTGGATGAAGTGGGTTGCCATACCTTTGGCCTTAGCAACCATTCTCATGTTCGTCCCCTGGCCAGGCTTGGCGGATAAGATGGGCTATGTCGGCGTCTGTGTCTATGCGACGATCACGTATGTCGCCTTCGGCATGATCTACACGGTCCATCAGATTCCCTATGGCTCCTTGGCGAGTGTCGTCACAACGGATTCCAAGGAAAGAAACAAGCTATCCGTCTTCCGTTCGGCGGGTGCTGCCTTAGGTTCCATTCCGGTCTTGATCATCACGATGTTCTATTCGAAAGTCATCACGGATGAATCGGGAAATCCCATCATCGGTGAAAATGGAAAGAATCTCACCCAGGTACAGTATCTTCCGATTCTGATCGGTGTCTCCATTATGGCCATTGTTGCCTGTGTTCTTCTTTTTGTCGCCTATAAGAACAATAAGGAAAGAGTCGTCGCAGTTCCCAAGGAACACAAGAAAGGAGAAACCTGGTCGATTGCCAAAGTCCTATTGAAGAATCGAAACTTCGTCGCGGTCTGTCTCACCGGTCTTCTTCTTTTAGCCGGACAGATGTTCACCCAATCCTTCTATACCTATCTCTTCAATGACCTCTTCGTTGCCAACTGGATGAACTTGGCTTCCCAGGCCTGCACCTATGGTCCGATGGTTGTCTTGATGCTTTTTGCCGGAAAGCTTGTCCGCAAATACGGAAAGAAGGAACTTTGTGCCTTAGGTGGCATTGTCGCGGCTATTCCGAATATCATCCTCATCTTCATGAAGGATGTCATCATCAAGGTTCCGGTTCTCTTCCTGGTCTTCTGTCTCATCAGCGGCATCGGCTTATCGATCATCACGTTGGAAATCTGGGCTTTGGCTACGGATGCCATCGACGATGTTGAAGTCCGCACAGGTCTCAGAAATGATGGAACTTCCTATTCTGTCTTCATGTTCTTCCGGAAATTAGGCCAGGTTGTCGCCGCTGTTGCGGTCAATGGTGCTCTTCTTGGCATGAATTACAAATCCGGAAACGGTGCTGTGCAGACAAAAGAAACCCTCTCGGTCATGTATTATATGGCAACTGCCATCCCGGCCGGTCTTTTCCTCCTAATGGGTCTTGTTCTCTTCCTTGTCTATGGACTTGATAAGAAGAAGACGGATTCATTGCAGGTCGAAAAAGAAGCTCTCTTGAAGAAACAGGCTGAAAACAAGGAAATTCTGATTGGAGAATAATATGATCACGCTTGCGACATCCCTAGGAAGAATCATCGGACTCGAAGAAGAAAACTCCTATGTCTATAAGGGGATTCCTTTTGCTCATGCTGAAAGATTTCACTATGCGACCTTGGTCGATTCCCTTGGTGAGGAATTCGATGCGACAAAGCCGGGGGATGCCTGCATTCAGAAAAGATGCTATTATCCCCATCTCGAAGTCAAGGAAAGAATGTTCTATCACCGTGAATTCCGTGAAGGCATCACGTTTCACTATTCCGAAGACTGTCTGAATCTGACTATCTATACGCCCAAGGAAAAAGGATGCTATCCCGTTTTGGTCTTCATTCATGGCGGAGGCTTTGATTCTGGAGCGAATTCGGAAAGCGGATTTGATGGCGACATATTTGCCAAGAATGGCATCGTTAGCGTCTTTCTGCAGTATCGAGTGGGTGTGTTTGGCTATTTCTGCCATGAGGATATCCAGAAGGAATTCTCCCATGATGGAAATTTTGGACTGGATGACCAGGTGAAAGGTCTCATGTGGGTCAAGAAACATATCGCTGAATTTTCCGGTGACCCAAAGAAAATCACCCTCATGGGACAAAGCGCTGGAGCCATGTCGATTCAGACGATGCTTCTTTCTGAAAAGTGCAAAGGACTTTTCTCACAGGCTATCCTTCTTTCCGGAGGTGGGAATTTTCCTTCCATCGCCCGTCCAAAACCGGTAGAGGAGAGGAGAGACTATTGGCTCGAGGTGATGAAGGAATGCCATTGTGAAACCTTGGAGGAATTCCGAAAAATCGAACCAAAGAAGATTTTCGATGCCCTGGAGATTATCAAGCCGAAGCGTAAGGACAATACGATTTCCACCATGACGATGATCGACCACTATTATCTAGTCGAAGATCAGAAAGTCGGATTCAGAAAGAAAAGTGAGATTCCCACCATCATCTCTTTTACCAACAATGATATGTATACGATCCTTCTTGCCCGCATGGCAATCAAGTACGCAAAGAAGAATGACTGCTATTGTCTCTATTTCGATGTGGATGCCAAAGGGGATGAGAATAAAGCCTTCCATTCCTGTGATTTACGCTATGTCTTCCATACCCTGAAGAGTTCCTGGAGACCCTATGATGAAAAGGATGAGGAAATCTCTCTTATGATGGTTTCCTATTTCTCCTCCTTTATCAAGAATGGAAATCCAAACTGTGATAGACTTCCAAAATGGGAAAAGAAGAAAGGAAAAGCCTTGCGTATCACTCAAAAAAAGACGAGAATGTCGAAGCCGAATTATTTCTCCCTATTGAGAAATACATTCTTAGGAGACCCAAAATGAAATACAATCATTCCTTTTCTCTCATCAAGAAGACACCCTCGATGCGTCTTTATTATGCCGATAAAAAATATATCCGTCTTGACTTCTTCCAGCATATGATGCGAGTGGCTATCTATTCTGACGAGAAGATGTTCCCGACATTCTCGATCTGTCCAGGAACTTCCAAGATGAAAGAAGGTGGAAGAGACCGGCTCAGCGTCGATGGACTCGAAGTGATTGAGCAGAAAGAAGACAACGTCTTTTTTATCGATGATATCCGAATTGAAGCGAATTTAAGGAATTTCCAACTTTCGTATACAAAAAACGGATTGCCTCTCTTCAAGGACCGAGATATTCTTTCCTATAACATCGAAGGTGAAATGGGAAAAGGAAGCAATCATTACCTCAGCCGTGAAAAAGATGAACATATCTATGGGCTTGGTGATAAGACTGGAAACGTCAACAAGAACGGCATGCATTTCTCTTTTGAGACCTTCGATGCGATGGGCTTTGATGCCCTACATAGCGATCCACTCTATAAGCAGATTCCTTTCTATATCTGCAAAAACAAGGTCGGAGCCTATGGTATCTTCTATGATACGTATTCGAATGGATATGTCGATTTCGGAAGAGAACACAACAACTACTATCCTCCCTACAAATATGTCCATTTCGAAGAGGAAAATCTTGTCTACTATGTCCTCTTTGGAAGTGTCGAGGAAATCATCCAGCGGTTCACTTGTCTCACAGGAAAATCCTTCCTTCCTCCCAAATGGAGCTTCCAGTACTGTGGTTCGACCATGGCTTATACGGATAGTAATCATCCACTCGATTCCTTCCATGAATTCGAAAGGAAATGCAAGGAATATGAGATCGATTGCTGTGGATTCTATCTTTCGAGCGGCTATACCCAGATCGGGGACAAACGCTGTGTTTTCCATTGGAACAAAGAGAAATTCCCGGATCCGAAGGCCTTCGCGGATGAATTCCTCTCGAAAGGCATTCATTTCCTTCCCAATATCAAGCCGGCTTTTCTGACGACGCATCCCTTCTATGAGGAAATCAAAAAGAATGGCTGGTTTCTTCATTATCTCGATGGCACACCCTATGTCTTTCCTTTCTGGGGCGGAATGGGAAGCTATCTTGATTTCACCAATAAGGAAGCCTATGACTTCTGGACGAAGTGCGTGAAGGAAAATCTAGTCGATCTAGGCTATTGCTCCATCTGGAATGACAACAATGAATATGATATCCATGATGAGGATGTCTATTGTGCTGGGTTTGGGACTCCTCTTCCGGCCAAAAGAATCCGTCCATTGTTCTCTCTTCTCATGATGATGGCATCCAATGCCGCTGTCGATCCGGCAAAAAGACATATGGCGGTGACAAGAAGTGCACCGATTGGATTCCAAAGAATCGGAGAAACATGGACCGGCGATAACCGGACTTCCTTTGCTGATTTCAGAGGAAATCATAAAATGGCCATGACGGCATCTTTGACCGGATTCACATTCATCGGTCAGGATATCGGTGGATTTGCCGGCGAAAAACCCTCCAAGGAACTCTTCCTTCGCTGGATTGCTTATGGTGTATTGACACCAAGGTTCACCCTTCATTCCTGGAATCTGGATGGCTCTTCAACGATGCCCTGGCTCTATGAGGAAGCCAAAGACCAGGTGATGAAGATCTTTGCCTTAAGAAAAAAACTTCTTCCCTATATCTATTCGAGTGCCATGGATGCTGTCGAGAATTATCTTCCCATGCTTTTACCTATCTTCCTCTATGATGAAGACTATGATGAGGAAAGTGATTTTTATTTCTTTGGAAAATCCATTCTTGTCTGTCCGATCTTCGATGAAGGAAAGAATGAGATCGATGTTCTTCTTCCAAAGGGAGAATTCTACTATCCGGGAACAGACAAGATCTTCCATGGTGGAAGCATCGAAAATAAGCCTGGCGACCTTCCATCCTATTTTATTAAGGAAGGAAGCGTGGTTCCTGTAATAGAAAAGAAGGAGACTGTCTTTGAGATCTATCCTCTCGAAGAAGGAGGATTCGAATATCGTTTCTATGAGGATGACTCGACATTGGAGAATCCATATCGTCTCATCAAAGTCAGGTGCAAGGAAGATACAATCCATGTCTCTGGTATTCACGAGAATGAAAAATTTTCTCTATATGACAAGATGAATCGTAGACTGATAAGAGAATGATCTGGTAAGAATATAAACGAAAATAACTCCGACAAGATAGGCTGAGAACAACTTCGTCTATAGAGTCGGAGTTTTTTGAGTGAAATAAATTCTATTTTTGTTTTGCATAGAAAAAGAGTGGCTTCCATTGTTGCCTCTGGAATATGCCACTCTTGATCTAATTTGATTATTTTGAGTCGACTGTTGTCAAATCAAATTTTACCAACTTGTCATAGAAATCGGCTAAATAATAGTGTTCTGCATCACCTTTCATTTTGTCGCTGAATGTAATATCGTTCAGTATGCTTTGAGCAAGGGCCTTCGCTTTTTCGTTTAAATCGGTTTTTGAAGTGGGAGCGTAATTTGTGTCACTGTGAATTTTGAATGCAGCATAATCTTTATACTTTTTACCATAAGAATTGAATGTGTTGTTTTTCACTTCAATGGATTTAGCACCTGTGACTGCACTTCCTTGTCCGGAACCTTGCACATAAATGGCAGATTTATAAATGTCGTCAAATGTGTTTCCGTTGACGGTCAGCGAATAGTTGGTTACATCCGGACATATATAGACACCATAAGTATCTACAAGGTTTCCAGTCAATGTATTGGAATTGACGACCAGGTCGATGCCTTCCAAATTGTAAGTGTTGACCGTGATTTTTTGAGCTTCACTGTTCTTAATTTCAAAGCTTTTATCGACGACATTGGCTGTTATGACACCAGAAGCCTTGATGCCATCGATAAGGAAGGTCGAATAAGCCTTAGCATTTTGTTCATCTTGACCACTGTGATAGCCGGCTGTGAAACTCTTGAAGTGAGCACCTTCCGTTCCGATGAAACTGACATTTTTCTTGCCATGTAAATAAAATGCAGAATCACCATATTCTCCTGGAGCAAAATAGTAGTCCTGATTATCGGAAAGCGTGACCTTGCTTGCAGTAGAAGGTGTCACGACAATAGCATCTTTCGTCTGAGCATTTCCCTGGACAGCCTCAACAGAATATTTCAGTGTGCAGGACTTATCCTGATATTCATTCTCGGTACCTTTTGGAAGTTCGATTTCGATGGTTACGGTTTCATCATCGTTTCCAACAGCCGTCTCTGTCCATTTGGAGATGGCAACACCCGGGAATTCCGTCTCACCAATCTTGATTTTCAATCCGGAAGCCAAGCCATCATCTTCAGAAGCCTGGATGACTGTTCGCATTTTCGTGGTCACAGTGCTTTTGTTTGAGACCTTGACATCGAATTTCACAGCATCACCAGGAACGATGTTCTTCAATGTGACGGTTCCTTCATCGAATTCGATGCTACCGTTGAAGGTTGCCTCAGCTCCTTTTGTCCAATCTTCATCATAGAGTTCTTTCGTATAGACGGAATCTTGATCAACGGTTGTCTCAACACTCACCTTGCCAGTTGAGACCGAAATTTGTGTCTCGGCATTGCTTGTGAACAAAGCATAGGTTGTCCCAGCGGCAACACCGCCAAAGGCAATAATGGCAAGAGAAGATAGCAGAATCGACTTTCCCATCTTCGACATTTTTTTAAGTTTCATAGTCTAAATTCCTTTCAAAGAAAGATATTGATTTTCTTTTATCAATCTTTGATTATTCTACCATGAAAAAAAAAAAAAAACAACGTTTTTCTTGATGGGCGCACAAGAAAAGCAACCTAAAACATGGATAGGAAGGCGAAAAGTGCACTCTTCTTTTCATTGAGAGTTGCATAGTCTGGATAAAGAGAGAGTTTCTCTTCCTCAAAGGAAGGATTGATTTTTGTGATTTCCTCAATGAGACGGGAAAGAACATCCCTGTCGGATAAAAGAGCACCCGAGAGGACAATCTTATTCAGTGCCAATAAGGCATCGGCATTGATCAAGGAGAAAGCCAGCACATGAAGAATCTTTCTTTGTATCTCTTCATGAGTCAGCAAATATTCGGTTGCTTCTTTTTCATTCATATCCTCTAGGATAGAGGAATAGGAGATTGTCTCCTCAACTGTCTTCTCCTGGTAATACATATGACCGAGCTCAGAAAGATTTCCTAAGGGATATCCATTGGCATGGATCGAGGATCCAACACCCGGACCATATTTGATAAGGAGGAAGTTTCTTTCATTTGGATGATAAAGAGAATAGATTTCCGCAAGAGAGTCAACGTTATTTGCCAAAGAGAATGGAAGATTCATCGATTGGATTTCCTGATAGATTTTCTCTTCTTGTTTTTCAAAATGAGACAAAGAGGCATCCCCTCTTAGGGTGATGCCGAGAGAAAGAATCTCGAAGGGAGATTTCTTCATGAAATCCAAAAGGGAAATCTCCTCCTTTTTCTGAACGAAAAGAAGGTTCCCTGAAAAATCCATCAGGGAATACGTGACATGATTCTTTTTGATGTCGATTCCTAGAAAACATCCATAGCTTCCATTCAGATAGAGAGTAATCTGCTTTCGACCGATCTTCTGGCTTTCATTCTTCTTTTCGAGGATGATTTTCTCTTCCAAAAGCGGCTTTAGAGATAACGTCAAAGCCGCATTGGTCAAAGAAAGCCGGTTGGAGAGGAGCGTTCTTGTGCTTTCTTTTTCCGCAAAGAGAATCCGGATGATGTTTTTTTGTGTTTCAGAAAGATTTTTTATCATAAGAATAGTGTAACACCAGATACGAACAAGAGAACACAGGTTATCTTCAAAAAGAGTTTTTTGGAGAGCTTAGGTGCAATCAAGGTTCCTAGAACAATGGAAAGAAGAGTGACACCAGCCCCGATTGCAAAAAGAATCCATGTATGGACAATAAAGATGCCTTGTGTGAGATGGGTGATGAAGAGCATCGAGTTGAGAATGATCCACAATAAGGAAAGCGTGGATCGAAACTGATTTTTGTCCTTCAATTCATGAAGGGCATAGATGACGACAAAGGGACCTCCGGAGACATAAAGCTTATGCATGATGCCTCCTAAGAAAAGAAAGAGGATCATCAGCCAATAGGGAAGAGAAATCTTCTCAAAATCAAGAAAGAAGAAGAGAATGCTGATCAGGATGACGACACTTCCATAGATGTACATCAGAATCTTTCCTTCAATCGGAATCATTTCGACAAGATAACCGATACAAAATCCAGAACCGACGGCTAGAAGGATGATGAGGAAATGTTTCCATGCGATATCTTTATAGTGGAGGATGACGACAGAAAAGGAGACAAGAAGCGCAACCAGATTCAAGACCGGCTTTGCGACATCATTTCCTTCCAAGAGTAGAGAGAGAGGCATGGCCAATGCAGTTCCGGCAAATCCGGTGATGGTCTGGATGATGTTGCTCAGAAAGATAATCAGTATGAATAAGAAATCATAGAGCATACTAGAAATCGATGGAGAGATTTTCTCCTTCGATACCGATATAGGCGCCTATTTTCGCCTGGGCGGAATCCTTATGGCAGAAAAGCCACTTGTTTTCCCTCCAGAGCTTTGGATCCTTGGGCTTTGTTTCCAAATCCTTATTTGTCCCATCACTGAGCAAGATGGCACAATGGAAGCCCTTCTCAGAAAGCTTGCAAGGCGAGAAATGGAAGATATAGGGATAGAGAAGGACGGCTTCTCCCTTCTTCAGTAGGAAGGCCTTGATATCCTTGGAGTTGATTTTTCCGTTATGGACATCCTCTTGTGTGGCAAGAAGAAGAACGAGATCATCCCCTGCGATATCCACTTCGGGGCAGGCATGATATTCAAGGCAGTTCAGAAGGGAATTATATCCGTTGCAATAGCCGACTTCCATCGGTCCATTCCCATAGACTTCTTCCTTGATTTCCTTGATTCCTGTCAGAGAATGCATGAGCGTATCATCCCGGACATAGATATTCTTCTCACTAGGCATCTCGGATTCTTTTTGGAGATAGGTGACAATCTGACTCGTATCGACGATGAGGACTTTTCCGTATTTCTGAAATTCCTTATCAGAGACACTTCGTATTTCCATCGATGACCTCCCAATGCATGATTCTAGCCAGATACAAGACGGCCTTCTGATACTGGCAATAGCCCATGATCACATGGTGTGCGACGCCGGTATAGGCGACTGTGGAGACGACATCCTCGATATTTCTTTTGAAGATGACTTTGGCATAGGTTCCGGAAAGTTCTTTTTTCATATCGATGGCTGTACCTTCTTCATAGTAGATTCTCGTCTTTCCTCTCGCGGTATCGATACGTAAAATAGACATATCACCGGATTTCAGGACGAAATCAGCTGTCACTCCTTTTCCACCAGCAAAATAGGTTTCCAAGGAACGGTTGCATTTCTTATCCCAGAGGTTGCATGGTGCGACGCCATCATGCCATAAAAGGGCATAGTTTTCCTTGTAGTTGACCTGGGAAAGATCAGCCATGAAGGGTGTTTCTTCGCCAGCCGCACGGACAGCGACCATGCTCAAAGCGGCTTCGATATCCCCTTCACAGGCAAGAAGGATGCCACGTGATTGCAAAACCGACATCATCGCACAGGGAGAGACGCCATAGTTCTTGGCAAATTCCGGCCAGCAGCGGATCGCAAGGACATCAAGATTCTTTTCTTTCATGAACCGCTCACTGACCACGATGAGACGGGAGACCTGCCTGACCTGTGTATCCGTCAGTTTCGAGCAGTCGAAAAGAGAGCGGAGTTCTTTTTCCTGAATATCGATTTCTTCTTCTTTGGCAGGTCCGTCAAAGAAGTCGGAGAGCTCGTAATGGGAAATCAAAACACCGAGTTCCTGATAGAGGTGCAGTTCATCCACCCCGACATTGTAGAATCCCTGGGCGTGATAACCGACCAATCCGACATTGGAATGCTCTAGGGCCGTTTTCATCTTGATAGCCTTAATCCAGTCGTGATCGATTTCATCGCCGACATAGACGACAAAATCATCCACGCCGCCCTTATAGAGATTCGAGGCGTTCAGGTTGACTCCGCATACCGCATTGAGTCTGATTTTTCCTCCGTCATAGGGAAGCTCATTGTATCCCTGGAGAAGAAATGGCTTCTTGACGAGATTGTGGAGAATAAGGGCGAGCCCACCCAAATGGAAGGTCGCAGAAACCACGATGAGGGCATCGACATGCTTCTCGACAAAATGCTCGCCGGCCTTCTTGGCTTCCTCGGGTTCGATGACCATACTGGGATAATACACCCATTCGATGGATGTGTCTTCCATGAGTTTCTTTGTTCTTTTCTCATAGAGAGAAAAGGCTGTCTTGTAGTCGAATGTCTTTCTGACAAGACAGACGATGCCGATAATTGGTTTTTTCATAATCACTCCTTGTTCACGATCTTGTAGGAGGCGGAGAAATCCTCTCTCTCCAGACCTTCCTTCATCGCTTGTTCATAGACTTCGACAACCCGGTGGAGGGCGGTGCAGTCCTTGTTAGCCTTTTTTGCCATCTCCCAGGCAAAATGAACATCCTTGTTCATGTTTCCGACAGAGAAGGCAGTCGGATAATCATCATTGATGATATTCTTAGCCTTCGTATCGAGATAGAAGCACTGGGCTCCCCCATAGCCTAGGGCGGTGACGACCTCGTTGAGGTCTAATCCGAGCGTCTTGGCTAGTCCTAAGATCTCATTGACGCCATTCTGGATTTCACCGACTAAGGCATTATGGAGAATCTTCATTTCCAATCCAGCACCATGCGTTCCCATATAGATGATATTCTTTCCCATGCAGGAAAGAATCGGCTTGATTTTCTCATAGACTTCTTTTTTTCCGCCAACATAAATGCCAAGTTCTCCTTTGATGGCGGCCGGCTGGGATTTGACAACCGGGCAGTCGAGAAGCTCGGCACCGAGTTCTTCGACCTGGGTGGCCACAAGCCGATTCGTTTCCGGAGAAATCGTCGACATATCGATCCAGATCTGTCCTTTTTTCAAAAATGGCTTGATTTCCTTAAAGAGAGAAAGCATGTGCTCATTTTTCGGAACCATGGAGATGATGACATCACTCTCCTTCACACATTCCTCATAGGATGAGGCAAAAGGAAAGGGTGTTTCCTTTTTGACAAGATCATAGCCGATGACATCATATTTTTTGGCGACATTCGTCGCCATCGGCAGCCCCATGATGCCAAGTCCGATGAAACTGACTTTCATATCATTCATTTCCTTTCGTGTGATCCCAGGCATCCTGGAAGACAGTAAGTCCATAACTGGTAAAAGGATGGGTGAAGCTTTCCTCATAGACGCTTAGGCCGGCTGTCACGATATCCGCTCCCATCGCTGCACAATCGGCAATCTGTTTCCCGTTTCTTACAGCGGCTGCGATGATTTCAGTCTCGAAAGAGAATTCCTTGTAGATCTTGACGAGCTGGGCGAGATAGGAAAGAGCATCCTCACCGCTATTTTCCTTCCATCCGATGAAGGGGGAAACGAATTTGGCCTTGATTCTTCCAGCCTGGAGTGCCTGGGAAGGAGAAAAGACGAGGGTGACATTGGTTCTCACGCCTTCCATCTCGAGCTGGTTGGCCGCCTTGAGTCCTTCGATGGTGCAGGGAATCTTGATGACGAAATTCTCACTCATCGAGGAAATCTTTTTGGCTTCTCTGATCATATCCTCGCTTTTCTCGAGATGGGGATTGATTTCCACGGAGACAGGGAAGACTTCCTTTCCTCCGAGATGGTTTTCCTTGATCCAATTGGCGATATCCTCGATGGCCTGCAGAAATGGTTTTCCAGAGGCCATGATATGCTTCGGATTGGTGGTCACACCATCGATGCGGTAATTCTTATAGGCATAATCGATTTCGTTTATCTTTGCTGAATCAAGAAAAAATTTCATTTATTTACCCTCCTTTTCTTGCTTTAGGCTTTCAAACAATTCCTTATACGGCGAATTCTTTCGATAGAAGGCGATGGGAAGACCAAGCGGAGACGATATTTTTCCTTTTCCACAGGGAACTTCCTTGTTGGTGAAGAACTGCACCCATTCATCCTTGGGAAGATAGTATTCATGTTCCTTTTCATTCGGACGGAGGACGGGTGAGACAAGGATATCTTCTCCGAAGAGGTATTCCTTCTTGTTGAGGTAGGCTTCTTTTTCATCATAGTGGAAGAAAAGAGGCTGAATCATCGGGGTGTTGTTCTTGTAGTAGTCCTCATAAAGTTTCTTTCTATATTCCTTGAGAGCGACGAAGAAATTCGTATTCTGGATGAATTCATCATAGGTCTCTTCATTGTCATACTGGACATTGTTCTTCGGCTGATTTCCTTCATGGGTTCGATAGATGGGGGTGAAGATATTCATCTCCGACCAGCGGAGGAACAATTCGGCATCTCTCTTCATCGGATAGAGAGCCGTGATGGTGGTATATCCGCCGATATCCGAATGGATGACGCCCGCTCCTGAACAGGCTAAGGAAATCGTCGCCGGAATGACGGAGGCAAGACCATATTCATCGGAATAGTCGACATGCTGATCGCCGTTCCACATCGAGTGGGTGAACTGGAAGGTGTGTCCATAGGCCGCTCTCGAGAAATAGAAGATTTCATCTTCCTTATGGCATTCTTTGGTGGCATCATAGCTGCATTTTGCCCACATGGTCGGCCAACGGTTATGCAGTTTCTCGCTTTCTCCGCCATAGCAGACCGAGTCCGTCGGAAGATATTCGCCGAAATCGGCCATCCATCCGGAGAGTCCATATCCGATCATGTTTTCCTTAATGATTTCGGTATACCATTTTCTTGCACTGGGATTGGTCAAGTCGACAATGCCGGCATTGAAGGTGGTGGATTTGATGTGATAGACCGAACCATTCTTATGTCGGATGAGGAATCCCTTCTTCTTGGCTTCGAGATACATCGGAGCGCCTTCCTTGAGGAAGGTATTGATATAGCCTAGGAAGCGGACGCCTTCTTTATTCAGTTTCTGAATGATTTCCTTGAGGTTCGGATAGAGTTTTTCATCGGCTTTCCAGTTCCAGTAGACCTGATAGCCGAAGCTCGTCACCACGTTTCCACACCAGTCCTGGCACCAGATGGCGGCAATCTTCAGTCCCTTCTTCTTGGCTTCCTCATATTTCTGTAGAAGGACATCGCTTCCACCCTGTATGGCCAGTATGACACCGTCATTGACCCAGGAAGGGACTTTCGGCTGCAATCCGACAAGTCGGGAGATGCTTTGAGCCAATTCGAGAAGAGAATTTTCACAGAGAAGGGAGATGGATTGGGGAATCTGGCGGAACTTAATCAGAAGCTCATCCTTCTTAAAGGAAAGGAAGCCATAGGTATCCTCATGGCAATAGATGGCATAGCCTTTCGAGGAGAGGAAGGATGGGGTTGAACAATATGTCTGATGGTCCTTGTAGGGAGCCTGGTAGGACGGATTCGGTCCATGAAGTCTTTCCCGAATCTGCTTCTTGACGATCTTGCTGACCTGCTGATGCTCGCTTACCCAGATTGGGACGTCCTTTCCCTTGAGGTCGAGAGTGGAATACTGTTCTCCGCATCCATAGATATGTTCATCATCGAAGGTCTTGAAGCGGAGGGTGAAGCGATTATATCCATTGTCGACATGGAAATGGAACTTGATCCATGGATCATGATCGACGATGATCTCTGCCTGCACCTTTCCGTCGCTGAAGATATACCTGTTTCCATCCTGGAAGGAGAAAGTGAGTTTTCTTCTGTCGACGATCTTGTCCTTTGTCTTGAAGGAACCGCGTTTCATCTTGTACTTGGCTTTGCCCTTCCCGATGATGAGATAGGCTTCCTTATTGACAAGCTGGTCGAGGAAATATTTTTCCAGTTCTTTCTTATCCATGTGTCCCTCCTTTTATTTAAGTTACTTAAAAAATTATAACTCCTTTTCCTATGAAAGACAACCGAAAAGAAGAAAGATTCCTAAAAATCAGAGACTTTCCATGAAAAAACAGAGATGTAACCTCTCTCAATTCGATCATTCTGACAAAAGAAAATCCCCTGCCATAGGGCAGGAGAGAATCAGTCTTCGATTTTTCCTGGGTCGAGGAAGGTGTTCTCAAGAGGAGAGATGAGCCTTGCATTGACATAGCATTGCTTGAGGGTGAGAATCGTCTGTCCCTGGTAGTTCCCGGAAGGTGTTTTCTCAATGAGGAGGACAGCCTCGACTTCATCCTGGTGGGTGAACTTCAAGGGGAGCATCATCGACATGACATTCCTTGTCGGGAAGAAACTTGGCAAGGCATTCCGATAATCATATTGGACCATGCGGATGGCTTTCTGGATAGCGGAGGTCAAAGAGACACGCAGCAATGAAAACAGGACTTCGTTTTTCTCGATCAGGCCTTCGAGCTTGGAGAAAAGCTTATCCTTCACGAATGGATTTCTTTCTTTTTCGATCTTCAGGAGGATTTTTCTTTCTTCCGGAAAAGGAAGTGTCATATTCTCCAAAAAGGAGATGGGGAACCTCTCGAGATTGTCAATCAGGATATGATGAATATCCGTATGGATATCCGCGTCAGTATTGAAAATGAGATCATCATTGCTT
>CAVCCX010000005.1:0-40420 GCA_963600815.1 Bacteroides uniformis | reverse complement strand
CCATGCTTTTTTCGATGTCCTCGAAATGGATTTTGTCCAAAAAGACATCTCCGGCTTTTTCTTTATCGGTTCCGACGAAATTCAGATAGAAGCGATAGGGGGAATTCTTCGCCGCCTTCTTAATGGAGGCAATTGTCTTTTCTCCTTCCTTTGTCTTATAGGAAATCGGAAAGATGAAGGCATCATCCTTTTCCTTGAAATTGTTCTGCTGGTAGGCTTTCTGGTAATCCTTCAGGAGGGTCTCAAGAATGCCTTCGTTCTCACAGGGCTCCGAGGAGAATTCCTTGATGGAAAGAAGCAGGGCGTTGGGAACAAAAAAGCAGTCCTTCTTCGGTTCAGGAAGAAGAGAAGATGTTTTCTTCTTTTCTGTCTTCTGTGGCTTTTCGATTTTTTTCTTCTGGGGCAGGAATGTAACGATGATCATGGAATGTTCTTTTTCATCATTCTTCATGGAAAGAAGATCGGTGAAGCATTCGAGGAATTTTCGCATCTTCGAATAGCCATATTTCTTATAGTCGATTTTCTCTTTCACACAAAATGCACTGACCTCAGAAAGGGAATATTCCTTTCCAGGAGTGAAATTCGCTTTCAGAAACGACTCGATTCTCTTCTTTTCCTTATCGGAGAGAAGAGGCTTCTTTTCGTCTTTTTTTGCATCCTTCTCTGTTTCTTTTTCATCATAAAAAGGATGAAGCACGACATAGGCATCTTTGTTGTTCTTCTCATCGGATTCGAAGGTCAGGAACGACAAGTCTTTGAGCAGAGACTTTAATTTTTTATAACCATATTCCTGATAGGAAAATTTCTTGCTGTTCAGGTAAGCAGCCAGACTCGCAAGGGAAATTTTCTCTTCTTCCTTGAACCCGAGCTTGAGAAGATCATAGATGTCTTCTTTGTTTTTCAAAGTGACCATTGATTTTCTCTTTTCTGTGTTTTGGGTTCAAACACATGTTCATTATACTTCATTCAGGGCTTGTTTGACAAACCCTGAAAAATCATTCGGAATAGGATTCCAGGATTCTTTCGAATTCAAAAAGAGGATCTTGGCTATCCAAGTCACAGCCAAAGGGCTTGAATTCCCCTGAGAAGAGTTCCATATAGAGACAGTCAACCTCACTGAGGGTCTTTTCCGGGTCTTCCAAAGAGGAATGATAGAGATAGAAAGGCATCACCTTCAAAGAATGGAAAGCGGAATGGCTGTTTTCCTTCTTCAGGAATGGAATCTCTAAGAAGACATCTTCGATTCTTGTCTTTTTCGAGAACAGAAAAAGAATGACATCTTCATGGGGAGAAGTGTTATCTATATAAAAAGAATAGCCTTTCTTTTCTAGGGCTTCCATAAGAGGAAGAACTTCTTTTTCATCCTCTTTGATATAGGATATCTGGAGCTTTTCCATACTATTTCTGATATTCCTTGATCTGCGTAAGGAGATATTCCTTCAAGGGTTCGATTCCTTCTTTTGTCTTGCTGGAGAGCGGGAAGAAAAGGGCATTCGGATTGAGAGAAAGAATCTCTTTTCTGGCTTTCTTTTCATCGAAATCGAAGACACAGAGGGTATCCATCTTGCTGAAGATGAAGATATCGCCTTTCTTGAACATAAGCGGATACTTCAAGGGCTTGTCATCGCCTTCGGGAACGGAGAGGATGACGAGCTTGAGTGTGGCACCGGTATCGAATTCGGCCGGACAGACAAGGTTACCGATATTCTCCAAAAAGACGAGGTCGAGTTCATCCTCGCCTAAGAAATCCATGGCTTCATCGACCATCTTGGCATCTAAATGGCATTCGCCGGACGTGTGAAGCTGGATGGTCTTCACACCGGTCTTTTCCTTGATGGTGTTGCTATCGACAAGAGCATCCATATCCGCTTCGATGACACCGATACGGATATCGTTCTTCATCTCATTGATCAGCTGGGTCAAGAGCGTTGTCTTTCCAGCACCAGGCGAGGCCATGATATTGACTAAGAAGATTTTCTTTTCCTTGAGTTTCTTTCTTAATTGTTCGGCTCTTTTGTCGTTGTTGGCAAAGACGGACTGCTTTACCTTGATGGTTCTGATTTGGTCCATATGTTTTCTCCTTCTTTCAGCCAATCGAGATAATATTCCTTTGTCTTTTCCTTCAATGGAAGAAGAGACATGTCCACTTCCTTTCGGTCATAGAGAGGACAGAGGATCCCGTTGATGGCGAGACTGTTTTTTTCTTCTTCATCAGAACAAAGAAGATCTTCGATGAACTGACAGCAATGCTCCACTTCCATCCGATTTTCTTCCTTGTACATCAAAAGAAGATACGGAAGAAAGATTTCCTCATAAAAGGCATGGCTCGGGGTATCTAAATCGAAGATGCCGCCTTTCACTTCCTGATAATGTTTCTCCAGATAGGGGAATTCTTCCAAAAGAAGATGGTTCAATGGGTCTTTTTTCATAGCCTAATTATTATGGATGACTTGATTGAAAGAAGCAATATAGGAGATGAAGGAATCGACCTTGATCGGCTTGGAAAAATAGAATCCCTGTAGGTAATGGCATCCAAGATTCTCGAGTTTTGTCTTCTGCTCATCCGTTTCCACACCTTCGACGAGAGAATGCATGTTGAGTCTGTTGATCAGATGGATGTTCGTCTCGAGGATGGCATTTCCGCTTACGCTCTTCTCACCGGCATAGAGAATGGATTTGTCGATCTTGATCGTCGAGAATTCCACCGGTCCGACGATGGCTTCGAAATTCGAATACCCTGTTCCATAATCATCCATGGAGAAAATAAATCCGAGGTTTTTCAGACTCTTCAGCGTATGAAGAAAATTGATATCCGGAACTGTCGTTATGCTTTCCGTGATTTCCAGAATAATGTTTTTGGGATCGATTTCATATTTCTTCAGGATGGAAGCAAAGCATTCGGATAAATCTGCCTGGACGAACTGTCTTTTGGATAGATTCAACGAGATGGATTTCAGGCCATATTCGAGAAGATGATGTTCCTTGATGTCCTTGCAGACCGTCGAAAAGACAAAGAGACCAAGGGAGAGGATATCGCCTGTTTCTTCCGCAATCGGAATGAATTCGCCTGGAGAGATTTCGCCAAGTTCATCATCTTTTAGACGCAAGAGAGCCTCGGCCGTGGTGATTTTCTTTTCTTTCGTATTGTAGATTGGCTGATAGACAACATAGAACCGATTCTCCTTGATGCCATTATGGATCGACTTGGAGATTTTTCCACGGCGGAGCATCTTCAATGCGGCGTCTTTTTCCAGGATGGTCACTCTCTGGTAGGGAGAGGAATAGGGGCTCTGTATGATTTCCTCAATCTTCTCAAGGGAATCGACATCCTTTGGGACATGAAGATAGATGACTTCGACATTCAATGCGATTGCCATATCCCCAAGAAGAATCTCTTTGGAAAGGCAATCAAGGATGGCGTTGAGATCATTTCGGGATTTCTCCGGGGCTTTGTTTTTCTCATAGGAATTGATGGCGTAGGTGCTTTTGGCAATATGGAAGAATTCGCATTTCTTTAGCTGTAGGCCTTTGAGCCGTGCGACGATCTCTTTGGATATTTTCTGTGATTGCTTTTCGAGGATGATGTTGTTGATATTCTTCGCATTGGTCAGCCTTAAAAGAATGAGTCGGTAATGTGCTTTGGCCTTCAAGGCTTTCTTGGTGACTTCGTTGAATCGGTTCTGGTTTCCAAATCCAGTCACGGAATCAATCTCGCCGGATGTATCCTGGGAGGAAATGACAATTCCGATGCTTAACAATGCTTCGACAAAAAAATGGCAGTCGAAGGGAAGAAGGGAAAAATAATCGGCCAGATAGAAGAAGAAAAAGCAGAAAAAGAAGCCACACAGAATGAAGAATTCACCCCTCTTGAGACTCTGGCGATAGCGGATGAGGAAATAAAGGGAATACCCAAGATAGAAGAGGGTCGTAAGCATCATCCAATAGAAACCAAAAAGAACATGATAGGCATCTTCTGTGGCATTGTATTCATATATGGTCGGTGTGAAGAGGTTGATGATCAATAAAATATCCGAGGAGAGAATCGGAACCATCCATAGATACCCTAGAATTCGGAAATATTTCGTCTGTTTTCTATAATTCTGACCAGTTCCAAAATAGATGTAGGAATTTAGGAAGACAGGTATGGAAAGATGGCCCATGAAATAAAGCATCCGGATGATTTTCCCAACCTCTTCATTGAACTGGAAGTAGGTCTGATTGAAGAAAAAGAAGCCGGTAAGGCCGGTCAGAAAACCCAATCCCAGAAAAGAAAGAAGAAAGATTGTCTTCTTTTCACCGAGAGGGAATTTCAGAATGACAAATAAAATCAAAACCAAGAATACGAGGCCGGAGCATAGAAAGAAAATCGAGTCCAAGGAAAAGAGATTCATAGGTTTTTTCTCCTAGGAATATTATCCCATTCTTTCCGCTCTATTTCTCAAGAAATCGTACATTCGGATTTATTTTGTTTTGTAAGCACAAAAAAACTCCACCTAGGAATCCCTAAGTGGAGAGAGCAAAAGGAATTTTATGTTGGAATTTATTAGCAATTCGTTTCGGAGAATAACTCCGACAATTACATTGTCTCAAATTTGACAGGAATTTTCAAGGCCTATACGTATATTTTCGTGACAAATCTAAGACTTTGTCGAAACAAATTTGTCTGATTTCGGATTTACGATTCTTTTCTGAACGGTTATTCTATGCCTGTCTACTTCCTTAAAAGAATTCAATCTTCGTTGTTCTCTGGAAAGAAGGTGTTCGAGTCTTCAAGGCTGTGTGTCGCCAAGAAAAAGAATCTTTGCTATCGTAGGAGAAGTGAAGAAGAAAAAGGAAACACCCATGACAAGAAAAGACCTCGAACATTTCATAGAATATGGACATGAAATCGAATTCACATGGCAAGGAAAAAAATCGATTACTTATTGTCAGGATGAGACTGAAAAAATCTCATTTTGTGAATTCTACAAAGATACCACCGAAGTCTCTTCACTGGATGAATTATGCCTTGTTGAACGATATGGCACAAAAGTCATCGATATGCTGACTTCCATCACAGAAAAGGGTATTCCGATCTTTTAGGCAAGAGAGAGGAATCAGGCCTCTTTCTTTCCTTTGATGATCTGCTTTTTCTTTACCGAAAGAATCTTATAGAAGCGATATTTCTCATGAAGAAGGATGCGGACTTGTTCCTCGGCATCCTTTTCATCGGAAGCACGGAGAGTCATGGAATTCTCGACATAGCTGTCAAATTCCCTCTCTGCGTGGCCATAGACGACTTCATATTTTGCACCGAATAATCCCATAGTCAAACCCTCCTTGTCTTTCTTTTCCCATTATACCTTTTTTTCAGGAAATTTGCTTTTCTTTTCTTTCCGAATATAATCATATAGGAAATAGGAGCCTTACCATGAAAAAAACAATCATTACGGTTGTCGGCAAAGACAAAGTCGGAATTCTCTATCAGATCTGTCGATTCCTCAATGAAAACAACATCAACATCCTCGATGTCTCGCAGACAATCGTCGATGGCTTTTTCAATATGATGATGATCGTCGATATCTCCAAGTCTGAGAAGGAGTTCCAGACGTTGGAAGAGGAATTCGCCAAGACGACTTCGGAAATCGGTCTGAAGGCATTGATGCAAAAGGAAGAAATCTTTGATTTCATGCACCGTATCTGATTATGATCAACTTAAATGAGGTCTATGAGACCAATAAAATGATTCAGGAAGCCAAACTTGATGTCCGCACCATCACTTTAGGCATCTCTCTTCTGGACTGCATCGATTCGGATGTGACTGTCACAGCAAAGAAGATCAAAGAGAAAATCGAATTCCTCGGCAAGGATCTCGTCAAGGTCGGAAATGAGCTCCAAAACGAATTCGGTATCCCGATCGTCAATAAAAGAATCTCCATCACCCCGATTTCCATTGTGGGCGCAAGCTGCTGCAAGACAAAGGAAGACTATCTACTTTTAGCAAAGACGCTGGATGAAGTCGCAGAGAATCTCGCTGTCAATTTCATCGGCGGATTTTCCGCCATCGTCAACAAATCAATGAGCAAAAACGAGGAACTGATGATTTCCTCGATTCCTCTTTGCCTCAGTAAGACAAAAAGAATCTGTGCGAGCATCAATCTTGCCTCTTCCAAGACCGGCATCAATATGGATGCCGTCCGTCTTTCTGGAAAAATCATCAAAGAGCTCAGCTATCTCACCAGACAGGAGAACTCTATCGGCGCTGCCAAGCTTGTCGTCTTTGCGAATGCACCGGATGACAATCCCTTCATGGCGGGTGCCTTCCATGGCATCTCGGAGGGGGATTGCGTCCTCAATGTTGGCATATCCGGACCCGGTGTTGTCAAAAAGGCACTGGAAAATGTCCGTGGACAGGATTTTGCCACGCTCTGCGAGGAAATCAAGAAGGTGGCCTTCAAAATCACCAGAGCCGGTCAGCTTGTCGCAAATGAGGCAAGCAAGAGGCTTCATATCCCCTTTGGCATCATCGATCTATCCTTGGCTCCGACGCCGGCTATCGGCGACTCCATCGGCGAGATCCTTCAGGAGATGGGTCTTGAGATGCCGGGTGCTCCAGGAACGACCTGTGCCCTTGCTCTTCTGAATGATTCCGTGAAAAAAGGGGGCATCATGGCAGCCTCCTCGGTGGGTGGACTCTCGGGTGCCTTTATTCCTGTCAGCGAGGATCATGTGATGATCGAAGCGGCAAGACAAGGTAGCATCACCTTAGAAAAACTCGAGGCGATGACCTGTGTCTGCTCGGTTGGACTGGATATGATTGCGATACCTGGCGATACGAGTGAAGAAACCATCTGTGGTATGATTGCCGATGAGATGGCTTTAGGCATGATTAACAATAAGACGACCGCCTGCAGACTCATTCCCGCCTATGGTAAGAAAGTCGGCGAAGAAGTCTTCTTTGGCGGTCTATTGGGTTCGGCCCCGGTCATGAGGGTGAACGAATATTCCTGCAAGGAATTTGTCTCAAGAAAAGGACGGATTCCTGCTCCGATTCATTCTTTCAAGAACTAGAAAAGTTGGAAATAAAAAATATCCTAGGCAAATTGCCTAGGATATTTTCATTCAATTAGTCGAGATGCGGACCGGCTTTGACTAAAGCCTTGCCAGCCTCATTCGTTTCATATTTGTGGAAGTTCTTGATGAAACGGGAAGCAAGATCCTTGGCCTTTGTCTCCCATGCCGTCTTATCGGCATAGGTGTCTCTCGGATCGAGGATGTTGGTGGCAACACCTTCAAGGGAGGTCGGAACTTCAAAATCAAAGTATGGAATCTTCTTGGTCGGAGCCTTCAAAATAGCGCCATCCAGGATGGCATCGATGATGCCACGGGTATCCTTGATGGAGATACGCTTTCCAGTTCCATTCCATCCTGTGTTGACCAAGTAGGCCTTGGCGCCGGACTTTTCCATATGGCGGACAAGTTCAGCGGCATATTTCGTCGGATGGAGTTCCAGGAAGGCCTGGCCGAAGCAGGCGGAGAAGGTTGGGGTCGGCTGCGTGATTCCTCTTTCGGTGCCAGCCAATTTGGCGGTGAAGCCGCTTAAGAAGTAGTACTGGGTCTGTTCCGGAGTGAGGATGGAGACTGGCGGAAGAACACCGAAGGCATCCGCAGAAAGGAAGATGACGTTCTTGGCAGCCGGAGCATGGCTGATCGGCTTGACGATGTTATGGATGTGATAGATCGGATAGGAGACACGGGTATTCTCGGTGACACTCTTATCATGGAAATCGATCTTTCCATCCTTGTCGACGGTGACATTCTCAAGCAAGGCATCTTTTTTGATGGCGCCATAGATATCCGGTTCGGCATCTTTGTCGAGGTCGATGACCTTGGCATAGCATCCGCCTTCGAGGTTGAAGACGCCATTGTCATCCCAGCCGTGTTCATCATCACCGATGAGAAGTCTCTTCGGGTCAGTGGACAGGGTGGTCTTTCCGGTTCCGGAGAGTCCGAAGAAGACAGCGGTATTTTCACCATTCATGTCGGTGTTGGCACTCGAATGCATGCTGGCGATTCCCTTGAGCGGGAGGTAGTAGTTCATCATGGAGAACATACCCTTCTTCATTTCACCGCCATACCAGGTGTTGATGATGACCTGTTCATGGGAAGTGATGTTGAAGATGACGGCGGTCTCGGAATTGAGTCCCAATTCCTTATAGTTCTCGACTTTGGCCTTGGAGGCATTGTAGACGATGAAATCCGGCTTGAAGTTTGCTTCCTCTTCTTCGGTCGGACGGATGAACATATTGCGGACAAAGTGGGCCTGCCAGGCGACTTCCATGATGAAACGGACAGCCATTCTGGTATCCTTGTTGGCACCGCAGAATCCATCGACGACATAGAGCTTCTTTCCGGAGAGTTCCTTCTTGGCGATATCCTTGCAGGCAGCCCAGGCTTCCTTGCTGGCCTTGTGGTTGTCGTTTGGATATTCTGGAGTATTCCACCAGACGGTGTCTTTGCTGTTTTCGTCTTCGACAATGAATTTATCCTTTGGAGAACGGCCGGTGTAGATGCCGGTCATGACATTGACAGCACCCAATTCGGTGACCTGTCCTTTTTCATAGCCTTCCAAAGTCGGATCGGTTTCCGCCTCGAAGAGTTCTTCATAGGACGGATTGTAAACAACTTCCTTCACGTCACTGATGCCATATTGACTTAAGTCGATTTGTTTTTTCATAGTGTGTCCTTTCATTTGTCGACTATATCACAACTTTTGGTTGGGATATGCTTCATAATTCTTTTCCAGCGTTGCTTCGCCAGAGGAAACGGAATAGACTATTTCTCCTTCTTTGACCTGGAGACTTCCATCATCGAGGATTCCAAGCACTTTCACGTGCTTGTTCTCCCCATAATAGTTGAGCGTGATTTCTTTCTGATCCAGATAGGAATGCTTCTTTAGGATTTCTAGGAAGGTATCCTCATTGTTTTGGTAATCAAGATAGAATTTCTCGAAATGGGAGATGAAGGAATGAAGAACTTCCTTCTTATCATATTCCTTTTTGGAGTACTGAGAGAGAGAAATCGCTTTGTTTTTCAGTTCATCAGGGAATTCTTTTGTGTTCACGTTGATTCCGATGCCGATGATAAGTGCCTTGATTTCTTCCTCACAGATGGATTCAAGAAGGATTCCCGCGCATTTCTTTCCTTCGATTAGAACGTCATTGGGCCATTTGATGAGAGATGGAATGGAATAATCTTCCAACGTCTTTAGAAGAGAGACCCCGCAGAGAAGCGGAAGGAGATGGCTTCGATCTTCTTTCAGATTCTCTTTGAGAAGAATGGAGAAGACGAGCGAATGAGAATCATCTTCCCATTTCCGTCCAAGACGTCCCTTGCCGGCATATTGATGGCCGGCAGAGACAATCGTCATATCGCTTAGATGTTCATATTTTCTCTTGAGATACGAGTTTGTGGAGTCGATTTCCTCAAAATAGAGAAATTTCATATTCGAATTAGCCTAACAACTGAATGAGAAGACCGGCTGCAACGGCACTGCCGATGACACCGGCAACGTTCGGACCCATGGCCTGCATGAGAAGGAAGTTGGAAGGATCTTCTCTCTGCGCTTCCTTCTGGACGACTCTGGCCGCCATCGGAACGGCCGAGACACCGGCTGCACCGATCATCGGGTTGATCTTTCCATGGCTGAGCCAGCACATCAGTTTTCCAATCAATACGCCACCAGCCGTTGCGGACATGAAGGCGATGATGCCAAGCATGAAGATCCACAAGGTCTGGACGGTGAGGAAGGTTTCGCCTTTAGCGGTGGCACCGACGGTGAGACCCAAGAGAATCGTAATCGTATAGAGAAGAGAATTGGAGATTGTTTCGGTGAGTTTCTTGACGACACCGCATTCCTTGACAAGGTTTCCGAACATGAAGCATCCGATGAGGGGAGCACAGCTCGGAACAAGAAGGACGGTGATGAGAGTGACGAGAATCGGGAAGATGATCTTCTTTGTCTTGCTGACCGGCTTGAGGTCATCCATGTGGATCATTCTTTCCTTCTTCGTCGTCAAGGCACGGATGATCGGAGGCTGGATGAAGGGGACAAGGGCCATATAGGAATAGGCGGCAATGGCGATATTCGCCAATAATTCCGGAGCGAGTTTCGTCGTCGTGAGAATGGCCGTTGGACCATCGGCACCGCCGATGATGCCGATACTCGCTGCCTGCTGAGCGGAGAAGTGTGCCCATCCGGTCTGTGCGGGGAATGGAATGACGATGGCAAGAAGGAAAGTCAAGAAGATACCAATTTGGGCAGCGGCACCCAAGATGAGTGTCTTTGGGTTGGAAATCAGCGGTCCGAAATCGGTTGTGGCACCGATACCCATGAAGATGAGACAAGGATAGATTTCATATTTGACGCCGAGGTAGAGGGTACCAAGAAGTCCGCTATATCCGGTGGTTGCGCCTGTTTCTTCATCTACAACTGCATCCATGATGCCGGAGAATGGCAAATTGGAGAGAAGCATGCCGATTGCCATCGGAACAAGAAGATAGGGCTCGGCTTCCTTGAAGATAGCCAAATACAGCAATAATAAGGCGATGAGGATCATGATGGCATTCTGCCAGCCGAAGCTGGTGGCGCCAAACCCGTAGAAGCCTGTGCTTTCCCAGACTCCCTTCATGACCTCGCCGAAATCTGTTAATACGAGGCCCATATGTTACCCCAGGATGAGAAGTGGATCCTTTGCGGAAACGCTCTGTCCTTTATTGACCTTGATTTCCAGGACGGTTCCATCGCTGTTGGCCTTGATTTCGTTTTCGAGCTTCATGGCTTCCAGGATGCAGAGTGTCTGTCCCTGCTTGACGCTATCGCCGACCTTCACCTTGATATCCAGAATATTTCCTTGCATTGGGGCAAGAACGGCATTTCCGCCGGTTGTCGATTTTGCGGGTGCGGCAGCGGGTGCTGGTGTGGCATTGGCCGGGGCAGGAACACTTCCCTTGACGGTCTTGACTTCGACAGGCTCGACTTCCGTGATGCCCATGACTTTGACCTCATAGGTCTTGCCATTGACTTTGATATTATAGATTCTCATACGTTACCTCGATTCTTTTGATTTCTTTTTCTTCTTCTCGGCTTTTTCGTCGCTGATCAGCGTGCAGCTGATGACTTTGACGTCCTCTTTCTTTTCTTTTCTGTAGTCCAGCGTGGCAACAAGGACAGCGGCCATGGCATCTTCATCCAGTTCGGTTCCATCCTTCATTTTTACCTTTTCATGGACGTCCAAGGCTTTGATCTTATTGACACCGATTAGAATGAAGGTGATGATGGCCAAAATCAGGAAGACAACGACGATGCAGAATAGGGACATCAAGAGCGCTTGACCGAAATCGCCGTCCTTGATTTCCCACATGGCCAGAATATGAATTGGATTGATCATAATTCGACGTTGTACTCCTCTGCTTCAAGACCGTATTTCAGCTTGAGGAACTTGATGGCCACCTGATCGAACAAGGCAATCGAGAGGACATCCTCATCGCATTTGGCAATTTTCTTGTACTGTTCCTTAAGCTTTTCGAATTCCGGTTCGAGCTTGTCCGCCGGACGATAGGTGATGACTTCATCATCGCCGATGATCTTGTGCTGGACTTCCGGATTGACTTCAGCCGGGGCTTTTCCATAAAGGCCATGGAGATAATCCTTGATCTCTTTCGGGACCATCTTGTATCTCTCCCCAGTGATGACATTCATGACGGCCTGGGTTCCGACCATCTGGGAAAGAGGCGTGACAAGCGGAGGATAGCCGAGATCCTTTCTTACAAGCGGCACTTCCTTGAGGACCTCATCATATTTGTCCATGGCACCCTGCTTTTCGAGCTGGCTCATCAGGTTGGAAAGCATTCCGCCTGGGACCTGATATTTCAGGATGTTCGGATTCACACACAGGGCTTTGACCTTCAATGTGCCGTTCTTGAGGTATTTCTGCTTGATCTTATCGAGTTTTGCGGCCGCTTCATTGAGAAGCTCGCTATCGAGATGGGGATCATATTCGGTTCCCTTAAGGGCATAATTGAAGGATTCCGTGCAGGGCTGGGAGGTTCCTCCTGAGAGCGGAGACAAGGCGGTATCGATGATGTCGACACCGGCTTCGATGGCCTTGAGATAGGTCAACTGGCAGATGCCGCCGGTGCAGTGGGAATGAAGTTCAATCGGAAGTTTGGTCTCCGCCTTCAACTGCGAGATGAGATCATAGGCATCCTGCGGAAGAAGAACGCCGGCCATATCCTTGATGCACAAGGAATCCGCACCCATCTTCTCGACTTCCTTGGCTAAGGAAACATAGTATTCCACCGTGTGGACTGGGGATGTTGTATAGCTTAGGGCGATCTGGCAATGGGCAGAAGGGAATTTGCTCTTATACTTATTGCAGGCATCCACTGCGCTCTTGAGGTTGCGGATATCATTCAGGGCATCAAAGACACGGATGATGTCGATTCCGTTTTCCAAGGACTTTTCGACGAATTTGTCGACGATATCATCCGGATAATGATGATAACCTAAGATGTTCTGTCCTCTGAAAAGCATCTGAAGCTTCGTGTGTGGGCAGGCTTTGCGGATGGTGCGAAGTCTTTCCCATGGATCTTCATCCAAGAAGCGCAGACAGCTATCGAATGTAGCGCCACCCCAGACTTCCAAGGCGTAATATCCAGCTTTATCCAAAAGCGGTGCGACAGAGAGGATTTCATCCGTTGTCAGTCTGGTGGCAATCAGGGATTGAGATCCATCTCGAAGTGCAGTGTCAACAATTTTGATACCCATAGTTGATCCTTTCTATATATAGATACAAAAAACATACGGGATTATTTTACTAAATTAAAACGAAAAGTGTAAGCACTTCCATTCCTTCTTTCAGACAGAAAACCTATCTTGTATACATTTCTTCTCTTTTTCTTGTGTTTCATAAGAAAACAAGAGGAAAAAAGAAGAAAAATGAAGGGTGCGATTTTCCTTTTTCTTTTGACAAATTCTCAAAATAGTAAAAAATATAGGAAACATTAATCAAAATGGTTTTAAGAAAACTGGAATGGTCCATAAAAAGACAATAAAAGCATGAGATGATAAATCGATATCATAATTGGATATGGTAGCTTTCATTTTTTACTTGTAAGGGCTTCTTTTTCGATGATAACGAAGGATACATTTCTTTCTTCAGTGAACGTTTTTGTATAAAAAGGGAAAGAATGTAATACAATAGGTCGTCGAAAGAAAATCACATGTATAGCACCAATCTCATTTCGTTGTATATCAGTTTGATCTGCTTTGGAGTCTTTTTCTCCTTCATATCCTGCTTTTTGGTTTGGAAAAATGAGAATATCGGAAAATTCAAAAGGAAATGCTTTATCATCGCCTACATTCTCATTGCCATCTGTGCCATCTTCGAGACGCATGTGTTTTATTTTCTCTATATCGGACCTTTCCATTATGTGAAAGCCATGTTGTTCAAGACGATCGAATATATCTTGGTTCCCATCATCGGTCTCTTCATCGGTCTGATGTTCGATAAGAACAGATTTCGCTTTGTCCAGTATGGAATCATTTCCGTCAATACGATACTTGTCTTCCTGAATGTCTTCTTCCATTTCATCTTCCGCTTTGAGAATGATCGATTCTGTCATTCTTCCTTCTATTTTGTCTATATGAGCTTCTATATGGTCTCGGTTCTTTATTGTGTCCTTTGCGGACTTGCCTTCATGAAGAAATTCCAATTTCGGAATTGGTATACCCTCTTCTTCCTATGTGCTTCCCTGATCGGAGCCGTCATCGTGCAGAGCATACTGAATATCTGGCTTGATTTCTTTGTTTTATCCATCTGTTCCCTTCTCATCTATATCTTCATGACCGATATTGTCGAAAGAACCGATGCCATCACGGGACTGGAGAATCGAAGAAGCTTCAATGTGGCTTTGGAGAATCTCAACCGCCATGCAGTGGTCATCGTGATGGATATCGACCGGTTCAAGACCTGCAATGATGATTTCGGGCATAGCTATGGGGACGAAGTCCTTCAGAAATACGGAAACGTCATCCGCACTTCCTTCCATAAGATTGCCAAATGCTATAGAATCGGCGGCGATGAATTCGCCCTGATTGTCACAAAGCATATCGATAAGCTCGACAAGTCCCTGTTAGACTTTGAAGAGACCATTTATGCAAAGAAAAAGGAAGATATCCATTTCCCGTCCATCTCCTATGGAAAAGCGAATTTCATTCCGGGAACGGATAATTCAGACGATATCTACAAGTTGGCTGATAAAGTCATGTATGAAGCAAAAAACAATAAGAAGTATCTCTGATAGAAATCCAGTAGGAGGAAACTATGTCTCTTTTTTATGATGAAAAAAACTGTCTTGTGAACATTTCCAATTCGATTCTGAAATATTATTCCATTCCGACTCTCCATGAAAGCCATGCTCAGCTTGATGACATTCTCAAAAAGAATTCAGGAAAGAAAATCTGCCTTGTTCTTTTGGATGGATTTGGAAAAGCAATTCAAGAGAAATATTCGGAATTTTGTCCGTTTCTCATTCAGAACAAGGCTTTTGAAATCACCTCCGTCTTTCCTCCGACCACCGCAGCGGCGACGACTTCTCTTCTAAATGGGCTTTTTCCCTGTGAGACAGGATGGCTTGGCTGGACAGAGAAATTCAAGATGTATCCCTGGCCGATTGTGATGTTCCAGAATGTCTACGATGATGCATCAAAGTTTCCGGTTTCCATCACAAGCGATGTGCTTTGTCCTTATGAATCGATTCTAGAGAAAATCGAGAAGACAGGAAGGAAAGCGACGCGGATTTCTTCATTCGAATATCCGGATGAGTCGATTTCATTGTTCTTTCAAAGAGCCGAGAAACTTCTCTCGACGAATGATTTCCTCTATATCTACCATACGTCACCCGATAAGGAACTCCATCAATATGGCTGTGAAAGCGAAAAACTGATTCCGGTCATTCAGGAAATCGATTCCTCTCTTGCTTCGTTGGTCGAAGGCCACAGTGATACGCTCTTTCTCTTTTTGGCGGACCATGGACATAAGGATGCAAAATATTTCGATATAAGGGAGCATAAGGATTTTTATTCGACGCTTTCCTTGCCAGTCTATTCCATCGAGGCGAGAGCCGCCACCTTCTTCGTTCAGGAAGGAAAGAAGGATGATTTTCTTTTCCTGGCGAAGAAATATTATTCGGATTCCTTTTTTGTTTTCATAAAGGAAGAAGTCATTGAAAAAGAAATTTTCGGAAAAGGAAAACCCTGTGATCGTTTCTATGAGGTCTTGGGTGATTTTCTTCTGGTATCGAAAGGCGAAGCTGCCTTCTACAATCCGGATGGCCATCAGCTTGTCTCGACACATGCTGGTTCTTCCTTGGATGAGAGGATGATCAATGTCTCTCTCTTCGTCAAGGACTAACGAAGGATATCGCTGTAGATAGGCGTATAAAGAAGTTTCTTGATCTCTTCCTTGTCTTTTGTGATGGAAAGAATCCATTTCAGTTTGGAAAGAAGAGATTCCAAAGTCATGTCGTAGGATTCCAGAAGTCCGTATTTTTCCTTGATGACTTTGCCGACCTTGTAGACATCCAAATCGCTTCCTTCATACTGCACTTGTGTGGTGATAATGATGATCTTGTCTTTCAATAAAGGATAGAGATCATCGAAATAGGAAGGAATGCCTCCGACACCGAATCCTTCGATGATGAGTCCGTCATAATTTTTCAAGGCAAAAAGGAATGCTTCCTTATCCAGGCTCGGAATTAGTTTGAGGACGAAGACATGGCTCTTGAAGTCAAGATAGAATCGGACATCCTCCTTCTTGTAGTTCTTTTCGATATAGAAGATGACTCTTTTATCGATGATCTTGGCTATCTCAGGATAGTTCACACTCGTGAAGGCATTGTAGGACTTGCTTCGGATTTTCTTGGCTCTGGTTCCCAATATGACCTTGTTATCAAAAACGATGCTGACGCCATAGGCCTTGTCCTGACTGGCAAACAAGAATGCATTGTAGAGATTGCTTCTGGCGTCATTGTCCCTAAGGAAGATGGATTTCTGGCTTCCGGTAAAGACAATCGGCTTATAGGAATTCTGAATCATATAGGAAAGTGCACTGGCACAGTACGCCATCGTATCGGTTCCATGGGTGATGACAAAGCCATCATAGAGGTCGTATTTTTCCTTGATGAGGGAAGCAATCTTCGACCAATGTTCATAGGTCATATCCGTCGAATCAAGATTGAATAACTGAACGGAATCCACTTCACAGAATCCACCGATATCATCCAGGTAGGATAAAAGTTCGTCGCAGTCGAGCTGCGGAGACAAGCCGTCAGAATTGAATTTGCAGGCGATGGTTCCGCCTGTGGCAATGAGCAGTATCTTTTTCATTTCTAGCAGCCTGTTCCATCCAATCGGCAAAATGATTTTTCTTTCTTTTCTTCTTTTTTGTAGGGAATCTCAAAAGAGATTCTTCCATCGGGGTAGACAAAGCAGGGGATGCCGATTGCTTTCGCTTCTTTTATTTTCTGGAATTCCTCTTTATTATCTCTCAGGGAAAGAAATTCCTTGAGAATCCTGACACTCGATCCGATATCAAGAAAGACGTACTCTGGATCCGAAGAGAGCATTTCTTTTGATTCGATGCAATCTGGACAATCCTTCATGGTATAGACTTTGATTTTTTCATTCATTGGATGAATCCTCTTATTTCCGTTTTGAGTTTAGCACAATAGAAAAGGAATGAACCATAATAATTGCAAAATCTTTCGTGCGAAAAGAAATGACTTCATTTTGATTAGAGACAAAATTCCACAATCATTTTTTATTCGACATATTTTTTTGTTTTGTTTATCTGCATTTATCGATATCAAAATGCAATCGTTCTGAAAATATGCAATTCTTTCTGCTTCGATATCAAAAAAGTCGATGGCGGATTTGGCTTTTTTAGGCTTTGCTATCTAGAATCATGCCTAGTATGAGGAAAGATTGTCATACTCTGTTCGTAGAACGCTTCTCGAGATAAGTCTGCCAATTTTCTAAATGCTATTTCACAAATTTTCGATTTTATGAAATAACGTGCTGATAGGATCTCCCTTATCGATAGGACTGGTTCATGAAAAAAGATCACAATCGAATGGATGGATTCATCGCATTTCGTTTGAGGAAGTCCACAATATAGAAATCATAGATTGCCCTGGAAAAAGGAATTTTGTCTTCAATCGATGAGGATGGATCGGTTCTATTTGTTTTTTCTATTTGACAATGGAATAATATGGAAAGATTATCTTTAGGCTTATTTAAGGTTTTCTCTCTATCGTTAGAGAAAGGAGGCATGGATCATGAGAATACTTCTTGCAGAAGATGAGGTCGCCTTGGCAAAGGCGATTGTAAAAATATTCGAGAAAAACAATTTTTCCATCGATGCCGTCTATGACGGAGAAGATGCTCTTTTCTATATCGAATCCGGAAACTATGATGTCGCCATCTTGGATATCATGATGCCGAAGATGGATGGACTCACCGTCCTGAAGAAAGTGCGCGAAGAAAAAAATCCCATTCCGATTCTTCTCTTGACCGCCAAGGCGGAAGTGGAAGATAAGGTTCTCGGACTGGATTGCGGAGCCAATGATTATCTAAGCAAGCCGTTTGATTCCAGGGAACTTTTAGCCCGTATCCGTGCCCTGACGAGAGGAAACATGGAAAACACCTCTAAAATCAGCTTGGGAAATATCACGCTCGATCGAAAGACATTCGAGCTCTCCTCTCCCTTTGGCAGTTTCCATCTGACGAAAAAGGAATTCCAACTGATGGAATACTTCTTGACCAACCCAAAACACATTCTTTCTTCGGATCAGATCATGGAAAGAGTCTGGGGATTTGATAGCGATACGGAAATGAATGTTGTCTGGGTCTATCTTTCCTACTTGAGAAAGAAACTCTCTGCCCTGAAGGCCAACATTGCCATCAAAGCTTCTCGAAATGCGGGCTACTATCTGGAGATCGTCGAGAATGATCCGCAAGCTTAAGAAGAAATTTACCTTTCTTGCCACGGTTTCGATGTTTGTCCTGATGGCAGTCTTGATCGGTGTGATGAATATCATCAACTATACTTCGGTCATCAATGAATGCGATACGACCATCGAAATCCTCTTCCGAAATGAAGAGAAGAAAGAAAAACCGCCTGTCATCGAAGATGAAACGAAAGACAATGAAAAGAAACCGCCCACTATTGGCGTTTCTCCCGAAGTTGTCTATGAGGCAAGATATTTCATCCTTGTCCTTGATGAGAACAATGAAATTGTCTCCTCTGATTTCTCAAGAATTCTCACCGTGGATGAGAACAATGTCGACAACTATAAGACAAAGGCCATCAATAAGAATGCCGAAAAAGGATTTGTCGAAGGATTTCGCTTTGCGTTGAAGACAGAGAATAATCAAAAGAAGATTCTTTTTCTTGATTGCGGAAGAAAACTCGAATCCTTCAATCGCTTCTTCATGATCAGCATGATTGTCGGACTCTCGGGCTGTGTTCTTGTCTTTGTTCTATTTGTCTTCCTCTCTGGAAGAATCGTCCGTCCGATTGCGGAAAGCTATGAAAAACAGAAACGTTTCATCTCCGATGCCAGCCATGAGATGAAGACACCATTGACCATCATCAATGCAAATCTCGATCTTCTCGAAGGGGACTCCTGGAATGAAGAACTCGAGGAAATCCGCATGCAGACAAAAAGGATGACGCAATTCACCCATGACCTTGTCTTCCTTTCCAAGATGGAAGAAAAAGAACATCAGATCATAAAGATCGAAGCACCTTTGTCTGACTTGATCAATGAAACCGCCTCGGCTTTTTCCAGTATTGCCAAATCAAGAAAAATCCAGTTTGAAAAACAAATCGAAGAGGATGTCACCTATACATTCTCCATCGATGCCGTAAGAGAACTGTTGGAGATTCTTCTTGAGAATGCCATGAAATATACGCCGAAGAATGGAAAAGTTCTTCTTTCCCTGACAAAGGAAAAGAAACATATTTGCCTATCGATCGAGAATACAAGCAACATGAAGATCGAAAAGGAAAGCCTCAAGCATGTCTTTGAGAGATTCTATCGTCTGGATGCCTCGAGAAATTCCTCCACCGGCGGGCATGGAATCGGTCTCTCGATTGCCAAAGCCATCGTCGAAAAGCATGATGGAAATATCGAAGCCCTGACAAAGACAGGAGATGAATTCATCATCAATGTCTATCTTCCATTGTAGTCGAAATTTCGAATTCTTTTGACTTGCCAACTTATCGATAAAATAAAAAAGTAGAAACATCATTGCCGATCGAAAAATATCGATCGGCATTTTAAGTTCGTTTAAGTTTTTCTTTCTATACTTCCCTTAGAAATCAACAAGGAGGTAGAAAATATGATCAACTACGTTTTCAAAAGATACGAGCTGAAATATCTCCTTTCCATGGAGCAGTATCGCTTCATCAAAGAAGTGATTAAAGAAAAAGCCAGACCGGACGAATTTGGCAAGACGACGATTCAGTCTCTCTATCTCGATACATTCAGCGACCGACTTGTCCGAGCGTCAATCGAAAAGCCCATGTATAAGGAAAAGCTTCGCCTTCGCTGCTATAACCTCAATGTCGATGACAAGGACATCTTTGTCGAAATGAAAAGAAAATATGATGGCGTCGTCTATAAAAGAAGAATCGCCTGCAAGGAAGGGGAAGTGAAGGATCTTCTTCTTGGAAAAACATGCCAAAGTCAGATTGGAAAAGAACTCTCCTATTTTCTTTCCTTCTATTCGGAAGGACTGATGGGAAAGATTCTCATTCTCTATGACCGGGAAGCCTTCTTTGATGAAGAAGACGATCTTCGCATCACCTTCGATCAGAATCTGAGATATCGAAAGGACCATCTTGACTTCCATACCTCACTCGATGGAAAACCTCTTCTCGAGAAAGATTCTGTTCTGATGGAATTGAAAACCGGGACCGCCCTTCCTCTCTGGCTCATAAGAAAGATGGAAGAGATGAATATCAAGAAGACGTCCTTTTCGAAATATGGTCGTGCCTATCAGATGGAATACGAAAAAAAGAAAGGAGAAAATCAATCATGTTTGACACTATTTTCAACTCTGGGAACATCACAGCTGTCAGTTTCTTCATCGCATTAGGAACAGCATTGGGCTGTGGCATCCTTTTTAGTTTCCTTTCCTGCTATAAGAGCAGATCCTCATCGAGTTTCTTTGTCTGCACAAGCCTTCTTCCGATGGCTGTGGCAGCCGTCATTGCCTTAGTGAATGGAAATCTTGGAATCGGCGTTGCCATCGCCGGAGCCTTTGGACTTGTCCGCTTCCGCTCGGCACCGGGCAGCGCAAGAGAAATTGCCATCATCTTCATCGTGATGGTCTCTGGACTTGCCTTCGGGATGGGGTATCTTGCCTATGGCGCGATTTTTCTTCTCTTCTGCGGAATTCTTCTTTTTGTCTTTGAACATGTCGTCGGGAAAACGAGCTTCGGAAAGACTAAAGAGAAAATCATCAAAGTCACCATTCCGGAATCCTTGGATTATTCGACGATCTTCGATGATCTCTTTAACGAATATCTTTCGAAACATGAACTGGAAAAAGTCAAATCCGTCAATATGGGAAGCATGTTCCGTCTGACCTATCGCGTCACCTTGAAGGATGAGACAAAAGAGAAAGCCTTCCTTGATGAGATAAGAATGCGGAATGGAAATCTGGAAATCCAATGTCTTCGAGCCGACTTATATGAAAATGAATTGTAAAAATGGAGGAAAACAGATATGAAAAAAACAATTTCTTTCTTTGCTCTCAGCTTGCTCTCTCTTGGCATGATTGCCTCGTGCTCGAATTCTTCTTCGAATGTTCCGTCGTCTCAGGCTGGACAAAACAATGCGGATTCTTCGACTGCGGATGAAGGAACGACGGGTTCAAGTGTCGAGAGTGAAAAAACCGATATCCCGGATGGATTGGATGAGAATGTCAACACCTTGACCATCACCTGTTCAGAGGGAACAGAGAATGCCTATTCGATTGCTGACAATGTCCTGAGTTTTTCGAATATCACTGCCAATAGCGTCTATTCCATCTCAGGTGAATTCAGCGGACAGATTCAGATTGATGTCGGTGATGAATATGAATTCGAACTCGATTTATGCGGAGTGAAAATCTATTCCTCATCCCTCAATCCGATATTGATTCTCTCGGGAGACAAAGTGACCCTTTCGAGCAAGAAAGGAACAGAGAACTACATCTACGATACAAGAGAAGCCGTCTCCGAGGACGATGAGACAGCCTATTCCGGAGCCATCTATGCGAAATGTGACCTTGAATTGTCCGGAAAAGGTGAGTTGGTGGTCATTTCCACAAATAATAACGGCATCCATACCAAAGATGATCTCAAAGTGAAGAATGTTACCCTGTCTGTCACTTGCCAGGATAATGCCCTGAAGGGAAATGATTCCGTGAGCATTCAAAGCGGTGTTCTTACTCTGATCAGCAAATCCGGTGATGGCATCAAGACGAAGAATACGGATATCTCCTCAAAAGGAAACCAGAGAGGAACGATTTCGATTTCAGGAGGCACAACGACAATCTATGCTGCCTGTGACGGACTCGATGCGAGCTATGACGTCGATATTTCTTCGGAAGCGATATTGAATATCTATACCGATCGATATTCTCCCTATTCGGAGGATTCGGAAGAAACATCATCCCAGCGCTATCTCAAGGTGAGCAAGAATACCTATAGTTATTCCATCAAATATTCCAATGAAAGTGAGGAGATTGTCTTTGTCGATGCGTCCTATTCCTCATCGACTTCCTTTGGAAGAAATCAGTTCTTTTACTACACTTTCGATACAAAATCCTCTTATCCCTATGTGGAAGTCTTTGTTTATTCGGAGAGCCAGAGTCAGGGACAGGAGACATCCTATGTCTATAAGACAGACAAGATGAGCTGGAATGATGCCTATGATACGTTGGTGCTGGAAAATCGCGGCTCTTCCTATTCCTACAATTGGTCCAACTATCAGACAACGAATGGAAATCGTCCGGGTGAAGGAGGACCTGGCGGTCCCGGTGGCGGCATAAATGACGGAAATACCGAAAAGCAGGATAAGTCCACCAAAGGCATCAAAGCCGGAAATGAAATCCATGTCTCGGGCGGAACGTTGAATATCAATTCCTATGATGATTCCCTTCATGCCAACTCGGGAGAAACATTGGAAAACAACGAAACATCGACAGGAAATGTCATTCTCAGTGGAGGAAGCATGACTCTCTATAGCAAGGATGATGCCATCCATGCCGATGGAACCTTGACGGTCAAGGATTCTGCAAAGATTGATATCACAAACAGCTATGAAGGACTTGAAGGGGAATTTATCAACATCATGGGCGGAGATATCGATATCGTCTCGAGTGATGACGGCGTGAATGCGACGACAACCTCGGGAACCGGAATCACTTTCGAAGGTGGCGATGTTTTTGTCTATGCCGGTGGAGATGGACTTGATTCGAATAGCAAGACTTCCTATCAGGGCATTCTCTTCAATGGCGGAGATATCAAGATTGTCTCGACATCCGGCGGAGATTCTTCCATCGATACCGAAAACGGCTATACCTATCAGGCTGGAAAGGTTCTTGCCTTATGTCCATCCAATGGCATGGGAAATGAATCCATGAACTGTCAGAATTTTTTTTCCATCGGAACAAAGAAGAATATGAATCTGAGTGCCAATCAGACTCTCAGCGTGAAAGTCAGCGATGAAGAACTAACCTCCCTTGTGATGCCCTGTGCCCTTTCTGCCCTGGTCATCTATCTTGGCAGTTCGAGTGCTGTCATTTCTGCTTCGTAAGACAAAAAGAAATACCCATTACATATGTACTGTACTGTGCAGTGGGTATTTTTCTTTGGATGATGAAATTGGAATTCGAAAATGAACTAGATTTTTCAAATCAAATCTTTTGATATTCCAATGGTTTCATGTAAACACCTTTTTTTGATTCCTGCTTAATCTGTTCAAGCAGGAAAGGAAGCGCATATTGAGGAATGCTTGTATAGAATGATCCTGTTCCGAAATTCTCTTTGATGATCTTGTAGCATTTTCTTGCTTTGTAGGGTGTTTTCCCTTCCATGACGTTTCTTGAGGCGGCCATCTTTCCGTTGACGGATTTTTCTTCAAGCAATAGAATTCCTTCATTTCCTTCCAATAGGAAATCGATTTCGAGATGTTCCTGTCCATTTGAGAAATAATAAAGAGGGAAACCACATTTCTGAATCATGATGGCACAGAGATTTTCATAGATGGCTCCATTTTTATAATCCAATTCATCATTCAAAAAACTTTGGGATACCTGAATGGGATACATGGCCATCAACAATCCGATATCGGAAAGGAATGCCTTGAAATAGGTTCTGTCGACATTTGCTTCCAACGGTTTTTCGATGGCTTTCGTGTTGAAGCAGCGAAGGATGATGCCTGCCTTGTTGAGCCATTCGAACGGTTCTTCAAACTCGCTGGCCCGCCCTCCTTTTTTCACAAGGGAATATTTGAATTTCATTGTGGATGATTCTCTAGCCAATTGACTTGGAATCGCATCGAAGAGACGATTCAGCTTTGCCTGGAGTAGATAGGCGATTTCTTCTTCATTTTTCTCATTGATGAATCTTCCAAAGTCGGCTCTGTAATCCTGGATAAGACCTTTCAGGTATTCTCTTGATTCGATATAGTTGGATGTTTTCAGGAATTTGAGGACGGAACCTGGCATTCCTCCGATGATGACATATCTTTTGAGCATTTCCTTATAATAGTCCGCAAAAGACTGGGGGAGTTCTTTTTCCTCTTCCACATATTTTTTCAGAAGAGCGATATTTTCTTCGGTGAGTCCATTTGCCCATAGAAATTCCTCAAAATCCATTGACGCCATTTGGATGATTTTTTCATATCCGGTCGGAATATCGATTTTCTTCTTTCTCCGGAAATTCAATACACCAAGCAAAGAACCCGTAGCAATGACTGCGAATCTCTTGTCGAGGGCAAAACTTTTCAAGGATGTCCTAGCCAAAGGACAATCACCGATTTCCTCAAAAACCAGAATGGTTTCATGCGGTATGAAATGTGCATCCGGGAAATAAGGGGATGATTTTTCAATGATTGTATCGACATCGAGATTCCCCTCGAAGAGATTTCTCAATTCCTTTCGATGGCGGAAATCATAGACGATGACATTGGAATAGAATTCGTGTGCGAACTTATTCACGATATAACTCTTTCCGACCTGTCTCAGGCCGTCGACAATCAAAGGGACCTTATCTGGGTCTTTGTTCCACTTGATCAGTTCGCTGTAGATTTTTCTTTTGAAGTCATATTTTTCCATGTTGTTAACTAGGGATATTGTACTGATTTCTTCGTAAAATGTAAAAATCCACACAAAACGAAATCGTAAAATGTGATATTTCACACAAAACGAAGAATTTTTGGGAAAATAGCCTTTTCGAGATGAAAATACACGCTTATCTCGTGAGTTTTCCCTGGCTGATTTCCTCAGCTAAAAGAAAGGTCATATAAAGAGGAATCGTCAAAATATCATTTTCCTTATCATATCCCATATGATTGGATGAAATCTTGATGGCCGTTGTTCTTTTGTTGTGCTCACGGAAATCCTTCAGGGAATTGAGACTTCCTTTGTTCTTCTTCACATCGATGGGGCAGATGTCCCCATTGATGTCGACGATGAATTCGAATTCATGCTGCTGTTTACCGGTCCAATAATAGAGAGGAATCCCTTTTGCGACGAATTCATCGGCAACATAGGATTCATAGAAAACACCAGAGAGTTCGTTTCTTCCTTCGCTGGTAAGGAAATTGGATTGAAGGACTTTGCTTTGGGTCTGGAAGAGACCACAGTCCGAAAGATACAATCGGAAAAGACCGCCTTCTTCTTCCAATAAGGGAGATGTGACTTCTCCCTCTTTTCTTTTGCTTCGATAGATCAGATGGGCAAAATCGAGCCACTCATAGGCACCGAAATAGTCCCGATTGGATTTTCCCCTTTCGATGGAGGCAATCTTGAAATTCTTGTTTTCCTTGCTGAGCTGGGCGAAGATGTTCCGATAGATGTTTCTCGTCTTCAGAATCATTTCATTCGAAATGTTGTATAAAGACATATCGGCGATATAGTTTTCATAGAGTTCATTCAGAGTCTCTTTTGCCTCGACATAGGAATGATTCTCAAGAAAGGCATTCACAACCTCCGGCAGTCCGCCGATGCATAGATATTCATGAAGCAGATTCATGGCGAAATCATGCTCATAATCTTCCAGTGGGATTCTTTTTTCATAGGATTCTCTGATTCGATTCAAGAGCCGTTTGTTTGCATTGAGGAGATATTCTTCAAATCCCATTGGATACATATTCAGGGAATGAATCTTTCCGACCGGGAAAAGAATCGATTCCTCTTCTTTCTTCTTTTCTCTTTGGAGAGCAAGACGGACCATGGAACCGGTGACCAGAACAGGCAATTCCGGATGATCCTGATTGAAGTATTTCAGGGAAGTGAGAACATTCGGCACGACCTGTGCCTCATCGATGATCAAAGGACAGTCCTCCGAGATGACTTTTCCATAATAGCTTTCGATGAAGCGGAGATATTTTTCATCGTCGACTGTCTCCTGGAAATAGTTTGCGGCCTGTTGGTCCTTCTTCAAGTCGATATAGACGAAATCCTTGGGATATTTCTTAGCGAACATTTCTTTGACAAGATAGGTTTTTCCAATTTGTCTTGCACCCCATATCACAAGCGGTTTTCTCTTCTCCTTCTTCTGGTACCAAGAAAGAATCTTATCGAGATAGATGCGTTCCATAGTTAAGCCTCCTTTGAAATATTATATCGAAAAAGGATACGAAAAGGATGTCAAATACAAGTTTTTCATGTTTTTGAAGTCATCCAAATACAAGTTTTTCATGTTTTTGGCTTTTTTTCTTATCACATAGGTATGAATCGGAGGAATTGACGACGGAAATGGAATCATTCATCTTTGCATTTTTACTTGCAATAAAGCCCTTTCAAGAGTAAAATGAACGTGTTCATAAAAATGCCAAAAATCATAGAGAATGCAAAAGAGATCATCTTTCAGGCCTGTAAGGAGGAATTGATCAGCAATCCTTCCTCTTTTTCCATGCGGAAAGTGGCCAAGAAGACGCATATGGCGGTTGGCACCTTGTATCGCTACTATCCCGACAAGATGAATCTCATTGCGGAAGTCCTTCTCGAGGACTGGAATGAGGTCTATAAGGAAAAAGAGGAAGCGATGAAATCCATCAAGGATTTTCAGGAAATCCTTTCTGTGATCGAGGACCTTCTTGTTCAGTTCAAAAAGAAGTATGAAGCCCTCTTTTCCCTCAATAAGAAGGATGAAGGAATCCGTGATTTTTTTAGGCTGCATCTCGTCTTGGTTGAGCAGCTTAAGAAATTGTTCCAGTTCGGCTTGGAAACATTGAATATGCAAAAGAATGAACAAAGGGATGAGATGATTGTCGAGATGATTCTGCTTCAGATACGAAATCCGAACATATCCGTCGAAAATCTGAATCACATGATTGCAAAATTGGTATAGGAGGCAATGCAAATGAAAAGTGATTTCAAAAACTTAGAGCCGAAAGACAATTTCTATCAGACCTCTCTCTTCTTTCCGATGCCGGTCGTGATGATCGGAACATTGACTGAGGATGGAAAGACAACCCTTGGACCCTATTCCCTTCTGGCACCCTACTACATCGCAGGAAAAGACTACTATGCGATGCTGCTTGAATGCCGCAATTCGTCCAACACCTGCCAGAACCTTCTCCGCAATGGAAAATGCACGCTCAACTTCATTCCCGATGATTCCAAGCTCTTCAAGGAAGCTGTAAGAATGGGATGGCCAGGTGATACACCCTCTGAGAAGATGAAGAACTGTCTCTTTCATTTGGAAGATAGCCAGTCCCAGGAAGAACATCCTGAGGAAAAATATCCTCAGATCGTCTCAGAATCCTTCCAGGTCATCGAATGCACCTGGATGAAGGAACTCGACCATGCCGAGAATGACAAGCCGGGTCAGCTCAATGGCTATGAAGGGCCCTATCATGATTTCAACGGCATCACCTCGAAGTTCGGTGCCCACTTCATTCTTCGCATCGATCATATCGATATGAAGGAAAAATACTGGAATTCCATCGTCAATGGCGTGAATCACAATAATTTCCCGAGAGTGCCTGTTGATTATGGATACCGTGACAGCAAGAACTTCTGGTGTTCGAAATTCAAGAAACCGCATGGAGAGATGCTACCGATGCGGGAAACGAGCGTCGAATCGGTCCGCTATGCAGCAAAAAGACTGCAGAGTGATGTCACCTTCACCGATGATGCCCTTGCCAAATTGGTCAAGGTTCCCCGTATCTTCCTTCCGACAGCCCTGAAGGGATGCGTCAAGTGGGCAGAAGAGAACAATGTCAAGGTGATCACCGAAAAGGAAATGGCGATCATCAACGACAAGCGCTCCAAAGAAAAGATGAAATAAAAAAGGAAAAGAGAATATGAAAGTCGCAATTGCAGGCGCCTTCGGGCATTTGGGATATGATATCCTGAAACAATCCATTGAGAAGAAATACGAGACGGTTGCCCTCGATATCCGAGAAAAGGAAGTTCCGGAAAAAGGCGGCTATGTCTTTTATGCCATCGATGCCACCAAGAAGGAAACTTTGGAAGGAACTCTCTCGGGTGTCGATGTCCTTATCTCCACTGTCGGCCTGGTTTCGAAAAGTGCAAAATTGACCAACTATGATGTCGACTATCAGGGAAACATGAATCTCCTTGAGGAGGCCAAGAAGAGTGGCGTGAAGAAGTTCATCTATGTTTCTGTCATCCATGCTGAAACCGCACCGGATGTCCCCATGCTCGATAGCAAATACAAGTTCGAGGAAGAACTCAAGAAATCCGGACTCGGTTATAGCATCGTCCGTCCGACGGGCTATTTCTATGACATCGCCCACGTCTTCATGCCGATGATCGAAAAAGGCAAGGTCACCCTTCTTGGAAAGAAGAATTATCCAGTGAATGTCATCGATACTTCGGATTTAGCTTCCTTCATCATCGAACATATCGAATCAAAGGAGAATTCCTTTGATGAAATTGGCGGAAAAGAAACATACAACTACGAAGAAATTGCAAAGATGTTCTTCTCTTCGGCCAATAAGAAACCCAAAATCTCCAGAGCTCCGGTCTTCCTCTTCAATCTGATCATCAAGAAAGCCAAGAAGAAAAACGATGGCTCGGAAGCCATCATCCGCTTCAGCAAATGGACCTTGACCCATGCGATGGAAGGAAGCGTGAAGTATGGTGAGAAGTCTTTCAAGGAATACATTTCTTCCTTGTATAAAAAAGGAGAATGATCATGATTGAGAGCAGTGGTTCCTTCTGGATCTTTGTTGCGATACTCTTTGCTGTCTCTCTTCTCTTCTGCTGCATCGGATTCAAGAAATTTGTCTATTTCCTTTCTATCGGCTATGGCCTTTCCGTGTTTGCTATCGGGTTGACGCTTCTTATCTTCACGGCTGGAAAATTCGATTTTGTCGGAATCTATGACAATGGATTTGTCAATTATCTTCTCTCCGTTGTCCTAATGCTTTATGGCCTTAGACTTTCTGGATTCCTCATCTATCGTGAAGTAAAATCCGCCAGCTACAGAAAAACACTCGACAAGGTGGCTGGAAAAGAAGAAAAGGCGATGCCGGTGTTTGTCAAATTTATCATCTGGATCTCGGTTGGGGTCCTCTATATCATGCAGACCTATCCGGTCATCTATCGTGTCGGCGGATCTTATCCGAGCAGTCAGACAGGAATCATCGCCCCGGTGATCGGCTGTGCGATTGCATTGATTGGCCTTGTCATTGAGACGGTGGCGGATTTCGAGAAGAATGCGGCCAAAAAGAAGAATCCGCATACGTTTGTCTCGACAGGTCTTTATTCCTTTGTCCGCTGCCCGAACTATTTAGGCGAAATTCTCATGTGGACCGGTATCTTTGTTTCCGGTGTGGATATCTTCCGTGGCGATTGGGCAGCCTGGCTTATCTCCATCTTAGGCTATTTCCTGATCGTCTATGTCATGGTCAGCGGTGCCAAGAGACTGGAAATCCGTCAGAAGAAGAATTATGGATCTGATCCGAAATATCAGGAATACATCAAGAAAACACCGATTCTGATGCATCTCATCCCCGTAAAATCCCTCGAAAACTGGACATGGCTGAAGTGATATGATCCTCACTTCATTTGCCGATGCCCCTAGGGTAGGTGTCATTCTTCAGGGAATCTATGATCTTCTTCCGGTTGTCCTCTTCATGATGGGTAGCGTCATCCTTCTTCGCACGCTCTATTCGAAGATGGTCAAAGGCTGTTATTGTCTATTGGCAAGCGGCAGCATCATGGTCTTTGTCGCGGGTGTCCTAAAAGCCTTCCATAAGATCATCATGGGTGTCTTCCAGGTTGACTATATCATCCTCGACAAGCAGTTCACTCCGACACAGTCGGTGGGATTCATCCTTCTCTTCCTTGCCCTTCTTGGCATGTTCACAAGCCATAACACAAAACATATTTCAAAAGCGACTTCCCTCTCTCTTCTTCCTGTTCTCTTTATCCTGGAAGAGGAGGTCGGTTCAAGCGGATTGAAGGCATTTTCCAATCTTTGGCCTTTCCTTTCCATCATGATTCTAGGAGCAGCCGGGTATCTTGTCATGCTCAGCATCATTTCCTTCAAGATGAAGAGGAAACTGGAAGGAATTCTCTTCCTTGTTGCCCTCGTCTTCATGATCGGCATGGGCTATCTTTCGACCAAGCGCGGATATGAAGGAGCCTGGATGCAGATCAGCTGCAACCTCGTCTATCAGGGAATCTTCTTTGTGGCCTGTCTTCTTTTAAAGAAGCATGGTCTCGAAGAAGCTCAAATCTTCAAAGACTGAAAAACAAGCTATTCCTTTTTCTCTTTCTAGGGATGATGGGAATGGCTTTTTTGATGTCAAAAAAGCCCCAGACACAAGTGAATGGGGCTAGAGATACGACCAATCATCGTCGATGAAAATTTTTCTTCTCCAAGAGGGAAGAAGGATGATTTCTTCTTCGTTGTTCAGGCCAACGCTTGGAATATCGATTTCAGCAAGGCCATTGCAGTAAAAGACGAGTCGAGAGGGTGTGGATTTTTCTTCAGAATAGACGAATTTGGAGAGTCTTCCTCTGTAATGCATCTTGACGACATTTTTTCCAAAGAGTTCTTCATCATTCTTTGAGATGCTTTTGGCTTCAAAATAGTCGTAATATCCCTGATATCCGTTGTAGGTGGAGAGATAAGAAATGATTTCATCCTTGTTCATCATTCTTTTCCTCGATGACCTTGATATCCCGGATGCTGATTTCTTCACCGCTGAGTAGGTAGGTGTTTGTGTTTTTGCAATACGGACATTCTTTTCCGTATTGGGTTGTCTTGAATGTCTTTTTGCAATCCCGGCAATAGGACATCGCCTGCAGGACAACGATTTCCAACTCACAGTTTTTCATGTAGGTTGATTTCTTGATGGCCCAGAAGAAGCAGTCCCGGAAATAATCCGGGATGACTGTGCTGACTTCTCCGAGCTCCAAGGTGAGGTGGGTCACTTCCTTGACGTTGTTCTTTTTTGCAATCTCTTCGATCTGGTCGATGACTTCAAAGACGATGGAAAGCTCATGCATGATAGGAAGCGGAATTTCCTGTATCCGGCATGGTAGCCTTGTTCTTTTCGTAGAGACGGTTGAATTCTTTTCTCTTCTTGCGCATGATCTTGGCTTCCTTCGATCCGGAATGGAGGATGATCTTGACTCTTCTCTTCAGGGCATGGCGAAGAAGCGGAAGAACCTTGTCTTCGGCGCGTACCATCGTGGATGCCTTCGGATGATCTCTAACCAACGAGATGGCATCGAATTTGCATTTGGTGGTGCAGATACCGCATCCGATGCATTTATGTGGATCAACGACGCTCACGCCACAGGAGAGACAGCGGGCGGTTTCTTTCTTGACCTGTTCTTCATCAAATCCGAGATAGCCATCCTTGAAGGATGTCTTGCGGTCGAAGGAATCATCGAGCTTCTCGACCTGTCTTGGTGTCGTGTCATAGCCGGGAGCCGAGATATCCTTCTTGTTGAGCGGAGTGAAATGTCTTCGATTGTAGGCGATGGTCATGGAGGCGTGCTCACGGACATGGCGATGGAGTGCATCGGCAACGGCATGGCCGGCAGCGATGGCATCGATGACGAATTTCGGACCGGTGAAGACATCACCGCCGACGAAGATATCCTCATCGGCTGTCTGGTAGGTCATCTTATCGGCAATCGGATAATTTCCTCTCCAGAAGGTGACTTTGCTTCCTTCCAGGAGTTTGCCCCATTCGATCTGCTGACCGATGGCGAAGATGATATGATCGGCGGAAAGTTCGATCGTGTCATTCTCATCATATTTTGGAGAGAATTTCTTGGTTTCCGGATCGATGGTGGAAAGACATTTCTTGAGAATGATGCCCGTGACCATGCCCTTTTCATCGACCTTGATTTCCTTTGGACCATAGCTGTTGACAACTTCGATTCCTTCTTCGAGGGTTTCCTTGATTTCCTCTTCGCTGGCAGGCATCTCTTCACGGGATTCAAGAGAGACCAGGGTGACTTTCTTTCCCTTGAGACGGATTGCATTTCTCGCGCAGTCCACAGCGACATTTCCGCCGCCGATGACGACAGTCTCGCCTTCGAAGTCTTCTTTCTTTTCATAGCAGTCGCGGAGATAATCGACAGCGATCAGAGTGCCTTCCTTGTCATCATTTAAGACACCGGGACGTTTTCCGCCCTGGCAGCCGATGGCGATATAGAAGGCCTTGTAGCCCTGCTTCTTGAGTTCGTCGATCGTGATATCTTCTCCGACATTGACATTGCATCTGATTTCCACGCCGAGCTTCTTGATGACATCGATTTCCTTTTCGATGACATCCTTCTCCAACTTGTAGGAAGGAATGCCATACACAAGCATGCCTCCGGGCTGCGGATTCTTTTCGAAGACGGTCGGCGTATAGCCAAGAAGGGCTAAGTAATAGGCAGCCGTCAGACCAGCCGGACCGGCTCCGATGATGGCGATCTTCTCATCGAAATGTCCCTTGAGATTCGGAACGACCTTCTCAGGGATGTATCTTGTTTCGGAATTGAGATCCAGGTCGGCGATATATTTCTTGACGGCGTCGATGGCGACAGGATTATCGAATTCGCCACGTGTGCATTCTTGTTCGCAGCGCTTGTTGCAGACTCTTCCGCAGACAGCCGGGAAGGGGTTCTGTGTCTTGATGAGCTCAAGGGCTTCCAGATATTTTCCATCATGGGCCTTTTTCAGATAGGCCTGGACTGGAACATGGGCCGGGCAGGCGACCTTGCAGGGAGCCGTTCCGGTTTCATAGGTATCCGTGCTTCTTGCCGTATCGCGGTATTCTTCATCCCAGGCATATTTTCCCCAGGGAAGATTATCCGGAAGCGGTGCCTGTGGATAGGAAACTTCACTTCCATCCTTCTTGCAGAGCTTCTGACCGAGCTTGACAGCACCGGCAGGGCAGTTTTCGACGCATAAACCGCAGGCGACGCACTTGCTTGGGTCGACTTTGGCGGTATAGGCGCTTCTGGACATGTTCGGCGTATTGAAGAGCAGGGAGGTTCTTAATGCATTGCAGATCTTCACATCGCAGTTGCAGATACCGATGATTTTGTCTTTGCCATCGATATTCGTAATCTGATGGACGAAACCATTGGCTTCGCTCTTCTTGAAGATTTCCAGGGCTTCTTCCTTGGTGATGTATCTGCCTTTCTTGGTCTCGACGCAGTAGTCGGCCATATCGCCGACACCGATGCACCAGTCATTGGGATCATCGCCGCATCCTTCATCCAAGGTGGCACGGGAGATACGGCAGGAGCAGAGTCCGGCCGAAAGATGGCCGTCGTATTTCTTCAGCCAATAGGAAATGTGTTCGATCGGCAGAGACTTGCTTTCCATCGAGATGGCTTTTTCGACCGGGATGACATGCATGCCGACACCATCGCCGCCTTCCGGAATCATGCTGGTGACTTTCTGAAGCGGAACAAAGGTCATTCTTTCAAAGAAAGAAGCCATGGCCGGATGTTCTTTGAGGGTCTCCGGACGCATGTTGAAGAATTCCGCGCTTCCGGGAACGAACGTCGGAAGCATATAGCGTTTGATTCTCGGTGCATCCTTGATCGGACCGTTGTCATCATACTGATTCGAATAGTCGAATTCCATCAATCCGATGTAGGCCATCTGCTCGAGAAGATCTCTTAGCTTCTCAGGCTGATTTTGGTATTTCGGATTCAGCTTGAGAATCTCTTCGAATGGATAGTGGACACGGACTTTCATTGTCATGGCCACATCAGCCATTTCATCGCTGATGAGTTCCTTCAGTCCCCAATATTCTGCATCCTCAGAGGTGACTCCATTGAGTTTGTGTGGGATGACATCGGTGATTTTTCTTCCCAAGGCCAAAATTTTTTCATCAGGATTTTTTTCTCCCTGATGCTTTGACTTGACATATTTGTACTGCTCAGGCATAAAGTTTTCTCCTTCTTCTTCAATGATTCTCTTTATTTTACTTGTTTTTCTTGTCAAGAGAAATGAGAATCAGAGATATTGACCGATTATTGCCTATTTGCTTAACAATTAAGATATACTAACTCGATAAATGAGGCAAAAACTACCTATTTTGGGGCAAAAAGAAGGACTCGACAAGTGTATGGGAGCGGGAATAGAGTGTCCAATTACGCCTATGTAAGCGAATTCATCATCTTTTTTTGGTTCTCTTGGATAAAATGGAATTGGCAAAAATTGCTTTCCATTGTCAAAGTGATGCTTCTGCCAGTAAAAAAAATCATACCTTAGGGGGAAAACTTGTATGAAAAAAACATTCGTGATGACTCTTGCCGTTCTTAGTCTTCTCAGTGCCAATTCGTTAGCTTCCTGCTCTTCTTCGAAGAATACCATCCGTCTTCAGTTGACGGCATCCAGAGAAGGTGTCGATCTTTCTGCCAATGCCTCTGCCTTGAAGCCGATTCTTGAAAAGTATGATACGAAACACAAATATATCGTCTCTGTCGGCACGAGTTTTGCGGCCGATGGAACGTCTCTTGCCGCTGGCACCATCGATGCTGCCTTCATCACAGCTTCCACTTTCGCCACAACCGAAATCGCCCAGCCAGGCAAAGTCGATATGATTCTCCGTGCTTCGAGAAGTTCCTTCAAGGTCATCGAAGAGAATCCAGATCCGTCTGATTCCTCCAATCACACCAATGAAGCCGCCCGTGCTGCCCAGATTGTCAAGATGAACGATACTACCTATTATCATGGCGAAGCCGGAAAGGAAGTCGCTTCCTACTATTATGCCGTATGCCTCATCAACCGTGACAATATCACGAAGTTCGATGCCGATGGCGATGGCAAAGTTGAACTTTATGAATTGGCTGGAAAGAAAATCGCTTTGCAGGGAACAACCTCCCCGGCTGGCTATTCCTATCCTCTCTATGCCTTCCACAATGAAACCAATGGCGGAAAATGGGCCGATGGCATGAAGAAGGTCGATGCCAATGCCGATGCCTCCAAGGGTGAATTCGTCGCTGTCTCGGCCGGTGGCTATGGAACAGCCTTCAAGGCTTTGATGGACAATGATGGCACGGTCGATGCTCTCTGGGGCTATATGGACTTGAGAAACGATCAGGCCAAGAACTACACCGACAAGAATGTCTTTGATTCCACCTATACGGTCGCTTTGACCCAGGGAATCCTCAATGACGGTGTCGCTGTCCGTCATTCCTTGGAAGATGAAAAGAAGAAGGCCATCGCCGATGTCTTCAAGAAGATCATGACTGAAGGCGGATCTCCGTTTGACAATGGAAAGAATACGGAAGATAAGAAGTCCGAGAACAACAACTGCTATGATGTCGATAACGATGGCAAGGCCAGCGATGCCTATGCTGTCTACTCCCTCTATTCCCATACTGGCTATGTGGATGCCACGAATTCCGACTACAATGAGGAAATCGCATTCCAGAAGTGGGCCAGCCAGAACCTCACTTCGAAGTAAATCATAAGAAGAAAGAAATCGTTCTATGATTCAATTCGAACATGTCTCGAAAATCTATCCGGAAGGAACCAAAGGTCTCGACGATGTGAATCTCACCATCAAGGATGGCGAGTTCGTCTGCATCATCGGTCTTTCCGGAGCAGGCAAATCGACATTGCTTAGAACCATAAATAGGATGCACGACATTACGTCGGGCACCCTTTTTGTGGAAGGAAAGAATGTCAGCCAGTGCGAAGGAAAATCCCTTCGCGAACTGAGAAGAAGCATTGGTATGATCTTCCAGTCCTTCAACCTCGTCACGAGAATCTCTGTCTACAAAAACGTCTTAAATGGCCGTATCGGCTATCACAATTTCTTCGACGTTCTTTTCTCGAGATATTCCAAGGAAGAAAAAATGCTTGCCTTGAAAAATCTCGAACTCATGGGCATTCTCGATAAAGCCTATATGAGAGCAGATCGTCTCAGCGGTGGCCAGCAGCAGAGAGTCGCTCTGGCAAGAGCCCTCACCCAGGAACCGAAGATCATCCTAGCTGATGAGCCGACCGCCAGTCTTGATCCTTTGACCTCCATCCAGGTCTTGGATGACTTCAAGAAGATCAATGAGAAGTTTCATATCACGATTATCGCCAACATGCACCATGTCGATTTGACCAAGAAATATGCCTCACGCATCATCGGCATCAAAGCCGGTAAGGTCGTCTTCGACGGAAAACCCGAAGAACTCACCGATGAGGCATTGACCACGATCTATGGCCGAAAGCTGAATTCGGATGAGACGATGGAAGGACAACTCAAAGAATGACAGCCGGCGTGAAATATATCGACCCCAGATATGAATCCTTTCATCTTCCGCATAAGGAAAGAATGGAAGCCTATCAGCAGGTCAGAAAAGATGCCAAGCTGAAAAAAGAGGATGCCAGAAGAGTTTATCTTGCTCAGAAAGAAGAACTTCTGAAAAAGAAGGAAGAACTTCTTGCCTCTGGAACAAAGCCATCCTTGGTCCGTGCGATGCTCAAGCCGGCGATGGAAAATAACAAGAAACGCTATCATTCCATGATCGAGGAAGCCAAACGAGATATCTCGGATTCCCATTATCTCATCGCTCCCTTCCGTTTCTTCTATGTCCCAGTCCATGTCGATGGAAATATTCTTCTTAAGCCCCAGGGACATGTCTTGCTCAGTGTCCTGATTGTCGCCCTTCTATTCATCGCTTCGCAGTTCTTCCTTGAATTCGAGAAGGCACGATTCAATTTCGACAACATCGGCATGATCTTCTCGCAGATGTTCGGACCGCAGACATCGGGCATGACGAATCTCGACACCTGGGGAAAATGGTTCGGCTATATGGGAAATACCGCCATACCGCTCATCTGGCAGACGTTCGAAATGATGTTTGTCGCCACCTCGATCGGTGCCATTATCGCCATACCGTTCATGATCTTATGCTCGGTCAATATCGTCAACAACAAGGCGGTCAACTTCATCTTCCGCTTCTTCCTGAATGTCCTAAGAACCATTCCGACAGCCGTCTTAGGTATCATCGGCGTTGCGTTCTTCAATATCGGAAATACGGCCGGTGTCTTTGCCATGATTCTCTTCACGGCCGGAATTCTCATCAAAATCATGTACGAATATATCGAAACCGTGGATATGCATCCCTATGAAGCCATCCTCTCCACCGGTTCGACCAAACCGAAAGCCTTCGTCGTTTCCATTTTTCCGCAGATTCTTCCGGTTTTCCTAGCCAATATCATCTACACCTTCGAAATCAATATCCGTGCCTCGGTCATCTTAGGCTATGTCAATGCGGGTGGCATCGGCAAGGAAATCAGTGAATCCATGGACTACTTCCAATACAACAAGGTCGGAGCCATTCTTCTTCCTTTGCTTGTCTTGGTCTTAGTTCTTCAGTTATTCTCCAATTATCTCAAGAGGAGGACACAATAATGGATGAGACATCCTTGAATCAAGAAAAAATCGAGAGCCAGAAAAGAACAAAAGAAGCTCGTCTTCAGGCTAAGGCCGATTATGCTTCCGCTCTTGATGAACTTCAAAAGAAAAAGACTCTTGGCCTCGAGAATATCGAAAAGAACAGACTTGTTGCCTTAGAAAATGTCCAGGACGAGAGAGAAATCAAGAACATCAATCAGGCAGCAAAAAGAGAGAAGAAAGCCTTCCTAAAAAGAATCGCCGCCGAGAAAAAGAAACTGAAGGTCAAGGAATCCTTCGAAAAAAGATTCCGCCACTATGTCAGCTCTATCGATGCCTTCTTCGCCAGACCGAAGATGTGGATTGTCAATCTTGTCACGATCGCCATCTTTGTGGGAGCCTTCATCTTCTTTGGCATCCATTCCGGTTCGTTTGAGGCGAATAAGAGCAATCCGGACATGATGAACAAATTCTTCATGGGATTCCTTGTTCCGGACTACAACCTCTTCTTGGGTACAGGAAGTTGGTCATTCGACCAAAGTGTCGTCTACCTCTGTCTGCAGACATTCGCAATTGCCTTTGTCGGCACCTTGTTTGCTTCGCTTCTTGCAATTCCATTCGGTTTCCTTGCCAGTCACAAGCTGATGGGAAAATATGCGATCATCTCGGAAATCTTCCTCATCCTCATCCGAACCTTCCCGGAAATCGTCTTCTGTATGGTTTTAGTCCAGATCACGGGTATCGGTCCGATTACGGGTGTCCTGGTCTTGTCGATTCAGTCTGTCGGCATGCTTGGAAAGATGTATTCAGATGATCTTGACAGCATGAATATGACTTTCCTGGAATCGCTCGATTCCTCGGGTGGCACGACCATGAGTAAGATCCGTGTCGGTGTCCTTCCACAGGTTTCTTCGAATTTCATTTCGACGGTCTTGTATCGTTTCGATCTGAATCTGAGAAACGCTTCGATCCTCGGCATTGTCGGTGCCGGTGATATGGGAAGACTCATCCTGAATTATTCCAACAACCAGAACTGGCCACAGCTGGGTGCCCTTCTCTGGGGATTGCTCGTGATGGTTCTTCTTGTCGATCTGGTTTCCACCAAGATTCGAAAGAAATTGGTCTGAAATGAAAAAGAGATGGATTCTAGTTCCGTCTCTTTTTTTCATCGCTTTGAATCGTCTTGGGAAGCCGAAGAATGACAGCCTTGGTCAAGATGGCCATCAGTGTACCGCTCAGAAGGGCAAGGGGACCAAGAATGATGATATAGAAAAAGATTTCGAAGGTTGAGAAGAAAAGACCATAGCAGAAGAACTGTCCGAAGGTATGGGCTAGACTTGAGAAGCTCGATATGGAATAGATGCTTCCCTTGATCAGGAAATAGCAGAGGGTCGTGATGGCTAAAGAGAAGAGTGATCCGCTTAGCGACATGAAGAACTGGATGGAAAAGCCATTCGAGACGAGCGGAACAAGCATCACCTTCAGAAAAAGGGAAAAGACATAGCTTTTGTAGTCATAAAAGAAGAGAACAAAAAGAAGGACGAGATTGGCAAGTCCGAGTCGGAATCCCGGTATCGGTAAAAATGCCGGAATCATGCCTTCCACCGAGTGGAGAAGAAGACTCAAGGCGACAAGAATCGATAAGACGATGAGACGTTTCACTTTCATATCAGTTCACATTCTCCGGAAGTCCTGTATTCGACCTGATCATCACCTGGATATGATTGGGAAGACAGACGATGGGGATATCGACTTGACGGATTCTTCCCATCTTCGAACAGACGTGATCATTGCAGGTGATATCCTCTTTCATGATTTCGATGCTTTTATCGGAATAGAGGGTGATGGTGACACTCTCTCCCAAAAAAGAGAAATTCTCGAGTCCTGAAAGATAGATGGATGCATCTTCTTTATGGAAGGTGATCTTCTTTTCACCTTCCTCAGGAAAGGAAATCTTCGTGTTCTTTTCCTTGTCATCCTTTTCATAGAGAAGCGTATTCTGGTATTTGATTTCCACATAGGTGTTCTGATTATTTGTCGACTTGGAAATCAAGGCAAGAACAAAGGTGAAGACAATCAAAAGAACACAGGTCGAATACAGGATGATATCTCTAGTGGGATGGAAGAAGAGATATCCCTTCTTCTTTTCATTTTCATTCGTTTTCATCTCTATCATTATAGAAAAAGAAGAAGAAAAGAAATACCTTTTTCTTTCTGCTCTTGACTGAAATACGATTTTGCACGAACAAAGAGAAAATGTTCAGTAAATCGAAAAGTGAGTGAAAAATGTCAAAAAAATCTTTTGTAACCTCTTCCAAAGAAGGTATAATGATTTTATTGAGAGGTAAAAAAATGGATTTATTCAAAGGAAAGACTGTTTTGATCACAGGTGCCGGAAGAGCCGTCTTGAGCGATGGAAGATGTGGTTCCATCGGCTATGGAATTGCCACTGCCTTTGCCAAGGAGGGTGCCAATATCGTCATCACGGGAAGAAATGTCAGCAAACTCGATGCGGCCAAGAAGGAACTTGAAGAGAAATATCATGTCTCGGTTCTGACGCTCCAGGCGGATGTGAATGAAAAGAATGACAACGAAGCGATGGTGAAGGAAGTTGTAGAGAAGATCATCGAGAAATTCGGAAGAATCGATGTTCTTATCAACAACGCCCAGGCCAGTGCGAGCGGCGTTCCGCTTGCAGAGCAGACCACCGAGCAGTTCAACCTGGCTTTGTATTCCGGTCTCTATGCCGCCTTCTATTATATGAAGGCCTGCTATCCCTACTTGAAGGAAACCCAGGGAAGCGTCATCAATTTCGCAAGCGGTGCCGGTCTTTTTGGAAACTATGGACAGTGCTCCTATGCCGCTGCCAAGGAAGGCATCCGTGGATTGTCCCGTGTCGCCGCCAACGAATGGGCCAAGGACAACATCAATGTGAATATCATCTGTCCTCTTGCCTGGACAAGCCAGCTTGAGAACTTCCAGAAAGCTTATCCGGATGCCTACAAGGCCAATGTCCATGTTCCGCCGATCGGACATTTCGGCGATGCCGAGACGGAAATCGGAAGAGTGTGTCTGATGATTTCGACACCGGACTTCAAGTATATGACTGGTGAAACCATCACCCTGGAAGGTGGAATGGGACTTCGTCCATAAGGAAGAATCAAGAAAGACTGTCTTTTCAAGAAGGAATCGGCAGTCTTTTTTCATTGTGACTTGATTCTTTTCTGTGCAATCATTATTGTATTCCTATGAAAAA
>CAVCCX010000004.1:0-74739 GCA_963600815.1 Bacteroides uniformis | reverse complement strand
CATCAGTTTCTTTTTGAATTTGTTGAATTGTTCGTTCATAGATAAACCCTCCTTTAAGAAACATTTCCGCATCGGCTGACGCGGAACATGACTAAATGATAAAGGTTTTACGTTTCTTTGTGAAACCGAAAAAATCTTTTTTAAATCGAATTTAGTTTTCAAATCTTTGCTTTTTCTGCATTTTTTTGAAAAAAGCATGTTTTTTAGGGCTTTTTTCAGTCGAAAACGTTTTTGGTAAACGCTTACATTTTTTATGCCTTTTTGTGTCTCTTTTTCATTTCCTAAAGTGAACCTTAAAAATTTTTAAGGAAATCCTCGCTTTCTTAATTTTTTCTTAAAAAAGAGCCCTTGTCTTACTTATTTATATATAGACAGGTCCATTCCTCTTTTTTGCGGATGTCCTCTTCCTTTTTCCTTAAAATTATGATTTACTCTTTTTGCTTTTTGTCTTATAGTGAAAGAGTCGGAGGAAATATTGATGAAAAACAAATTCATTCTTTCAAGCGTTCTTCTTTTGGCGTTGTTTTCCTGCCAAGGGAACAATGATTCTTCCATGTTCTCATCCTCGTCTTCTCAATCAAGCGTAAAAACATCCACAACCGGAAAAAATAGTACTTCAAAGGTTTCATCTTCGAAGAAAGATTCCACTTCGAATTCATCCTCGACTTCCAAAGATGACAAGCCATCCTGGAAGGAAGATATCCAGAATCTGATGAAGAAATACCTCCATGATAACGTGGTACCCTATACCTACTTAGGATCGGATCGAAACCTGGAATATTCCTATGGGACCACCGAATATGATTATGGCATGGTCAGCATTCTTGGAACCAAAGCCTATGCGGATACCACCAATACGGATTTGGCAACCGCTTATCTTGCGGAAGGATATAGCGAAGAAGAGAGGAGCGATGAATCCATCCTCTTCACCAAGAGCAGTGACGAGAATCTTCATGTGAAGTTTTCCAAGACGAAGGATGGTTCCATCCTCTTAAACGCCTACTATGATGAGGAATATTCTCTTTCGAGTGCACCAAATAGCTATGATTCTGATATGGTTTCTGAAATGGAGACCATCTATGGAGAAACTCTTCCTTATGTCTATCTCGGTCTTTCCTATCCGAGCATCAAGACAAGTCAGGTCTCGCAAAGCTATGGACGATTCGAAGCGACCCTGTCCGGTGGAAAATGGACCGACCAGATTCTTGTGGATGCCAAATCGACACTCGAAGGCCTTGGCTATACAGCCTCTGTCAGCGGAAGCACCTTGAGTGCCACAGGAAAATCCAAGATTTCGAAGAACAGCTTCGAAATCACAATTTCGCCAAGCCTGAACGGAATGGAATCCTACAATGGGCCAAAGAAGAAAATCGCCATGAAGGTCAAGATGAATGAATCCTTCGATGATACATCATTGACCTCCTGGCCAAGCAGAGTCAAGACAAACATCGATACCTATCTCGATCATCATGAGATTCCCTTTGTCTATCTAGGAACAAGAGCCTTGCAGTCCTACTATTCGAGCACTTCCGATACATTGGAAATCAGGGGAAAACTCTATCAGGATTCCATTCTTCAGAAAGCAAAAACAGCCTTCGAAGGGGAAAGTGATTCCTGGAGTGTCACCATGGATAGTGCTAGCAAGTATCTCAAGGCCGAAAAGACCTTCAGTGATGGCTGCAAGCTCACATCTGAAATCTCCTATGACACGACCTATTCATACACAAAGATGGTAATTGGCATCGAAAGATCCTATACGATTCCCGAAGGAAAAACCGAATGGTCCAAATCGACCACCAAAGAGATGAATACAAATCTTGGGGAGGTCCTTCCCTATCTATATCTGAATGAAGAAAACGACTATGCCGATTGGGATAATGAAGAATCGACCTTGACGATCATCGGCGGTATCTTCACTTCAAAGATTTTCGATAAAGCCCTTGAGGTCTATCCCTCTTCTTCCTATACCCAGACAAGAAACGGAAATACTTCCCTAACGCTCGTCAAAGAGAGAAGCAATGACACATTGACAATCACCATCTCTCATGCCAATGAAGAGAACACCGTCTACTACAAAGTAAAGAAAACAAGTCGCTGAGGCAGAGAAATCTGCCTCTTTTTCATGAAGAAAACTTAAAGAGAATTTAAGACTTTTCTGAATTCTTTAAGGTTCTTTTAAGAATTCATTTTCGTTCGGAACCGCTTACAAAATTTATTTTATATGATAAAAGCCTTAATTAAAACTTAAAAAATCTTGATAACGCTTCACACCTTTTGCACCAAGAAAATATAGTTCCGAAAAGACAAATCTTAAAAGAAACTGAAAAAAGCAGATAAGAAAGGAAAGCAGATTGGTTTTTTTGCCTCTATAGTCGAAAAGACTATTTCATATAGGAGAATGATAAATGAAAAAAATCAATTTGCTCATCTTACCTCTGTTGGCGTTGTCGATTGCAGGCTGTACGAGAAATACTTCTTCCACAAGCGAAAGCTCAAGTGAAACTCCCCTGACAGAAAAAATGCCCGACTCTTCTTCGAGCGCGTCTTCTTCCTCTGCCTTGGAATCAAGTTCCCCAATTTCCTCTTCGGAATCTTCCTCGAGTGAGGAATCGACTTCATCCTCTTCTTCTGTTGATCCTTATTCCTTAGGATGGAACAAGACCGTGACCGATGCCATGCTGAAATATCTCAATGGCACAGTTCTTCCATTCACCAGTCTTGGTACCAACAAATATGTCACGGCCGAATACAAAGTATCGTATAGCGACTATGGCGTTTTATCGATTGTGGGTGATAAGGAATGGGATGCGACATCGACATCCTCGACGGCTGCAACAGCCTATACCGCCGCTGGTTGGACCATCGGCACAAATTCAGCCAATGCCTTCACGGCAACCGACCCAACTGGAAAAATCAGCGTTTCCTTTGAAAAGGTTTCCTATTCGGATTCTTCCATCGTGATCAAAGCAAGCTATGATGAAGACTATGATCTTCAGAATGCCACGGGTGTGTGGGATAGCGATTTATCCAAGACCATCACGGATACGTTCAGTCAAAGTGTCCCCTATGTCTACCTCGGAACAAAGAATCCGACTGTCAACACGACCTCCAGTTATTCGACATCTCTTTCCATGACCATCTATGGCGGAAAATGGAATGCAGCCGTCATCAATGATGCAAAGACCACTTTGACTGCCGCCGGTTATACCATTGATACGACAAATTCAACAGCAGAAAAACTCATCGCCACCGGCAAAGCCGGCAATAGCAATGATGAATTCACCATCACCATCGACAAGACCGGATATACCGCTGAAAAGATCGAAATGGTCATCTCCATGAGGGAAGCCTATGATCCTTCTTCCTTCACAGCATGGCCACAGGATGTTTTGGATGCTTTCAATTCCTATTTAGGTGGACACGCTTTGCCTGTCACCTATTTGGGAACCAAGACTCCGACCACCTACAATTATCCATCCCTCAATGAATTGGATATCCGCGGCGGTGGATCGAATACATGGAACGATTCGGTTCTGACGACTGCCAAAACGAACTGGGTCGCAGAAGGCTGGACCATCAGCGAAGATTCCTCTTCCTCCAGCTATTCTCCAAGCGTGACCTTCACGAAGGAATACGCCGACAAATGCAAAATCAAGGCCAAAATTTCCAGAAGCACCTCCTATGGCACTGTCATCGAAGCCTACTTTACGGAAGGAATCATCGTTCCTGAAAGCTGCACCGATTGGACAGAAGACACGAAGACCAAGATGACCGCTAATTTCAATGGCGTCAAGCTTCCCTATGTCTATCTCAACACTACAGCTGAAACAGCTGTCTGGGATGCTGCCACTTCCACAATGACCATCACCGGCGGTGACTATAAGTCTCCATTGCTGAATATGGTCAACGACAAATATTCCTCTGAGACCGATAGCGAAGGAAACGCCATCTGGACGACAAGCCTTTCGACCTATAGCGGCACCGTCACGATGAAGGGTACCCTCAGCGGATGTTATTTTGACATCACCTTCAAGAAGAATACCAATGACATGGCTGAAATGACGATTATATACACCGCTCCTTATTCGGTTCCTGAAAATGCCACCGATTGGGAACAGAGCGTCAAGGATCAGTTCAACAAGTACTTGGATGGCCATATCATTCCTTATGTCTATCTGAGAACTTTGACACCAACCTGCAGTTATTCTTCCTACTACAACAGCATCACCATCCAGGGCGGCATCTGGGATGACAAGATGATCGATGAAGCCAAGAAGGCCTTCACAGCGGATAACTGGGAAGATATCGAAGTGGCCGAAGCGACATCGAGCACATCCAAGACGCTCACCTGCAGCAAGGATTTCGGTGATGGATGCTCCTTGAGCGTGAAACTCGATCGCTATAGCATCTATAGCATGAATGCAGAACTTGTCGTTGAGTATACCGAATCCTATGATGAAGCCCATGCTCCGACGGAGTGGTCGGCAACGACAAAACAGGCGATGAGTGCACAGTATTTCGGCATTGAGCTTCCTTATGTCTACTTGGGAACAAAGATGGACAAGGGTACCTATTCTTCCACCTCCTATTCTTCGAATGTATCCGGAAAGCTCGAAATCTCCGGCGCTTCCTGGAGCGACAAGATCATCTCCAATGCCAAGACGACCTTCGAAACAGACGGCTGGAGTGCCATCGAATCGAAGAACGACTATGGAAAACTCCTTCTTGCCTACAAGGAAGTCTCGACGACAGTCGGTGAAACCACAACGAAGACATTCTATACCGTCGTCATCAAGAGAGCATCCAGCGTCGGCGAACCTCAGCTTTATGCCTGGAGAAGCACTGCGAAGGACTATTCTTCGACGGCGACCTGGGATGAGACGGCCAAGAATAAAATCCAGAAATACATCCATTCGACAAGTTATATGCTCCCCAATATCGATTTCGGAAGCACACTGACCTACTCGACTGATAGCGGAGATTATCTCCAGATCAAGAATGACCATGCCATGACCCACAATCAGGTCATCGAGGTCTACAAAGCCATGAAGGCCGATACAAGCGAAGGCACATGGGATATCGCCATCATGGATTCGAGCAATGACTTGAAGATCATCGCCACGAAGAAAATGGCCGACAAATCCAAGATAAAGATCGATTTCGATACCTATTCCGATTACAGCCGTATGAATATCTACTACTTTGCTCCATTTGTCCCTTCCAGCGATGTCACAGGTTGGACAAATGCCACAAAGAAGATCATGAAGAACAAGTTCGATGGCTATGTCGTTCCTTATTTCTATATCGGAAGCGACAATCCGACTGTCACCAGTTATTCCGGCTACATCACGCTCCGCGGCAATGTCTGGGATGATGAGATCTATACGAATATCCGCACCGCTCTTTCTGCGGAAAAAGACGAGGAAGGAAATGATGTCTGGGATTTTGCCTTTGACTATTCTTCTTCCTATACGACCTATTTCGTTGCCACGAGAGAGTTCAGCAACGGAAAGCACATGACCGTCCGCACCTACGAATCCGGCAACAAGCCATGTGTTGACATCTCTTATCGCTAATCATTTCTTTTATCATCCTCTTGGGCTATGTAAAAACATAGCCCTTTTTTATGTTTATTTATCAAGAAAAAGAAAGATTATTTGTTATCTTTTATTTTTATGATATAATGAAATCAATCAAGAAAGGGGTTAGATCCTATGTCAGAAATTGATGAAAAGACCTACGATTACCAAAACCACAAATCCGCTGCCGAAATGGCTTTTTCGATTCAGGACTATCCGACTGCCTATCAGAATTATATCGCCTGCTATGACTTAGCAAATGATATTGCCAATCTCACCCTGGAGAAGGAAGCGAGTGAGAAATACACTTCCCTCGCCCAAAAAGATGAAGAAAAGGCCCAGGAAATCCTTTCCAAGCTCCATATGAGCAAGGAAGAAGCCGACAAGCTCACCAACAGAAAGCGTCCGAAGGGATTCGACAAATTCATCGGTGAGGATAAAATCAAGGAATATGTCACCCGTGAAGTGATCGAGCCATGGAAGAATCACAACATGAAGTCGCGAAAGAAATCGGCGATTCTTCTTTATGGACCGGAAGGTGTCTCCAAGAAAGTCTTCATCCAGTCCTTCATCCATGAGCTTCATGCCACACCCTACTACATCAACCCAATCGCCAATTTCTCACCCTACAGCGAGAACACCAAGGCGAATTTCCAGCGTCTCTTCAAGATGGCTGAGGAAAAAGACAATGTCGTCTTCTATTTCACCAAGCCGGTCGCCTTCTTCCCGAAGGAAGACAATGACGAAAGCAAGGCCACAGCCAAGATTTTCCTCAAGCTTCTCAAGAAGGAACTCAAGAGAGTACGAAAAAAGAATCTCAACATTCTTTTCATCGCCTCGACGCCGGCCATGGACAAAATGACCATGAAAGCCTTCCAGAAAGGCATGTTCGATGATCTTCTCCGCGTTCATCATCCAGACAGACATACCCGCCGTGGCATGATGGAAGAAAGACTCAAAGGCATCGTCTTTGAGAACGAGAATGAAATCGACAAACTCGTCGAATTCACCCATGGTTTTGTCAGCAAGGAAATCTCCCGACTCTGCCGAAGAATCGTCTCGACCTCCCATCTCTATGCCAAGGACGGAAAAGATGCGATCATCACAGCGGATATGATGAAGCGCATCATCGCCGATTTAGGACCGGTCGATGACCTCGAATTCAAGAAAAATGTCGACGCCTTCGAAGCATCCTTAGGTAAGGATGTCTCCATCGTCAACGACAATCATGACTGATTTTTGATGAAATCTTTTTCTCTTAGTGATAAAATCAATTGCTATGACAAAAAGAATCAATCTTTCCCTGAAAGAAGGCTATCTGGATATGGAGTCTTTCCTTCTTTCCTTTGGTGATGCCATCGAGAACTACGATTTCCTTCTTCTTCATTGCTACGCGCATATCAAGAATGAAGAAATCTACCTGGAAATCGATAAAGACATCTATGAGCATGTCGTCATCTATGAAGGAAGAAACTTCCTTGATGCCGTGAAGCAATATTTCTTCACCCTGAAAAGAGGCATCATCCTGGGCTACAGGAAAGGCGAATATCCTATCGTCAAGATGAACGAATTCGTCAATTCCTATGATGACTATCCTGCCTTCAAGAACGATGTCGATAAACTCATCGGCGATAAACAGCATTCCCCTGTCTTTCTTCTTTCCGATGATGAAAAGACTCCCTATATTGACTGCTATTCAGAAGATATTTCTTCCTTCTTCTTGAAGAAAGACAAGAAATAAACAAACCAAATGAAATACCCTTGAGTGTAATGGCCAAGGGTATTTTTGATGCGAAAGCAATATTTCAGGCGATTTGCCTTTTCTTCTTTTTCCTTAATCGAAATAGAATCAGAAAGAGAATCAATGCAAGAACAAGAACGCCACCGACAACAGAAAGCGTGATAAGAAGAGAAAGATTCACACTCGATTTCACACCTTCGACATAGATGACATATGTTCCCGTTTTCTGGCTTTCGAAACGGATATATCTTCCATAGCTTTCTGAAGAAACAGGTTCCAACTTATCATCCAAAACAAAAGCGACTTTCACCTTGTTTCGATCATAGTTCGGATTTGTATTGATAAGACACTGGATCGTACCAGATAGATTCAGTTTATCTCCGTTTTGATCCATCAGCGAGATATCCGTGACCTCATAATGATCCGAGATATTCTCTAGAAGAGAAGAAATCTTCTCATAGGTCGAACCGGAATGGATTCTCTGACACTGGACAATTGTACCCTTTGGAAGAACATGATTGATGTCATTGACCTTCACTAGGTCGCTTTCCTGAGCATTGCTTTTCAGTGTGATCGTCTCAAGAGCGTAGGAATCATTTCCAAGATTGGTCTTATATTCCTTTGTCGATGTCTTATAGGCAAGAGAATAGTCTCCAAGCTCGCTGACACGGATTTTATTCTCCTCTATCTGAACTTCCTCTCCGCTTGGGGATGTCACTTTCACTTCCACAGGCAGGTCTTTTCCATCGAAGAATCCTTTGACATTCGGAATCATATAGTAGGAATTCAATGTGGTCTCGATATCGCCTAGAGAATCAAAATGGAGTTCAGGGACAAACTGGGCAGGATATTCTTCTGTCTCATCGACTTTTTCAGAGGTCAGTTCAAGAGAAGAAAAATTCGGTTTGATTGAAAAAGAGACATCCATTCCCATCTTGTTGACATTGCCTGAGACAGAAATCTCTTTCTTTATATCTTCATAGGAAAGAGTCATCGTATAGACAGTCTTTTTCCCATCGATTTCTTCTTTGACACCGCTCTTCAAGGAAGAAACCGAGAGGTTCAGATCCGTCAAAGCCTGATTATCCAAAAGGGTCAATGAAAGAAAATAGAGATCATCTTCCTTGAAGATTCTGGCGGTGGAATCGAAATATTTTCCGATCATATGCTTTCCGATCTGATTGGTTCCACCAATCTCGTAAGAAGCCGTATAGATCGAATAATCACTTAGAGGCATCTCTTCTGCCTTTTTGATTGGAGAAAAAGGCACGAAGAGAGAAAAAGCCAAAAATAAGAATTTCATATCACGCCTCCAAACCGACCGCAACAATGCGAATCATGCCATCGGATAGATATTCCTTCCTGACGACAAAGTCATCCAAGGAAGAGATTCTTTCAAGTGTTCCGTTATGATAGACTGCCCAATACTTGAACCCTTCCTGATTTTCCTTCTTCTTGAGGTATTTCAGGAATGCCGAAGAAAGTCCATCCTTCAGGCTGACATCCTCATTGATTTCCTGGGCAGAAAGAGACATCTCTGATAGATCACGAATCGAGACACTTCCTTCCAGAGTCGAATTATAGGTATAGAATTTCACTTTCAAAGGTTCCTTGAGTATAGCTTCGATGGTGATGGATTCATCAAATGCGAAGGACATGTTGTTCGTATAGCTTGTCTCATTGGAATAGACAATTTCATCGCCATGTCCCTCATAGAAAACAGCCTTCGAACAACGCCATCCGACAAAGGTGCATCCAGCAGGAACCGGGAAGATGAAGTCTCCAAGATTGAACATATATTTCCCGTTGGACTTGTAATACGTCTTCGTCGAAATGACCTTTGTCACACCAGAAACGGTGTACTGAGCCGTGACGCTGAGACCTTCATCCCATACGGCAATCAAAACAGGTTTGGTCGTATTGAGCTTGGCCCCGACATTGCTTAAAACCTGTCCCGGACGATAGGTTTCCTGAATTTGTCCGTTTTTCTTCTGATAGCCCCAGGAATAGAGATTATCCTTCGAAGAAGCAAAACAAGAACTATCCAGGGCTGTGTTTTCTTCGCTCTGCTTGATTCTCGTCGTATAGACTTGATCGCCATTGGATAGAACTGTGACATTGGGAAGGGAATCCTTGAACGGGTGCGAAGAATCCGTTCTATATTGGACAGTGATTTCCTCATCCAAGGAGTGAACGATGAATTCCTCACTTAAGGTGATGGATTTCTTTCCGATATAGAGAACAGTATCTTCATTTTCATCCTCCACAAAGGAGAGAGTATAACTGACCTTGTATCTTCCGCTTGTCAGGAATTTGAAGCTGATATTGTTCTGATTGGTCATATCCGAAGCAGAGACATTCGTATAGTAGCCATTGGAATATTTTCTGAATTCCGGATAGCAGGTGGAAAGGTTCGTTCCATACTGATCCATCATGATGATGTTGTTGAACGAATAGGTCGTATCCGTGAAGACTTCCTTGTTGTTCAGAATCGAATAGGCCGAATAATTCTTTCCATTGAGTTTCAGATTATAGACCATATAGGTCGAATAGGTATCTTCGTCATGGCGGTATTCAAAATAGAGAAGTGCATAATTTGCACCATCGATGGCCGAAGAGAGTTCCTCTTCCGTTGTGCCTTCCACTGTATTCTCTTTTGTATAACAGGAGAATTTCACAAGATTCAAGGGATATTCGTCATTGCCAACTTTGAGGGTATAGGAAGTGTGGATGGCGTCATAGGCGGAAGTATATTCCCTTGCGGATTTGTTATTCACGCTGATGCTTCTTCTTGTTCCATCGGCAAAATAATATTGTTTTCCGGAATAGATTTCTTCGCCGTTCCGAAAAATCTGATAGGTTCCTTTTTCCTCGCCTTTGTATAGGAAGGTCAAAGATCGATTGTATCCATAGCGGTCGACAAGCTGATAGGTGACGACCATGGTTTCACTCGTCATATCGAAAAGAGAGTCATTCCAGACTTCGTAGTCGTAATTGACTTTCGAATACACCTGATTGGTGTAGTCATAGATGCTGATTCTCTCCTGGTTCATATGATAGACATCATTGAGGGAATCATAGGCATCAAGAGAGGTGTACTCGTTTCCATAGGAAGTGTATTTCACTTCCGGAATATGGACTTTGTCCCCCTTGAAATAGGATTTCGAAGAAAGATAGCATCCGCTGTCCTGGTCATAGCACCAAGCGATGTCATAGTCTTCATCCTCATATTCGTATTGATCGACGATTTCGATTTCAGGTTCTTCCCTCTTGACGATTGTGAGAAGGAGGGATTTCTTATTCGAGTCGAATTCCCCTTCCAGATACAAGGCCAAGTCGGATGTATATTTGAAGGTGTTCTCTTCGCTGAGGTTCAGTTCGATTTCAGAGGTGAAATCGACTTCATTTCCATTTTTCAGTCTGTAGACGTGATAGGCGAGCTTTCGATCGAGAAGAGTATCATCGACCTTGCTTCGGAAAAGAGAATAGAGATCGATATTCTCATTCCTATTCGCCTCATAGCCCATCTCGACTCTTTTGGTGACACGCTGGGAATATGTCGAGAAAGTCTGCCACTGGATCGTATCGGCATAAAGCGGAGCCTTGGCTGTTCTTGGATCATAGCCATAGCATTCACTGATGACTTCAAAAACAAAGATATTTCCCTTGTTTTCCTGGATAGAAGTCGTTGTGACAGGTCTTATAGTCACTTTCGTGGAATAGAGTTCATTGATTTTCTTTCCGTCATTTGAGGAATAGAAGACATTGACAAGTTCATTATAGGCGCCATAGGCCTGTTCTGCATCATAGATCGTATTCCCTTTCAGGGATACAAAATCAGTATAAAGATAGAAAGCCTGCTTTGTCGTATAGCAATAAGAATCGCCAGACAGGGGAACATAGTCGATGGAATTGACTTTCACCATAGAGGAATAGTCGATGACAAGTCTCTTATAGGTCGGCCCCATGTTGAACATCTCGGTCATGGCACCTGTGGAGGCACCCACAAGAAGAAGGTCGACATTCGCTTTATTTCCTAAATCGAATGTATAGTAATATTTCCCGGTGTTCTTATCGAATTCATAGGTCAGAGAAGAGAAAGACTGTGCATTGAGGAAACTTGCCCAGTCCACACTTGCGAAATTATCATTCACGTCCTCATCGCTCGCGACGATGCTCTGGTCGAAGGTGAAATAAGCAAAATCCCGCGCATAGCCGGTTTTGACATGGTTATAGTCGCTTATAGACATATCGCCGATGATATCCGAATTGTAGACATTCATCGGCTTGATGAGCTGATAATGGCCGTTTCTTGCATAGATGTAGGAATAAACCGGATTGAAACTATCCAGCATGCTCGCCTGCTTATTTAGGGAAGCATAATGCGTCTTGACAAGATAGTATCCGTCTTCCAGGCGGTCATTCGCATCGGCATAGGAGGTTGTATATCCGATGAATTTCGTAATCTTGAATTCGACCGTATAGCCGACTTTCGTATAGACGCGATCGCTCTCCTTGTCGAGCTTGGCATTCCAGTTGTAGAATTCGACGTTGAGGTAGATGCTGTCTTTCACATTGCAGGAGGAGAAATCATAATAGATTGTCTCAATCGTGCCGGTTCGATCGATGATGCTTTCCGAATCCGAGATTCTCGAATTGCTGTCTGTGACCTTGAGCGTCAACGTTCCGAGATTTCCCTCATCATCGATCGTCGGGCAATGGTATTTCATATCATATTGGATGCGAAGGAAAAGCCCATTCTCATTCTTTTCGATATAGGTCTCATCCTTGACGATGAGGTCTGGGAATTCCAGATACCCATACTGATCGGCGAGTTTTCCTTTGTTGATGGTGTTTTCGAGAATCTTGGCCTCATATTCGATCTCATAGATGCCGTTATTGATGAATTCCTCTTTCTCCCACTTGGCATACAAGGTGACATTGCTCATCTTGGTGTAGAGATATTCCTTGCTATAGGGTGTGATAAAGGCTTCGTCAAAATACCAACCGGAAAACCGGTAGCCGACTTTGCCCGGCGTGGGAAGCTTTGGGATATTGTTGGCGGTATAAATTAGATCGCTGAGAGGCTCATCCAGATTATAGGAACTGAAGGAGATTTTGAACTCCTTGTCCCCATAATTCCGGATGATGAGATCGATGGGATCTGAAATCGAGGATGTGCAGGAAGAAAGTGCATAGACGCCCAACGAGAAAGAAAACAGCATCAGGCATCTTTTTATGGAAGCGAGTCTTTTCATAGATGACTCCTTTTTTATATTCTGAATGATTTAGAGAGAGGCAACCTTCACAGATTTGATGGAATCGTAATTATCGATCCAATTGGCTTCGAAAACATCCGGCAAAGCCGTCACGAGGTTTTCGATAGTCGAGACCGTCGTTGTGATTCCTAGATTCGTCGCATCATATCGGATGCCTTTTCGAGTGATGGTGGTATCACTGATGGCATTGCTATGGATCTTCGATACCGAGATGAGGTCAAGATGGACAGACGAAGAAAATGCAAGACCCGTCATTGCACCTTTCATCACTTCATAGCGGACAAGATAGCCATCAGCAGAATGATCTTCGCCGATCTTGATTTCATCGATGCCGCTATTGTTGGCAAAGGCGTACATCTTGACATCATAGGTCGTGACGTTCTTTTCACTATCCACAGAAGAACGGACTTTCTGGTTGAGAATGAGATAGGATGTGATCAAAGCAGTCCAATTTTCATTGATTGTCTGATATGGAACAAAATAGAATTCACCATTCTGGACATTTCTGACATCACGGCTTTCTTCTCCATTGACCGGGATGAATTTCTGCAATGTCGAAATCTTAAAGGCGGAATCACCAACGGACTTGAGAGAGGCAATCGAGAAGGAAAGACTCGTCAAGGCTGTGTCTTCAAAGGCCCCCTCTCCAATCGAAACGAGTTTTGCGTCATTGAAATCGACCTTTTTCAGGGAAATGGCACTATTGAACGCATTCTTTCCAATGGAAGTGATATTCTTTCCGAGGCGGACAACCTCAATGTTTCCTTTCTCCTTGAAAGCACCTTCCTTGATGGAAGTGACCTTCTTATTGTCAATCGTATCTGGAATGATGATGCCATAGGAATCTGTGCCCAATTGGATAGCCGTCTCCTGATCGAATCCGGTGATGGTCACTTCGTTGTTTTCAACAGCATACATGACACCTGCCTTATCAAGGGAATAGTCAGCGGTGATATCGAGATAGAGATTCATCTTGACTGCAGAAGACATATTGTAGTCCTCAAGCATGTTCAAGGTCTCTGTGATTTTCATCTTGTTTGCATCGATCAAAGACTTATAGGATGTCGAATTGGAATTGTCCAGAGCCGTCAAGATTTCATCATAGGTGATGGCATTCTGATTTGTTCTATCAATCGTTGCCGTATAGGTCCTCTCACTATAGTCATCATGGAAATTCACTTTCACCTTCGGTGTTGAAGTCTCTTTGAGGGAAATTGTCTGGATATCCTGATAGACTTCATCATTGCAGGCCGTGAAAGAACCAGTTGCGTAGGCCCATGTAGAGGCGTTTCCGGCAAATGCCTTATAGACCTCTTCGGATACATCCCCTTGGAAGACGAGGTATGTCATCGTATCCAGATTGGAGATGACAAGCCTTGCATTGTAGGCAAAATCGTTGTCAGAGAGCGTGGAACTATATAAATAGCATTCATGGCAGGTGTAACTTCCCTGATACCATCCATAGCAGTCCTGGAAGTCCGTCAAGGGAAGATTGTAGTTGACAAAAGAGAAAGTCTTAGGAAGAACAAGTTTCTTCAAGTCCGTGCGATTGACAAATGTTCCGACCTGGATGCCCTGGATTCCTTCAGGAACTTTGATGACGCCATGTTCATCGATTTCATTATAGGAGATAAGGACTTTGCCCTTGTCTGTGGTCTGAGTGATCATCTTTCCGTCATTCTTGAAAGATGATTTCGAAGAGAAGCGGAAATTAAGCGGGACAATGGAAAGGCTCTTCACGCTGTCCGGAATAGCGATGTCAAAATCATAGCTCGTGCCGGTATAGAAGGTCAGGGATTCATCGTTGTAGTTGACCGTCGCGCCCTTGAAGAAGCAGTCATAGATGGCTTCGACATGCTCAGGGATCTTCACGGAATCCTTCGTGAAGTTCATATTGTTGAAGCAATCCTGCATGATTCTGAGACTCGATGGCAGGGAGATTTCATGCACACCGGAAGTGCCGCTTGTCGAGGAGAAACCGCGGATGAATTTCACGCCTTCCTGCACAACGACCTTCTTTAGGGCAGTGGAATCAAAGATTTTGTTATCAAAAACATAGGCACCTTTGACATCATGGACGGTCTTGTTTCCATCCTTGTCCATCAGTGTGACTTTCGAAGGGAAAGAGATGACCGGGACATCTTCCAGTTTTGCCTTACTGACATCCGAACCATTCAGATTGCCAAATGTGCCAAGGCAGAGAAGAATCTGGTTTCCGGATTCATTGTCACACATCTTGTACTTCAGGAATGGAGATTTCCAGGCCACCTTGATGGTCATGTTCTTCGAGATGGCTTTCGAAAAGTCGATTTCATTTCCATTCTCATCAAGATAGGAGATATCTTCATTTGACATATAGGATTTGACAATCTTGTTTTCCTCGACGGTCGTCTTCACGCCATCGATTTCCAAGGTGTCGAGGCTTGGATTCATCAAGAGAGTATCCGGCTTGATTTTCGTGACATAGCAATCTTCATATCCGTTGTTGAAGGTGATGGTAGCCACACTTTGGGCATACAGGGTTTTCGCAGGATCGCCTTCCTTATATTTCACCTTGCAGTCGGCATCGGTATACCAGCCATCGAATGTGAGTCCTTCTCCGGGATTGTAGGTTCCATTGACAACGTCGATCAGATCTCTTGTTCCCTGGGATTCGCCATTGATGACGATATTGACTTCATCGGCAACAAAATAGGCATAGACAACAACCCCTTCTGTCAAATCTTCATTCTTGAATTCCTTGACCCATCCGGTATCCAAAAACCAGCCACGGAAAGTGTAATATGTCTTGCTCGGATTTGCCGGAAGGGAGACTTTTCCATCCTTGATGACCTGCGGTTCGACGTAATTCTTCCATTCTCCATTTTCGTCCTGGATTTTGAAGGCGACGGTTTTTTCACTCACCTTTTCAGTCGTTTGAGTCGTCTGACTTGTTTCTGTCTTCGAGCAGGAGACAATGGCTCCTGTGGAAAGAAGGGAACCGGCTAAGAAAATAACGGATAAGAGTGTTCTTTTTTTCATTTTGTGTTTTTCCTTTTTATTTAGAGATCGTATCGTGCGATGATTTCGCTTGGCATCTTATAGACCACAAAGAGATAGGGAATCAAAGAGACAAGTATCATCAAGAGTGAACCAGCAGCAAAGAGACCCAAAGAGAGAAGAAGGAAGAGAAGAATCGACGAATTGCAGATGATGAAGTAGATGGAACAGAGTGTCGTGGAAAGGAGCATCATGAGAGCCATCACGGTGACATTCTTCGAAAGAGATCGCATCATCTCCTTGAAGAGAAGATTCGACTTGTTGACGCCAATGGCTCGATAGATGCCGTATTCCTTGCTATTCTTCGTGCTGTCTGACATTTCCATGAAATAGTAGATGAGATAAAGCAAGAGAGCGCCAAGAAGGAAGAAATAGACAATCTGAAGATTCTTCTTCAAGGTCTCTTCATCTTCCTTTCGATAGAGAGAAGCAATATCGATGGTGTTGACGCCTCTTTTCTTGAATCGTTCCTTGAGATTCTGCAATTGTTCTTCCTTTGAGGTTGTGATTTCAAAGTAGTAGGTCGTCGAGGTATCGTTTCCCAAAGTTTCGAGATTCGGTGTCAGATAGATGAAGAGATTCTTCATTGCTTCCTTCGTGACATAAATGACAAGGTCTGTCGAAATGCTTTCCCTTGTGATATTGAAGTATTTGACATACATCTCGCTATTTTCGATATAGATGGCCGTCGTGAGCTCGACAATTTTCTTATTGGCTTCTTCCACGTAGTAGTCACCCTGTGAGGTATCTTCCATCATCTTGTAGAGGGAATTTCTTGAGATATCGATGATGGTCTGATTATTTTTCAGTTCTTTTTTCCCTTCATAGACCTGAATCGTGGCACTGTAGGTCATCGAGGCATAATTGCTTTTTAAGAAGATATTTCCATTGTCGACAATCTTGAGATCGTTGTAGATGCCAAGATAGTTCACATAATCCTGCTTATTGAAATAGACAGCCAAATCATCCTCTTCCACGATGCCGGAAATCGAATAGTCGTCATCGAATTTCATCAAGAGAAGCCCATCATCCTTGCTGAGATCTTCATTTCTGAGATCGTGCTTGATCTGCTTGGCAAGGCCTCTTGTGATCAGGACCTGATTGGAGGATGGCATATTCCCATAGAGAGAAGAAAACGTCGTTGTTTCCTCAAGTGGCTTCGGGGCATATTTTTCATTCACGCCCTTGATGGAGGAGATGTTCTCAAAAGAGAAGATGGCTTCACGCATGTTGAGTTCGAAGAAATCGATGCTGTCATAGTCATTCTGATCAAGCATCGGAAGCTCCGAATACATCGAGAGATTCGTATAGAGCGCATTCTGATTCACGCTTTTATGTACCGATGCCGTCGTATAGGCTCTGTTGAGCAAAAATCCAAGACAGACAGCATAGATGGCCATGATGGAAATGAAGACCTTCTTGAGTCGATTGGATTCTTTCGGCTGTGCTTTGGAGAAGATATCCTTCAGGGAGAAGAGTTTTCCCGTCTTTCCTTTATCGTTCTGCTGGAAATCGAAGGATTCGACCTGTTCGCTTTTGGCAAACTGATAGCCTTTGACATCCTCGACGATTGTATTCTCCACAAGCTTTCCGTCGATGAGCTCTATATGGTCATCGGCATATTTATGGATGAGACTTGTTTCATGGGTGACAAGGACGACCAATTTCGTCTTGGAGATTTCCTTTAGGATGTCCATGACCTTGATTGTGTTCTGGCTATCAAGGTTTCCAGTCGGTTCATCCGCCAGGATGATTTCTGACCCCTTGATGAGGGCGCGGGCAATGGCGACTCTCTGCTTCTGTCCGCCCGAGAGGGCATCCGAGCTTTTCTTTTCATACTTCTTCAGATCGACCAAGGAAAGAACGATGTCGCTTCTTCTTTTGATTTCCTCCTCGGATGTGAATCCTGCGATACGCATCTGATGGGCCAGGATGTCGCCGATGGTCGAATTCGATTCGAGATAATAGTTTTGGAAGATGAATCCGATTTTCCGATTGCGGATCTTATCGCGATTGGCATTCGTGATTTTTTCATCATCGATATAGACTTCTCCTTCATCCTGCTTATCAAGTCCGCCTAGAATATTGAGAAGCGTTGTTTTTCCCGAACCGGATTTTCCGAAGATGGCGAACAATCCTTTTTCCGGAAGCGTGAAGGAAACATCGTTCAGAATCTTTGTTTTCCTCAAGCCAGTCTTATAGGATTTTGAGAGATGGGATACTTTGATCATTTTGAACCCCTCCTGAGCAAATGGGATATCTTCGAGCGATTCATGTTCTTGTAGAATCCATAAGCAACAAAGAAGACAATCAGAAGAATGAGCACTTCGATGAAGAAATAGTTTCCGACGCTGATGAAGGATAAGGAGAGTCCTTTGATCATGGTGGAGAAATAGGAGATGAGGGGAAGAAGAATCAATGTCGGAAGGAAGGTCAGAACCATCTGAATATACAAAGCACCTTTTGAGACCGAGGAAGGAATGCCCAATGTCTTATAGATTGCAAAATCCGACTGATAGATCTTGATTGTCCGCATGAAGATGACAAACAGGACTGCAGCCAGGATGACGCTTGCCAAGATAAGACATCCATAATAGAGAAGATCATAGATGAAGACGTTTCCGGCATTGGAGACATAGAGGGTGGAATTCGAAAGCATTCCGATATAGCCCTGCGGCAGTTTTTCCAGGGCCGACTTGGCCATCTCATCATCATCGAAATAGAGGGCCGATTGTTTGCTCAGCGAAGTCGATTCGAAGATTTGGGCATAATCATTCTCACTTAATTCAACCACCACCCCATCCACCGTCTGATCTTTTTTCGTATCATCGTTGACCATGAAAATCTTCGAGGAAGAGATTTCCGTCGTGAGGTATTTTCCCTTGACATCATAATAGGTCGAATTGACCAGGTTGACATTTCCATCTTCGAGCTCAGCATTCTTTTCGAAGGTATAGATTCTTGTCTCGTTCTCTGAGATTTTCACCTTCGAATTGATGGCCTTGATCTTATTTCCGTTCGTCTCCATGTTGTCATAGGAGAGATAGAGTTTCAGATTTGTCTCCTCAAGAGAAATGGAGACATCGATCTTCGAAATGCTCGATGAGGCCCCCTGGATGATTTCGACAATCTTCTCGGCATCATCCTGATAGGCTTTCGGAAGAACAAGAAGGCCTTGTTTTTCCTCCACGGCATGATGAAGCGGATCATAGATGCAGGTCACTTCATAGTCCTTATACATATTTTCCTTTTTGGGAACCTGGATAGTAAATTCCGAAAGTTCTCGGTTATACATGAAATAGGAAGCACCGGTCGAAAAGCAGATTTCATCGAGCTTTTCTTGTTCGACATATCCGCTTGTGTTCGAAACAATCATTTTCCCAGTGACACCGACATCATCCAGTGTCTTCGTGATTGGAGAAAGAAGAAAGGAATTGACAATCTGAAGAACTGCAAACAAGGTGATGGCGATGCAGCAGAGGGCGATGCTCATCAGCGTGGAGAATTTCGGTCTCGACTTATAGTTCATGAAGCCAAGAAGGAAGGTGTTCTTCCATTTCAGTTTTCGGCTTGTCGTTTTTTCCTCATGATGGATTTCACTCTTTTCCGGTTTCTGGATTATCTCATCCTGTTTGAGTTTCCCATCGGAGATGAGGATTCTTCTTGTGGCATATTCCTTGAAGAATTCCGGATTGTGAGTGACGACGATGACGAGTTTGTCTTTTGAGACATCCTTGAGAATCTTGGCGACTTCTCTTGATGCTTTGGAATCGAGGTTCCCTGTGGGTTCATCCGCTAAGATGATTGGAGAATCCTTGGCCAAGGCACGTGCGATGACGCAGCGCTGCTTCTCACCGCCGGAGAGATGGGAACCTTTATGGTGCATTTGTTTACTCAAACCGACTTTCTCGATGAGCTGAGTGGCAATTCTCTTTCTTTCCTTGGTATCGTCAATGCGAAACAAGGCCAATTCGACATTCTCGATGACCGTGAGGTTTTCGATGATGTTGAAATCCTGGAAGATCATGGCGATATTGTTCTCGCGGTATTTCTCCCAATCAGAGGAGGAATAATGTGAAGTCGCCTCGCCTGCAAAATAGAGTTCGCCTTCTTCATAGGTATCATTTGCGGCGATGACATTCAGAAGCGTGGATTTTCCTGAGCCGGATTCACCTTCGATCGTGACGAATTCATTGTAGTCGAATTCCAAATCGATATTTCTCACACCGATTGTCAGTATGTCGTTCGAGTTATAAATCTTGCCGATATTCTTGAGTTTGAGTAACATAGGGTTCTCTTTAGTTAGTTATCACTAAGTAACTAAAGAATTATACCAAGCCTAAAAGTTAGATGTCAATAACTTATGTTAGAATACACAAACTTTCATATAAAAAGCATCAAAAAAAACCGACCCCGGAAGCAAACAGGATCGGTCTATTTTCTAAAACATATCGATTTGATGGATGGATCTCAGATATCTTTCCAAGATGATGCAGGCGGCGGTTCTATCAATCGTCTTATGCTGCTTCTTGGAATTCTGGCCTTTTTCATGAAGGTCGTTGCTTGCCTCAAGGGTCGAATAGCGTTCATCCTGAAAGACAATCGGAATATTCGGATATTTCTCTTCGAGTTTTTTGGCAAAATCCTTGACAATCAAAGTCATTTCACATTCATCTCCACTTGGAAACAAAGGAAGACCAAGAACGAAAGTCTCGACTTTTTCCTTCTTGAGAACTTCATCAAGATGGGCAAGCGGTTCCTCAAACTTCATCAGGTGAAAACGATAATTCTCTAACGGCGTGATGAACATGCCGCTTCTCGAGATAGCCAGGCCCAAGGAGCCTTTTCCTAAATCGAGGCAAAGGAGATTCTTTTTCACTCTCAGAGAAGTCCTTTGAGATATTCTTTCACGTTGGCAAGATTGTCAAGCGAAGGACATCCGCCGAAAGCGACATCCGGTTTTCCGCCTCCGCGTCCAGAGAGCATTTGGCTGACACTCTTCATGATGGCACCAGCCTTGAGAGAGGAAAGGTTCTTTCCTCTGGCGACGACAAGGTCTTTCTTTTCGCCGTTGTTGACGCTGAAGAAGAGAAGAAGATCCGGATTCTTGTCGATCAGCTTATTGGCAAGGGAGTCCTCCTGCTCATGAGTCAAGGAAGAAAGACTCACAAAGAGAAGTTTCTTGGAATTGACGACTTCGATTTTCGATTCGAGTTCACCCATCATGGCATTCGTATTCTGTTCACGGAGCGATTTGATGGTATTGTTGAGAGAAGCAATCGTATCGTTGTTCGAAAGGATTTTTGCTCTCACGCCCTTATCGGAATTGATTTTGAGGAGTTTTGCCGCCTCGTTGATCAAGGACTGCTTTTCCTTGAAGAATTCATAGGCGTTTAGGGAAGTGTAGGCTGTGATTCTTCTGATGCCAGCCGCGACGGATTCCTCGCTGACGATGGCAAAGAGATTGATCTGATCGGTGCTATAGACATGGGTACCGCCGCAGAATTCGACGGAATAGTCTCCCATGGAAACAACACGGACCTTATCGCCATATTTTTCAGAGAAAAGATGCATGGCATTCTTCTTGAGGGCTTCTTCTTTGGTGAGGACCTCGGTGATGACTGGCAGGCCTTCAAAAATCTTTTCGTTGACTCTTCTTTCAACCTGATCGAGCTGTTCAGATGTCAGTTTTCCATCATAGTTGATGTCGAAGCGAAGAAGATTTTCATCATAATAGGCACCTTCCTGGTGAATCTCCGGGGAAACGATTTCCTGGAGGGCTTTCTGGAGAAGATGGGTTGCCGAATGATTCTTTCGAATCAAGTCTCTTCTCTTCCAGTCGACCAACTGTTTGAAGGTATCGCCCATCTTGATTTCACCATAGAGGACCTTGACATGGAGAAGATGCTGACCGTGGTTGGCAATCTTGACATCATCGACTTCGGCTTCGCAATTCTCATTGCGGATGAAGCCGGTATCCGAGACCTGACCGCCGCTCAGAGCATAGAAGTTCGTCTCATCGAAAGCAACATCGCCTTCTTCAATGATGGATTCGACAGCAACGCCTTCATTGAAAAGGCCGATGACCTTTCCATTGAGATCTTCTTTATCCGAATAGATGAATTCACTCTCGGTCGTGAAGGCAAGCATATCCTTCGACTGACTGGCGAAGGATTCTCTTTCTCCGCGAGATGTGCGGGCAAGTTCCTTGGCTTTCTTCAAAAGTTCCTGATAGCCTTCCTCATCGACTTTCTTATGGGCATCCATGGCGATTTCCTTTGTCAGCTCATAGGGGAAGCCATAAGTGTCGCTCAGCTTGAAGGCATCCTCGGCAGATAATGTATCGCCATCCTTGGCAAGATACTGGCTGAGAAGTTTTTCACCGACTTTCAGGGTGTTGGCAAACTTATTCTCTTCGGAGAGAATCATCTTCATGGTTCTTTCTTCATGTTCCTTCAGATATGGATAGAAGTGTTCCATGTTCTTTGTGACAACCGGAACAAGGGAAGAAAGGGTTCCGGCGGGGAGACCGATGGTCTGGGCATATCTTGAGGCACGGCGGAGAAGTCTTTTTAAGACATAGCCTCTTCCGTCATTGGAAAAGACAGCGCCATCTGCCAAAGCAAACGTGATGCTGCGGATATGATCTGCGATGACGCGGTACGCCAATTTATGTTCCTCATCATAGTGGAATTTGGCTTTTTCTTCCAAAACCTTGATATAGGGCATGAAAAGATCTGTCTCGAAATTGGTTTCAGCATCCTGCATGATGCAGCAGAGTCTTTCAAGACCGGCACCAGTATCGATGTTCTTCTGCGGAAGCGGCTTGTAGTCTTTTCTTTCCACGCCGGGCATGGAATTGAACTGAGAGAAGACGATGTTCCACAATTCGATATAGCGGTCATTTTCCATATCGTCTTTCAGAAGTTTGAGTCCGAGATGTTCGGGATCATACTTTTCTCCACGGTCGTAGTTGATTTCCGTATCCGGACCGCAGGGTCCTTCACCGATTTCCCAGAAGTTGTTCTCGCTGGGAACCATGTTTTCTTCCGGAATGCCGCATTTCACCCAAAGATCATGGGTTTCCTTGTCATCCGGATAATAGGTGACATAAAGTTTATGCGGATCGAGCGCATAATATTTTTCGCTGGTGAGAAGTTCATACGCCCACGGGATGACCTCATTGCGGAAATAGTCGCCGATGGAAAAGTTTCCCATCATCTCGAAGAAGGTGTGGTGGCGGGCGGTATGTCCGACATTGTCGATATCATTGGTACGGATGCATTTCTGGGCATTCGTGATTCTTCTGTGCTTCGGAGTCAGGGTACCATCGAAATATTTTTTCAAAGCCGCGACGCCGGCATTGATCCATAAAAGGGTGGGATCATTGTTCGGAACCAAGGAAGCGCTCGGTTCGATATAATGGCCATGTTCCTTGAAAAAATTGAGCCAGGTATCACGGATTTCATCACTAGTCATGTAACGCATAATCATATTCTCCTAAATAAAAACGCATGTTGCCGAAATATTATACACTCAAAAAGAACAAATGAACCGAACTTTTCATTTTTCAGGCGCAATCGAAATGGAATCAGGCTATTTCTTCCTCCATCAGTTCATTTGGAAAATCCAGATAGATTTCCTCATAATCGTATTGAGAGAAAATCGGTTCGTCGACCATATACATCTGGAAGAGTCCGATATCGATAAGTTCCTCTTCTGCAGAGACCAGTTCCATCAAAACCTTGGAAGCGATATAGAGTTCGCGGATGGAGGACTTTCCAACCTGGACATTGCAGGCCTCAAAGAAGGCTTCCCTATATTTCTCAATGGCGGCACCGGGAATCTTCAGTCCGCCATAGATGACATTGTCCAGCTGGGCAAAGATGAGATCGATGCTCGACTCCGCTTTCTTGGCAAGCACATTGAGTTCATCCAGATAGTTTCTCTTCTTGAATTCATGCCAGGTAGGAACATCCTTTTTGACCGGGTAAAAATAGAAGTAGAAGTCGCCTTCCTTGTTTTTTCCGATGTCCTCTTCCTTCTTCAGATCGACGTTGAGATAATTCGCCGTGACTCCCATGACAGCCTCGATATCCTGAGTGGGAAGATTCTTCATTTCGAGTTCTTTCTTGACAGCATCCAAACCCTTGCGGTCGATATTCCCATAGACTTCAAAGCCACACGTCTTGAGATACAATTTCGCCTGCATGACCGTCTTGTAGTCTTTTGAGCGCAAGAGAATGCAGAAATGATCGTCCAAGGAAGTCGAATGGAAAGAATACCCTTCTTTGTTCTGGCTGATTTCCATGACGGAGAGCAGTTTCTTGCTGTTGCTGAGCTTCTTCATCTCGGCTTCGATATCGTGAAAATTGATTTCGACAAGTGATTTCTTATCCATAATCGGGATTCTCCTAAAAAATATGATTTTGTTTCGAAAAAATTCAATTTGCAGAGCAATATTATTTATGAGGAATAGAATATGGAAAAAATCAATAAAAAGCAAGTCGAAAACATCTACAGGCAGATTGAAGGAAACAAAACCATCAAAGGGTGCGAGATAAGGACGCTCTCGCCCTACTACAAGAAGGCGATGGACAATTTCGAGGAATACCTAAGCCATCTCAGCGCCTACGAGATGGGACAGGTCATCAATTCCATCTCGCATTATCTGGATGACAAGAACGCCATCTGCTATGGAAAAGAAAGAATCTACAAGAGAGGCGACATCGTGATTCTCGATTTTGGTTTCATGAACTTCGGCTATGAATTCTCCTATCCCCATCCGGCCGTTGTCCTCTCCCAGACGAAGAATTTTCTTTTTGTCGCACCCTGCACGAGCAAGAAATTCGGAAAGGGATATTCCGACGTGCTCGATGGATATAAAGAAGATGGCTTTCAGGAAAACACAGGAGTTCTTTTGGATGGCGTACGATGGGTCAGCAAGAATCGTGTCATCGAAATCATGGGTTGCTGCTCCATTCGCATTCTCAGAAAAATTGAAGAATACACCCTCAACCACATCCTGACTTATTCGTATGAAAAGAACAGGAAAAGAAAAGAGCTGATGCAGCTTCAGGAAGAAATCACGAAACTGGAGAATCAGCTCTCAGAATTGCAGAAGAGGACGAACTAGACTTTCTTGATGACCTTGGTCGCGATGATGTCGGCTCCGGTGGAGAGGACATTCTTCAGAAGCACCTGATTCATCTCAATCGGCGCCTCAGCTGTGATGCGGTTGACTTCCTTCATCACATCCATCATCAGTTCCTTCTTGATGGGTGCAGAGGTCTTGACAGAGCAGCGCGGAAGTTCGCCACCCACGACCTTGACCGTTGATGTCAAGGTGCGCATCGGCTGAGTGATTTCCGTTTTGGCATACGCTGCGCCGCGCGGGCAGAAATTTCCTGTGACAGCAAGGGTTTCATCATCGATTTCGAGATGGCATCCTCTCGGACACTGGATGCAGATGAGTTTCTTAATCATGGTTTTCCTCCTTCACTTGGACCTGGATGGATTTCACATCCTTCAGCTCGCTTCTTTTCAGAACGAGCGTTTCCATTTCGCTCGGTGCCATGCGGATTTTCTTGATGGACTTGTAGGGCTTGGAATCGAGCAGAACTTCCAATGTCGGATTGCTTGATGGCGTTCTCACTCGGAAGAAGAGTTCGACTTTGTCGTCATTGGCTTCCATGCGGACCTTCTGTGGGCAGAGATAGCCGATGCCAGAACCGGGAACGGTCTCGATCAGTGTTGTTTCTTTTTCACCCTCACGAATATATTCCGCAGCATTCTTACCGGCTTTTTCGCCTTCCGCGGAGACATTGTCGACAAGATCATGGACCTGGAGAACATTTCCACAGGCAAAGATGCCATCGACACTTGTTTCGAGGTTATCTTTGACAACCGGTCCTTTCGTTCTTCTATCAAGGACGATGCCAGCTTTTTTGGAAAGCTCATTTTCCGGGATCAGCCCGACCGAAAGAAGAAGGGTATCACATTCGAATGTGATTTCCGTTCCTGGAATGATATTTCTTTTCTCATCGACTTTGGAGATGACGACTTTCTCCACTCTCTTGGAATCCTTGTCGGCGATGATGTCGCTGACGGTATAAGAGAGATACAAAGGGATATCAAAATCATTCAGACACTGCTGGATATTTCTCGCCAGGCCGTTCGAATAGGGGCAGAGTTCGACATCAGCCAAGACTTTGCAGCCTTCCAAGGTCATACGGCGGGCCATGATGAGTCCGATGTCGCCACTTCCTAGGATGACGACTCTTTTTCCGACAAGATAGCCATCGATATTGCAGTATTTCTGGGCGGCACCGGCCGTATAGATTCCGCTGACGCGGTCACCGGGCGTCATAATGGCGCCACGGCTTCTTTCACGGCATCCCATCGCCAGAATGATGGCCTTTGCCTTGACTTTGACAATGCCGTCTTCCTTATTCATGAGGATGGCTTCCTTGGAAGCATTGAGGTCGATGACCATGGAATCAGAAAGAACCTTGACGGATGTCGAGGCGACCATATCGATATAGCGTTGGGCATATTCCGGTCCGGTCAATTCGCTTTTGAAGCGATGGAGACCAAAACCATTGTGAATGCACTGATTCAAAATGCCGCCGAGATGATCATCTCTTTCGACAATGAGAATATCCTTTATTCCGGCCTGATAGGCACCATAGGCGGAAGAAAGTCCGGCTGGTCCACCGCCGATGATGAGCAATTGCGTCTCTAGGGTTTTCATTCTGCTTCCTCCTTCGTCAATGAAACGACAACCTGGCTTCCTTCCTTATCCTGATAGATTTCAGAATAGGGGAGATGTAGTTCTCTTTTGATGATTTCGAAGACCTTCGGTCCGCAGAACCCGCCTTGACAGCGGCCCATGCCGGCATTCGTTCTTCTTTTTACGCCATCGATGGTCTTCGCAGGAACTGGTGTATGAAGAGAATCGACAATCTCGCCTTCCGTGATGGTTTCGCATCGGCAGATGACTCTGCCATAGAGAGGATTCTCCTTGATTTTCTTTTCCTTTTCCTCCAAGGAGAGTTCCTTGAAGTAGGTCGGAAGCTCGTAATAGTGGAAATCCTTCTTCTCTGAAAATGAAAGTCCAGAGGAAGAAAGAATTTCTTTGGCAAGGCTACCGAAGGCTGCCGCTGAGGAAAGCCCTGGCGACTTGATGCCCGCGAAGTTGATGAAGCCTTTGTATTCTTCGCTTTCCTTGATATAGAAATCATCATAGTCTGGAATGGTGGCACGATTTCCGGCAAAGTTGCGGATATTGTCGAAAAGATTGATCTTTTCGCTGGTCAGCTTCGATTTTTCCTTGACGGTATCCAATCCTTCCTTGGTCACATTGACACGGGATTTATCCGCAATTTCCTGGGCATCGGGACCGACAATGAGATTTCCATGGACAGTCGGTGAGACCAAGACACCTTTTCCGACCTTGGACGGTGTCTGGAAAAGAACATGGGAAAAGAGTTTTCCCTCATCCTTATCCAAAAGATAATAGTCTCCCTTGACCGCCTGTATCGAGAATTCCTTGTGGCCTAAAAGACTGCTATAGACATCATCGGCATATAATCCTGCCGCATTGATGACATAGGAAGAGACGATTTCTCCCTTCGATGTCGAAAGATGGAATCCATCTTCCTCTTTCGTGATTTTCTCGACTTTGCAGGAAGTCAGAAGCTTTGCTCCATTGATGACAGCCGTCGAAATGAATCCAAGACACATTTCCCATGGAGAAACAATGGCTGCCGAAGGAGCATAAAGGGCATAGTCGATATCCTCGGCAAGATTTGTTTCACCAAGAGAAAGAATCTCTTCTCGATTGGTCAATAGACGCATTCCTTCAACACCATTGGCAACACCTCGCTGGTAGAGCGTGTCGATGAGTTCTTTGTCCTTCTCTTTTCTTCCAATGACCAAAGAACCAATCTGGCTGTAGTGGAAATGGATTTTCTTGGCAAGTTCTTTTGTGAGAAGAGAACCCATGACATTGTATTTTGCCATCAATGTCCCAGGCTTTGGATCATATCCGGCATGAATGATGGCAGAATTGGCTTTTGTCGTCTGCATGGCCACATCATTTTCCTTTTCCAGGACAATGACATTCAGCTCATACTTGGACAATTCCATGGCGATGGAAGCACCGGTGATTCCGCATCCGATGAGAGCGACATCATATTTCATAGAAGACCTCCGTTTTCGTTATATTATAACGCTTACATCTCTATTTTTTCACATTTTCCGAAGGAAAACCATATTTTTTTAGAGACTTAAAAAATATTGGGCTTTTTCAGGGAAAAAGTGCAAGAAAAAGGACTCCGCGAAAGGGAGTCCTGAAGTCTATTTGTGCTGTTCGGATTGGATTTCCTTGATGAGTGTGGCAAGATGATGGGCAATCTCCTTGATATTCATTCCGGAGGTATTGATCATCATATCGTAGTTTTCCTTGCTGCCCCACTTTCTTCCCGTATAGTATTCGTAATAGTCTTTTCTCTTCTTGTTGATGGAATTGATCTTCTTGGCTAGCTGCTTGTCGGTGAAATGCTCATCCTTGGCTTCTCTTGTCTTGCAGCGTTCGATCTTGCTTTCCATGTCGGAATAGACAAAGATGCGGAACGGCTTCAGATCACGGAGAATGTAGTCGGCACCTCTTCCGATGATGACGCAATCCGACTTGAGCGCATATTCACGGATGATATCACTCTGGGCCGAATGGACATCGATGCTCTGCTGCAATGAGATATCCGGATACAAAGTAAAGGAAGAACCATAGTTGATGGGTGGCAAAAGAATCGGTCTGTTCTCGCTGACTTCCTCGATATACGACATGGAATAGGGCGTCTTCTTTTCGATATCCTGAAGAATCTCCTTGTCATAATAGGCGATATGCAGTTCATCGGCAATTCTTCTTCCCAGTTCTCTTCCGCCCGAAGAGAATTCACGGGCAATCGTAATGATCAATGACATATTTTCCCCTCCTGTTATAGGTTTCTACGAAAATATTTTATCACGATTTTTTCAGTGCGGAGAAATCATTTTTTCAAAAACAAATCGACACCTTTCCTCAATCGGTCCAGTCCATCGGCAAGAATTTTTCTTGGGCAGGCCACATTCATTCTCACAAAGAAAGAACCATTTCCGCCATAGACTCTTCCGCTGGAAAGAATCAGTCCCGTTTCTTTTCTTAAGAAGGAAACAAAGGCGTCACTATCCGTGCAGAGTTTCTCAAGGGAGATCCAGAGAAGATAGGTGGCATCGCCATCGACAAGAGAAAGAGAAGGGATGTTCTCTTGGATATATTTCTTTGCATAATCCCGATTCTCAAAAAGATATTCTCTCAGTTCATCAAGATAATCTTCTGAATCATTCAAGGCTGCCTCAGCCGCAAGATAGGCAAAGGCATTTCCCTCGGCCACTTCATCGGTATTGATCTGGCGACAGACTTTCTTTCTAAGTTCTTCATTGGGAACGACGATGCAACTTGTCTGGATGCCGGCCAAATTAAAGGCCTTTGTCACCGAGATGGCCATGACGGCATTTTGCTCATTGTCTTTATTGACGCTGATATAGGGAATGTATTCCTTTCTCGGTCTTGTGATTTCACAATGAATCTCATCGGAGAGCACGACGACATGATATTTCTTCGCCAACTGACCGATTCTTTCCATTTCCTCACGGCTCCATATTTTCGAAATCGGGTTTGCCGGATTGCAGAAGATCATCATCGTGGTCTCTTCCTTCTTGAAGGCCTCTTCCAGAGCAGGAAAATCGATCTCGTATTTTCCATATTCATAAAGAAGCGGAACCTGAAGAACCACACGGTCATTGTTGATGATGGAATTGTAGAAAATGTTGTAGACCGGAGAAAGGACGACGACATTGTCATGGACATTCGTAAGCTTTCTCACACTCGAGGAAATGGTCGGGACAACACCCGTGGAGAAAAGAAGCCAGTCTTCCTTCAATTCGAGATGATGTCTTCTTTTATAGAAATCGACATAGCTTTTGGTCCATTTTTCATCTTGGTCGGTATAGCCAAAGATTCCCTGACTCACCCGAGAGGAAATCGCCTCGATGATCTTGGGCGCTGTCTTGAAATCCATATCGGCAATCCACATCGGAAGCTCGTTTTCCTTGATATCCCATTTTGTCGAAGAAGTATTTCGTCGATTCTGTATTTCATCAAAATCATATTTCTTCATAGTGTTCTCCTTTTTTGACCTCAAGATGAATTTTCGATAAGTCAACTCTTTCATCATCCCGGATGATTTCAGAATAGCCTAGAGCACGGATTGTTCCCGAAATCGGATTCTTCACACTCCCTAGGGAAGAAAGAATTTCCGCCTTGATATTCCTGCAGTACTCGAAGATGAGATCCGAATCGATGATCTTGCAGTTCTCCATGACAAGATCATCCATATAGCAGAATCCCTGATGAGAGGAAATCGTGCAGTTTCTCAAAGTCACATGACTGGAATTCCATCCAAAATATTCTCCGATGATGGTGCAATTCTCCAAAAGGACATTCTTGCAATTCCAGAAAGCATCCTTGGTATTCAATGTCGAATTTCTAACGATGATATCTTCTCCGCCATCAAAGGCATAATTCCCATCCAAAGTGAGATTGTTGACTTCGACTTCCTTGCTATCCTTCAATAGATAGTCGCCTTTCGCCTTGATGTCCTTCATAATGACCTTTCTGCAGGTCCACAAGGTTTCACTGGCATCATCAAAAATGATATCTTCCAGATAGATATCCTCACATCTGCGAAATTCCTTCGGAGCAATGATATGGCAATGCTCAAAACGAGAGGAGAAAGTATACCAGAGTCCGGAGCGGGACATCAGAAGGAAGGTCGAATTTCTCACCGTATGATTTTTTCCATACCACAATGGATATTTGTATCCGAAGGTGACATGGTCCAAAACGCAGTTTCTTGATTCCTTCAAGGGGGATTCGCCATCATCAAAAAGGCAGTTATGAATCTCAAGATTCTCGCTTCGGAAAAGTGCTCTTTCTCCGGTAAAATGCTGGTTTTCGATTTTTGTCATTCTTCTTCCTCCTTGACCCATAAAGGGGATATATAAAATTCATTCTTCTTCAGGCCGATTTCACTGGGAAAGACAAGGTGATAGCTGTTGAGATACATCCTTTTGTTTTCATCCGATGAATAACGTTTGTCTCCTAAGAGCGTATAGCCGAGTTCATGGATGGCCAAGCGAATCTGGTTTCTTCTTCCTGTGTATATATTGATTTTCAGAGCCGTTCCAATCTGGATATAGTTCGTGCTCACCAGATCGGTGTTGGCTTCCTTTCCTTCTTCTTTTGTCGTTTTGATGACTTTCCTTCCATTTTCGCCATCGCTAAGATACATACGAACAGTAAAACTTTCATGAAGTGGAATCATTTCCTTGATCACGGCTTCATATTCCCTTATGACTTTTCTTTCCTCAAAGGCTTTCTGCAGTTTTTCTTTCATTTCCTCACTTTTCGCAAAGACGAGAAGCCCGCTTGTCTCATAGTCCAGCCGATGGACGATGAAGAGTCTTTCCCCTTTCTTTTGAAGATAAAGATAGAGATAATGATAAAGGTTATGCGAAAAGGTCTTTTTATCTTTTGTGCGGATGGTGAGCACATCACGATTTTTATAGACTGTGAGGATTTCATCATCCTCATAAACAATGGAATAAGGAGTGGCTTTCATAACGTCATTCATTATAGAATAAGAAAGAAAATGATACAAATACAACGCATTGTCCAGGAGAAAAAAGATGAAAACATTGATTGCCTATTATTCGAAGAACAAGGAAAACTGGGTGAACGGAAAAAAAGGATACCTTGAAAAAGGAAATTGCCAGGCTGTCACTGAAATCCTTCATTCGCTTCTCGAAGATTCCACGACAAGGGAAATCAAAATGAAGCATCCCTATAGCGATGAATATGATCTTTGTGTAAAAGAAGCCTACCAAGACCAGAAAGAGAACAAAAGACCGGAGATTCTTTTCGATGAGAGTGATTTCTCCTCTTTTGAAAGAATCATCCTCTGTTACCCCATCTATTGGGAAACCTGCCCGATGGCTGTTCTCACCTTTGTGAAGAATCACGATTTCACAAAGAAGGATGTCTATCTGATTTCCACTCATGAAGGAAGTGGACTTGGAAGTTCTCCATCTGATATCCAAAAAGAAAACACGACCATCCAGATAAAAGCATGCATGCCCATCATCGGAAGTTTTGTCCTGAAAAGCAAGGAAGATCTTTCCTCTTTCCTAAAAAGAAACGGGATCGATTAAGCAGGTCTTGTAGTTCAAAAAGGAAATCCAGATTACCTTCAATAAGAAGGAATCGAGTCTTTCTTCCATCAGGGGAAGAAGAAAATGGTTTTCATAGATGATGTTTGTCTCGATTTCATCGAGAAGAGAAAGCCATTCATCCTTATTGGCAAATGGATTTTCTTCTTTTTCCAGAGCAGTCATTCTTTGAAGGATATTCTTCTCCCGAGAGAGGATTTCCTTCTTTTTTGTTTCGTCATCCAGGAAAGGAAGAAGAACATTCTCGATTTTCTTGAAATGATATTTTATCTGATCAAGTCGAGCGATTTCTTCTTTGAGAAGAGAGAGAGAAAGATCATCCTGCGTTGAAAAATCAAAACGGATATTTTTCTTCAACGCACGAAGGGCACCATTCTCTTCAGCAAGAAGCAAGAGAGGATTTTCCTCCGTGAGGTAATTTTCCTCATTTCTCTTTACATGGGATTGTAAAGAAGTTTTTCCGAAGGCTTTTTCATAATCATTTCTGACGGTTTCTTCATCCTCGCCATTTTTCAGACGGAGAAGAAATTCATCGATCAATTGTTCGTTTTTCAGGTTTTTCATAGCCCTATTATAGCCAAAAGAAGGAATAGAAAGAAGAATTTACATTTTCTTTACAATTTTTTACACCACCACGATAGAACGAAAAAGAGGCAAAAGACTAAACTAGGCTCGTAAAAAATAAAGGACATGAAAAAATGAAAACAAAAATGGTCAGTCGAAGTCTTGCTTATCTCTTCGTTCTTGCCGGATTAGTCTCTTGCCAGTCCACAACGAATTCTTCCACTGGAAATTCTCAAGGAAATAGCACTACACCAGCCGCTTCCACATTCGATACGACAAAATCCATCAAAGCCTATACCAGAGATACCACAAGCGGTACCCGCGATGGCTTCTTCACGAAGATCGGATATGGTTCTGCCAAGACCGACAATTCCAAATTCGTCACCGGTTATGTCGAAGTCGCATCCAACGGCGATATGGTCAATGCCATCAAGAACGACGAATATGGTATCGGATACATCTCCCTTTCCTCTTTGGAAAATTCATCCTTGACCGGATTGAAATATGAAGGTGTCGAACCAAGCGAAGCCAATGTCTTGAACAATACCTATCAGCTGACAAGAAACTTCAACTATGTCATCCGCAATGACTATAGCGAAGATTCCAAGGTCGGTCAGATTGTCAAAGCCTTTGTCGCCTATATGCAGACCAGCACAGCCAAGGCCATCATCAAGGCAAACGATGGCATCTTAACCATCTCCACATCCGATAAATCCTGGGATGAGATCAAAGCCAATTATCCGATCTGCAACGAAGACAACAGCGGAGTGAAAGTCAGCTTTGGTGGATCGACCTCGGTCGAAAAAATCGCCAAGAAGCTCACCGCCGCCTTTGCCCCCCTGTGCGGCAATTTCACTCCGGAGCACAACCATACTGGATCTGGTGATGCCTATAAACATACCCAGGGTTCCCAGAAAGATGCCGCCACTGGAAAACTCGATATCGGTTTCCTTTCAAGAGAACTCGAATCCAATGAAACAGCTGCCGAAGGCACAAGCGGAAAAATCTGTACCGATGCCATTGTCGCTGTCGTCAATCAGAAGAATCCGCTCAAGGAAACAAAGGCTGAAACACTCGTCGATATCTACAACGGAACGAAAACAGTATGGAATCAGGTAATCGTGGCCTAGTCAGGCATCTTGAAAGAGAGAACACAATCAATTTAGCGAAAAGAAAAACAAAGACGGACATCATTGTCCGTTCTTTGCTGTTTCTTCTGGCTTTGGTCAGTGCCTCGGCGGTCATCTTCATCATCGTCTTCATCGCCATACAGGGCTTCAAGCCTTTCTTCACCACCTATGAAGTCAATGGCGAACAGGTAAAAGTCGATTTCTGGGTCTTTCTTTCTGGCATGGCCTGGACAGAGACTGGAAGCAAAGGGTTTGGTGCTGGGTTTATCATTCTCAATACAATCTATATCGCTCTTTTGACGATTCTTCTGACCGGACCGATCAGCATCTTGACAGCCCTTGTCATCGTCAAGATGTCGCCAAAGCCTGTCGGTGCCACCCTCAATGCCATCATCGAAATCCTTGCCAGCGTTCCAAGCGTCATCTTCGGCATGTTTGGAAAAGCCTGGGTGACAAAGATGGTCAAGGGATTAAGCGAAGCCTTTGGTTTCCAGTCCGCCGGCGGATTATCCACGCTCTCCGTCGTCCTCGTCTTGACCATGATGTCGGTTCCCACCGTCACCATGCTCTCCATCACAGCCATCAAGAGCGTGAATAAAAATCTGGAACTCGGTTCCCTTGCCTTAGGTGCAAGCCAGAGCGAAACGAATTTCAAAGTCGTCCTGACCAGTGCAAGAAGCGGTATCTTCGCCGGATTGATCCTAGGCATCTCAAGAGCCCTCGGTGAGGCAACCGCCGTCACCATGGTCTGCGGAAATGCGGGAACCGGTCCGAATTTCAATATCTTCGATACGACAAGAACCCTGACAACGACGATGCTTCAGGGCTTTGGCGAAGCGACCGGACTGAAATACGACATCCGCTTCTCCGTGGGTATCCTTCTTATCTTCATCATTCTGATTACGAATCTGATTCTATCATTCGCAAACCGAAAACTTTCGAAGGGATCTAGAAAATGATTGCAAACAAACAAGATCGAAAATATCGAACCTTCAAGGACGTGACAAGAAACACCCTTGCCTATCTTTTCTCTTCCTTCGGCGTGTGCATCCTCGGCTTCATCCTCGTCTTCGTCTTTTCCAAGGGATACAAAATGCTCTCTCCGAGTTTTCTTTTTGGAGACTACAACGTCAAGACAACGACCGTGAGCTATTCGGAAAGCGTCACACAGGGAACTTTCGAGAATCCCAATATATCCGGTGTCTATTTTGCGGATAACTGGGGTGTCGGATTCGAAGATTCCTATGACAACAACAAAGACAAGATCGTCATCATCAGCTATATGGATAATTCCTCGCCGTTCAAAGCACTGAAGAATTCAGCCGATGGCTCCTTCTTCCAGGTCACGCTGACTTCCTCAATCGACAATGCCATTCTGATTCAAGGGGACAGCCTGGAGATTGCCTCAGCCAAGGATGGTGCCGAAAAGATGGCCAAAGCCTTCCAAAAGGCGGATAAGATACAGACATTCACCATCTCGACCACCGGAGGCGGCATCAGAGGATCCCTTGTTTCGACACTCTACATGATTGGCCTCACCCTTCTCTTTGCATTGCCATTAGGGATCGGAGCAGCCATCTATCTGAGTCTGATTGCCAAGAATGAGAAAGTAAAGAACATCCTTCAGGGGATGATCGATATCGCCGGAGGCATCCCGACCATCATCTACGGCTTGGCAGGTGCCATCATCTTTGTTCCGATTCTGAATGGACTTGGATTGACAAGCGGCGGCTCTCTTCTCTCGGGCGCCTTGACGATGGCGATTCTTCTTCTTCCCATCATCATCAAGACGACGATTGAAGCCATCAAGACAGTTCCTTCTTCCTTTCGGAGCGCGTCGTTGGCACTCGGGGCGAGTGATACCCAGACCATCTTCAAGGTCATGCTTCCCAATGCTCTTCCCGGCATCCTGACAGCCGTGTTGCTCTCCATCGGAAGAATCATCGGCGAAAGTGCTGCACTGATCTATGCAGTCGGTTCTTCCATCAAGGATAACATCATCCTCACACAGAACTCCGCGACCCTGGCCATCCACATCTGGTCCCTCTGTGCGGGAGAGAATCCGAACTATGATGCCAGCTGTGGCGTTGCCATCATCATTCTCATCATGGACCTTGTCCTAAATATCGCCGTCAAGCTGATCTCCTATCGATTCGTAAAGAAATTCAAGAGGTAAGACATGAAACAAGAATATAGTGAAATCCTGACAGATGGAATCGAGACTGTCGATTCCAACAACCATTCAGAAAAAGAGAATCTTTCTATCGAAGAGAAGAAAAACGAAAAAGACGAAGAATTCGAGAAAGAACATCCTGTCATCTTCGATTGCGAGAATGTCAATCTCAGTTATGGAAGCCATCATGTCCTTCATGATATCAACCTGAAGATAAGAAAGAACACCGTCATGGCCTTCATCGGGCCTTCCGGATGCGGAAAATCGACATTCCTTCGCTGTCTTGACCGACTCAACGATCTGATTCCGGATTGCAGAATCACCGGAAAAATCGAGTATTTGGGAAAAGACATCAATTCCTACAACCCGATGGTTTTAAGAACAATCGTCGGCATGGTCTTCCAGCAGCCAAACCCCTTCCCAATGACCATCTATGACAATATCGCCTATGGTCCAAGATGCCAAGGCATCAAGAAAAAAGCCATCCTGGATGAAATCGTCATCAATTCCCTAAAGGAAGCTTCCCTCTATGAGGAAGTCAAGGACCGACTCCATGAATCGGCTTTGGGCATGTCGGGTGGACAGCAGCAGCGACTTTGTATCGCCCGTGCGATTGCCATGGAGCCGGATGTCATCCTGATGGATGAACCCACCTCCGCCCTTGATCCCATCGCCACAAAGAAGATCGAGGATCTGATCGGAGAACTCAAGAAGGACTACACCATCATCATCGTCACCCACAATATGCAGCAGGCCAGCCGTATTTCCGATTACACATCCTTCTTCATGCTCGGCGACCTTGTCGAGACAAACAAGACTGAGGAAATCTTCTCCCATCCGCATGAAAAGAAGACGAAAGACTACATTACGGGACGTTTCGGCTGATCTAGGAAAGGAACAGAATTATGGATATCGATTTGGAAATCAAGCAGTTGGACAATCTCATCTTGGAGATGTCCGGCGTTGTCGAGAAGAATCTCAGATATGCGATGGAAGTCTATGAAAACTACAACGAGAGCAAATTCTATGCACCGGTGGATGATGACAAGGTCAATTCCTATGAAAGATGGATTGAAGCTGATGCGCTTCATCTCATGATGAAGGAAAGACTCTATGCCGATGATTTAAGAAAAGTCACAGGCATCATGTCGATGGTCCAGGATATCGAACGACTCGGGGATCATGCGAAGGATATTCTTGAATTCGCTCTTCGCTTAAGAAAACCAGAAAAAGAAAACAAGAGAATCCTCTCTTTGATCGACTATGTCATGAACATGGTCCATGATTCGATTTCGTCCTATATCAAGAGAGATCTTTCCCTGGCAAGAGATGTCATCAAGAGAGATGATCATGTCGATAGTGAATACCAGGCACTCTTGAATGACCTCATCAGCGAAGACAAAAAGAATCTCGTTTCTCCTTCCTACACCGTTTTCACGGCATTAGTAGTAAAATATTTGGAAAGAATCGCCGACCACTCCACCAATGTGGCCGAATGGGTCATCTATATTCTCAGCGGTTTCTATAAAGACAAACAGATCCTATAGGAGAACCATCATGAAGGTCATTTATTCTCTCGAAGACGACTATGACATTGCCAAGATCATCAAAGTCTCCCTTTCGAAGGTCGGATACGAGGTTCATTCTTTTGACAATGGAAAAGACTTCTTGACTGCTTTCAATGAAAAGAAGCCGGATCTCTGTCTTCTTGATCTGATGCTTCCGGATTGCTCCGGAATGGATATATTGAAGAAGATACGAAGTGAGAGTGATAACGATGATGTCAAGATCATCATCCTCTCCGCCAAGAGAATGACCATGGATAAGGTGGAAGGCCTTGACAGCGGTGCAGACGACTATATCGAAAAACCGTTCGACATCCTCGAGCTCATCTCGAGAGTCAACGCCCGTTTCCGACACGAAAAGGAAATCTTCATCCATCAAAATCTCATCATGGATGTCAAGAGCCATACTGTCCGACAGGATGGAAAGGAAGTGAATCTCACGAATACGGAATTCGAGATTCTCCGTCTTCTTTTGGAGAACCCCTCCTCTGTCATCCGGAGAGAAGAAATCAATGAGAGAGTCTATCAGTCTTCCAACAGCGTCGAGTCGAGAAGCATCGATATGCATATCGCCTCTCTGAGGAAAAAATTGCAAGATAAGGAAGGACACCTGATCCGTACTATCTACGGGGTCGGGTACATACTCGGATAAAATGCGAAAGAAATTATTTTTATGGCATGGGCTGATTCTTTTTATTTCCCTAGCCAGTCTCATCGGGGTGAGCATCGGCATGATGTTTTCCCTCAATCAGAAAAACACGAAGAATGAATTGCAGGGCTATCTGGATCTGGCAAGAAATGTTCTTGTCGAGGAAAGAAAAGAAAACAAGGAAGAGGAAGCTTTGGCGAACACGGGAAATCTCATCAAGCTTTCCTCCAAGAAGATTCGTCTGACTCTGATTTCCACTTCCGGAATGGTCCTATATGATTCCGATACCTCGGAAATCGAGGAGAACCATCTTAATCGTCCGGAAATCAAAAATCTCGGGGAATTCACCACCCGCTATTCCAGCACCCTGAAAAGAGACATGATGTATCTCGCCGGACTGGATTCCACTGGGAAAATCTATGTCCGTGTTGCCATCCCCCTCTCCCTCATCAACGATCAGGTCAATTCGACAATCGCCATCTCGTTAGGTGTCTTTATCCTCGTTCTTGTTCTTTCCATCCTTGTGGACTACTATTCCATCAACGCCTCTCTCCGTCCACTCAAGAAGGAAGTCGCCCGACTTTCAGAGATTGTCTCGCAGGATGAAGAGATGCCCAAGGATGTCGAAATCGAATCCTTGTCCTACCAGATTGACCAGACGAAGAAACTGATTGTCGAAAAGATTCATTCCTTGACCGAGGAACAGGAAAAACTGAGATTCATTCTTAATTCCATGAACCAAGGACTTCTCATCGTCGATGAAAAGATGGATGTTGTCTTGGTCAATGACTATATAAGAAAAGTCTTCCATTATGAAGACAAGGAAAATGCCTCTTTGTTCGATATCACGATTCTTTCCTCCTTCAGCGAACTCTTCCATAAGGCCATCGAAGGAAAAGACGATGTCGTCGAAGTGAAGATCGAAGAAAGATATTATCTTGTCAGTGCCACCGGCTTTGCAGCCGACTGGCTTGGAAAAGAAAGGAAGGGTGTTGCCTATTCCTTGAGCGATATCACCATCGACAAGAACCTTGAGAAAGCAAAGCGTGATTTCTTTGCCAATGCCTCCCATGAGCTCAAATCCCCGCTCACATCCATCATCGGCTATTCCGAGATGATCAAGAACGGATTTGTCACCGACAAAAAGGAAATCAACGAGGACTTGGACCGCATTCTTTTCGAATCGAAGAGAATGAATGAAATCGTCATCCAGATGCTCGAACTCTCCAAGTTAGAGGCGAAGGATGAGAAGAAAGAAAAAGAGAAGCTCTCCCTTGTTTCGACAATCAAGGAAATCAAAGAATGCCATCTTTCTGAAATCGAAAAGAAGGAGATTACATTTGAAGTCATAGGCGATGATTTTTCTGTCCTCATGCAGAAGGAAGATCTTCATTCTTTGCTCGAAAATCTGATTGAGAATGCTATCCGCTACAACAAGGACAAAGGAAGAATCACGATCACACTCAACAAGGATGCTCATAGCTTCAAAATCGAGGATACCGGATGTGGCATCCCAAAGAAATACCAAGAGCGCGTCTTTGAAAGATTCTTCCGTGTCGATAAGGCAAGAAGCCGAAAACTCGGCGGAACCGGTCTCGGGTTAAGCATTGTAAAGCATATCTGCCTGAATGAATCCATCCATCTCGCTTTGGAATCCATCGAAGATGAAAAGACCATCTTCACACTTGTCTTCCCAAGTGAAAAGAAGTAGAAAAAACCTTTGTCTATCCTGTCTGTGGGTGGTAAAATCGATAAGTAATAAGCCATTGCTTGTTACAGAAACAAAAACACCTTAGGAGGTTTTTCTATGTCAACATTAGCAATTGAAGGAATGCAGTGGGGCGATGAAGGAAAAGGAAAGATCACAGACTACTATGCCAGCAAGGCTGAAATCGTTGTCCGCTCGCAGGGCGGAAACAACGCCGGACATACCATTCAGCACAATGGAACACGTTATGCCTTGAGACTTCTTCCTTCCGGAATCCTCAATCCGCAGGTCGTCAACGTCCTTGCCGATGGAATGGTCATCAATCCATTCTCCCTTCTTGAGGAAATCAAGAACATCAATGAAAAAGGGATTCATTCCTTCCAACTTCTCATCTCTTCCCGTGCCAGCGTCCTTCTTCCCTATCATATCGAAATCGATAAGGCCAGAGAGAATGCCTTGGGAGACAAGAAGATCGGAACCACAAAGAATGGCATCGGTCCCTGCTATGAAGATAAGGCAGCGAGACTTTCCATCCGTATCGGCGATCTTCTCAACAAGGAATACCTCCATGAAAGATTGTCGACCGTCGTTCCTTTGAAGAACCTCGAACTGAAAGCCTATGGCGGACAGACCTTCGATGTCGAAGAACTCTATCATGATTTGCTCGATGTCAGTGAAAAGCTTCATCTTGCCGATCATGTCAGTGATACCACCGTCTTCCTTCATAAGGCCATGAAGGAAGGAAAGAAGATTCTTTTTGAAGGTGCCCAGGGATCCATGCTCTGTCTGAATTATGGAACCTTCCCCTATGTCACCTCCTCTTCTCCGTTGGCAACGGCCATCCCTTCGAATACCGGACTTCCGTTGGATAGCGTTCATGAAGTCTTAGGCATCATGAAGGCCTATACCACAAGAGTCGGCGAAGGCCCATTCCCGAGCGAACTTTTCGATAGCGATGCCAATCTCATCCGTGAAAAAGGCCATGAATATGGAACCGTCACCCATCGTCCAAGAAGAGTCGGCTGGTTAGATATCCCACAGCTGAAATATGTCATCAACATCTCGGGTGTTTCCCATATCGCCATCATGCTTCTCGACGTCCTTTCTGCCGTCAAGGAAATCAAGATTGTCACCAAATATTTCCTCGATGGAAAGGAAATCGACTACATGCCAAGCAATGTCGATGAACTTGCCAAAGTCACCACGGAAAGCATCACGCTTCCAAGCTGGAGCGAAGATATCTCCTCTTGCAAGACTTTCGATGAACTTCCGAAGAACTGCCAGAACTATATCAGCACCATCGAAAAGCTTTTAGGCACGGAAATCTCCCTCATCTCCGTCTCTCCGGAGATGGATGCCACCATCATCCGCAGAGAATTGTTCTGATTCCTGTCTAGCAATCACAAAGAGCACTATCCATTCATCTGGATGGTGCTTTTTTCTTCTTGTCTTGAAGAAAATTTGTCGAAAAATTCATCGTGTCTGCGTGTACAAAGAGATAATCATGCGAGTCTAACTTTCAATGAAATTCATTTTTGTTAGCCTTCCTATATTTTTTGTAATGCTTTCGAAAAAAGCAAAACGCTATCTAGAGAAAAATCGCAGTTCATGATACAATCTAGTCAAAGGAAGATAAGGTAATCAGACATGATTTTCAAAGAAGACCAACATACTGAATTAAAAGAAAATCCGAAGAGCGGAACAATCATAAACGAGATTGTTGCTTTTTTGAATACGTGTGATGGGACCATCTACATTGGCGTGAAAGATAATGGCGAAATCATTGGAATCAATGATATTGATAGTGCATCATTGATTATTTCAAACATTGTCGCTGATCAAATTGAACCTAGTCCTAGGGAACTCGTGGCTATCGATACGCCTATCATTGATGGCAAACACATAATCAAACTTTCTGTAAAAAAAGGCAGCAAGCTTTATTACATCAAGAAGCACGGAATGAGCAGTGCAGGGTGCTATGAGAGAATCGGAACGTCGTCAAGAGGCATGATGCCCGAACAAATCCTGAGAAAATTTACTGAGTCGATTATTATCCCTGAAAAGAAGATGGTCAATACCCCATGCAACAAAACTGACTTGCGTTTCACGAAATTCAAAACTTATCTTGGCGCCAGAAACGTCCATTGGAATGAATTGAAATTCGAAGAGAATTTCAGTCTTCTGACACCAGAGGGAAAGTACAATCTCATCGCCGACTTGCTTGCCGATGAGAATACGGATTCCATCAAGGTGGCTATTTTCAAAGGAAAGGATAAATCCGACTATCTAAAGAGAAACGAATACGGTTTTACTTGCCTTTTGTATGCGATGGACCAGGCGAGCGAATATTGTCTAGCCCAAAACGAGACATATGTCGATACTTCAAAAATAGTCAGGCAAGAAAAGAAAATGTTTGATGAAGACGCCTTCAGAGAGGCATGGACCAATGCCGTCGTTCACAATAAGTGGATCGATGGGATCCCGCCTGCCATATATTGGTTTGATGATAGGCTGGAGATTATCTCCTATGGCACAATCCCAAACGGAATGACAAAGAATGATTTCCTTTCGGGAATGACACATCCAGTGAATGAAGAACTCATGAAAATCTTCCTCCAATGCCATATTGTCGAACAAACTGGGCATGGCGTTCCAAAAGTGGTAAAAAAGTATGGCGTTGAAGCCTACGATTTTGGGACTTCAACAATAAAAGTGACTATTCCTTTTGACAGAAGTGGCTTCAATGACAAAAACGCTACTGTAAATGCTACTGTAAACGCTACTGTAAACGCTACTGTAAATGCTACTGTAAACGACAGCATAAAACTTTCTGCAACGGAGAACAGCATATATAACTCAATTTTAGGAAATGCAAATGTGACCATCGAAGAATTGGTTGCAATAACCGATAGACATAGAACGACTGTCATGAGAGCCTTAAACAAACTAAAGGACAAGGGAATCATAGAAAGAATTGGTTCCGATAAAAATGGTCATTGGGAAATCAAGAAATAAATCATTGTTCAAGCTGTCGACTTGTATCCGGCATTATGAAAATAATCTGCAATTGATGTCGGTATAAACAAACTATCGTGAAACTCCCTGTCAAATCGATGAAGATATCATTTTGGATTGGGATGAACTTTACAAGTTGCGTGTCGATAAAAACAATAAGTTCTAAGATTCCAAGAAAGGATGAAAGAATATGATTCACATCTATTTTACAAGGCATGGGGAAACAGACTGGAACAAAGAAAGAAAAATCCAGGGCCATATCGACATTCCGCTCAATGAAAAAGGAATCAGCCAGGCCAAGGAAGCAAGAGAGAAACTAAAGAGCGTTCCTCTTGATCTCATCTTCACTTCTCCGCTGAAAAGAGCAAAGGATACAGCCTTGATCATCAAAGGAGAAAGAGTGATTCCCCTCGTCGAAGATTCGCTTCTTCTTGAGGAATATTATGGCGATATGGAAGGGGCACCAAGAGAAAATAATCCCGTCTATCTGAAGCAGAGAAGTTCCTACTTCAAGAGATATCCGCACGGAGAAAGCTATTTCGATGTCTATCATCGAGTCGCCACCTTCTTTGAGAAACTGAAAAAGGAATACGATGGAAAAGTCAAGAACGTTCTCATCGTCGCCCATGGTGGAATGTCAAGAGTCGTGAACCTCTATTTCCAGGATATGGAAAATGAGGACTTCGTCCCGTACGGAATCCACAACTGCGAAATTGTGGAATATGATCTGAAATGAGCCTTTATCGAACAAAATCTATATTTTCATGAACGGAGAGGAAGAAAAATCCTTTCCTTTTTTTCTATAATAGAAAGAAAGAGGTTTCATCTATGAACTATTATATCGGATGTGATTTAGGAACAAGTGCGCTGAAGCTGACCATGGTCGATGAAAATGGAAATATCATCCAAAGCCTGGAGGAGAAATATCCGCTTCTTCTTCCAAAGCCGCTTTTTTCCGAACAGAATCCGCTAGACTGGAAGAAAGCTCTTCTTGATGGCCTGAAAAAGATTTCGTCCGGAGTTGAAGAGAACATAGCCGCTCTTGCCATCGATGGACAGATGCATGGGCTTGTCGCTCTCGATGAAAAGATGAATGTCATAAGAAATGCGATTCTCTGGAACGATTCGAGATCCTATGAGGAGGTCGAATACCTAAATACAACCATCGGAAAAGAATTCCTTCTTAAAGAGACTGGGAATATCGCCTATAGTGGATTTACTCTTCCCAAGATTCTCTGGATGAAGAAAAATGAACCAGACCTTTTCATGAGAATACGTCATGTCCTTCTTCCGAAGGATTATTTGAATTTCGTTCTGACGGGAAAACTCTATACCGATTCATCCGATGCCGCCGGAACTTTGCTCTATGATGTCGAAAAGAAATGTTGGTCAAGAAAGATGATCGAAATCTCTGCTCTGGATGAATCCTGTTTTCCAGAGGTCATTCCCTGTGGTCAATTTATCGGTACCATTCAGAAAGAGGTCTTAGAGGAACTCGGCTGGAAACACGAAGTGAGGGTCTATCAGGGAGCAGCGGATAATGCGGCTGCCGCCATTGCCAATGGGACTCTTCAGGATCTAGACTGCAATCTCTCCTTAGGAACATCCGGAACCATTTTCATCGACACAAAGAAATATGTCCATTCCAGGAATGGAGCCATTCATGTCTTCAATGGGGCAAATGAAGACTATTGCATCCTCGCCTGCATGCTTTCGTGTGCCTCGTGTCTGAAATGGCTCAATGAGGAAATCTATAAAACGACAGATTATGTCGCTGAACAGAAGAAAATTTCTTTATCCCCTTCCGACAAAGACTCTCTTTATTTTCTTCCCTATCTGATGGGGGAGAGAAGTCCGATCAATGATCCAAAAGCCAAAGGAGTCTTTTTGGGCTTGACAATGGACACAAAAAGAGAAGATATGACAAAGGCTATCTTGGAGGGTGTTTCTTTTGCCTTCAAGGACTCCCTTCTTGCCATAAAGGAAATGGGAATCGATATCAAGTCAGCCAAAGTCATCGGAGGCGGAAGTCAGTCTGAAATTTGGCTTCAAATACTGTCCTCTGTTTTGAATCTTCCGCTTCTCGTCCTTGAAAAGAATGATGGGCCTAGCTATGGAATGGCTTTGCGATGCCTAGCCAGTGAAAAGAAATCCGAATCCTTAGAAGAGATTCTTCTCAGAAAGACGAAAATCAAAAAGACGATTCTTCCCGAAAAAGAAATCGTCGATGCCTATCAGAAGAAATATGAAGTCTATAAGAAAATCTATCCTGCCATCAAGAATCTTTTCTGAATTTGGAAGTTCGTAGGACACTTTGCCCACTCATTTCTTTAGCTCCCTCAATGCCTCCTCAGCGTCATATCCTTTTTCATTCTTCCATTCGAAATCGAATGGAAATCCACCGACAGCAAGCGATTTGCACAAGAAAACATTGATGGCTATACTTGGATCGATTCCAAGTTCACCATATAGGGCTTCAGCTTGTTTTTTTACATGGCTCTCCAATCGGACAATGAAATTCGTAGTTGTCATAATTTTCACTTCTCTTTCTGTTTCATATATCTCTGCCATTTTGTTTCGTCATCTATCTATTTTTTTTAGAAGGCTCACGTATGAAAAGCAAATTCTATCTCAGCGAGTGTTCAGTGATTTCAGAAAGGCCTTCGGTGTCATTCCGGTAATATCTTTGAATGCGACGATGAAATAGGAATAGTCATCGAATCCAACCATCTGGGCAATATAGGAAGTCTTATAGGTGTTGTTTTCTCGCATCAATTCCTTGGCTTTTTCGATGCGCATTTTCTTGATGTGGATAGCCAATCCTTCTCCATAGAGCTTGTTCGTCAATTGATAGAGATTCGTTTTTCCGATGGAGAAGACTTTGCATAACGTCATAGCGGAGAGATCCTTCTCGAGATTCTCTTGGATGTATTGATCGATTTTCTTCGAAAGGTCTTCATATTTCAAGTAGGCCATATGGTTCACCATCAGGTAGGAGGCGATATCGACAAGAAGCTTCAGGCTTGCCTGAAGATATTCATCATCAAAAAGAGGCATAGAGGAAATCATCTCCTCAACTTTCTTTTCATCAAAAGAAACCTCGACTGCCTTCTTGATGGCAAGGAAAGCCTCTTTATGGGTTTTGTAGTTGAGAATATGAGAAAAGAAAAGATAGCCGACCGTTTTTTCACCAAGGAAAAGAGGAACGATGATCTCCGTCAGAGAGGCATGGCAAAGATAGAGGAGGGGTTCTTTTCTTTTCGATGCCATCTCCATATGTTCCTTGTCGCATTTCTGGCATTTCTGGTCGAAAGAAGGATTTTCCCTGAGATATTTGCAGACCTTCGCTTTTTCTTCCGGATAAGAAAGAATCTCCTCAAAGGAATCATCGAAGACCGTGATTCTGATATGCGTGATGATATAGAAATCCTTGATATGGGAATAGAGTTCCTTCAGATTGAAATAGCCGTTCATGATTTTGATTATAGAATCGGATACGAACAAAATCAACATTTTTAAAAACGGATTCTTCTATCAAATGAAAGCGCAACCAACTAGAATAGAGAAAAAGGAGGAAGCAACATGAAAATCCATTCTCTTCAGGATGAGGAATTCAAAAGCTATGGAAGAATCATCCATTGCCAGAAGGACATAAAAGGACTCAAAGCGACTTTGAAAAACACACTGATTCCAGAAAAAGGAACCATCTATGAACCAGAGGATTCTTCTCTGATGAATCTAGAGATCGCATCGTTCATTCAGAAAAATCTCTTTGGAGGATTGGAAATCCAGATTGGATACTGCAGCGGATACAATACGAAGCTGAATTGCCTTGAATATCATAAGAGCAGCGAAATCAATTTCGCCAATGAGGACTTCATTCTTCTTCTAGCCAAGAAGGAGGAAATCGAAAAAGGGATTCTCGATACAAAGAAGGTCAAGGCATTCCGAGTCCCAAAAGATACATTTGTCGAAATTTATTCCACGAGTCTTCATTATGCACCTTGCCAGACAAATTCTTCCTTGCCTTTCCAGGTTCTTGTCTGTCTTCCAAAGGGAACGAATACATCACTTGGAAAAATCAATTCCGAGGATGAAGAAGACAAATATCTCTTCATGAAAAACAAATGGCTTCTTGCCCATAAGGAGGCAAGTGAAGCCAAGGAAGCCTATATCGGACTTGTCGGAGAAAATATCGATATCAAAGATGAAATAGAAAAGAGGTAAAATCCATGCAAAACATTCCAGAAGTCAAAATCGGCATCGTCGCCACATCGAGAAGCTGTTTCCCATCCTCCTTGGCCGAAAGAAGAAGAGAAGCTATCGTCAAGGCATACAAAGGAGAAATCTTTGACTGCAAGACATTAATCATCCAGGAAAAGGATGTCTCTCAGGCTTTGGACGAAATCGAGAAAAACAAGGTCAATGCCCTTGTCATCTTTTTAGGAAATTTCGGTCCTGAGACGCCAGAGACACTTCTTGCCAGCCGCTTCAAGGGCCCGAAAATGTTCATCGCCGCCGCAGAAGGCGATGGCGATCTCCTGGATGGAAGAGGAGATGCCTATTGCGGTTTGCTCAATGCGTCCTATAATCTGCAGCTCAGAAAAGAAAAAGTCTACATTCCAGAAAATCCAGTCGGGAATGCAAAGGAACTGGCTCATGAAATCCTAGACTTCATCCCGATTGCAAGAGCTCTTCTTGGTCTTGAAGGTCTCAAGATCATCACATTCGGACCTAGGCCGGATGACTTCTTGGCCTGCAACGCCCCAATCAAGGCTCTCTACGATTTAGGTGTCGCGGTCGAAGAAAATTCCGAACTCGACCTTCTTGTGGCTTATCACGCCCATGAAAAAGATCCGCGCATCATAGAGAAAGTCCGCGAGATGAAAAACGAACTCGGAACGAAGAATCCCTATGAGGGCATTCTTCCCCGCCTTGCCCAGTATGAGCTGACGCTGGAAGACTGGATGGAAGAACACAAAGGCCTATCGAAATATGTTGCTTTTGCCAACAAATGCTGGCCGGCCTTCCAGACGGAATTCAGGTTTGTTCCCTGCTATGTGAATTCACGCCTGACTGGAAGAGGCATCCCTGTCTCCTGTGAAGTCGATATCTATGGCGCCTTAAGCGAATATATCGGCACCTGCATCTCGAATAAGATGACCACGCTCTTGGATATCAACAACACCGTCCCTGAATCCATCTATGAAGAGGAAATCAAGGGAAAATTCGATTATCGTCTTCATGAAACATTCATGGGCTTCCATTGCGGAAATACGAATAGTGCCCTCTTAACAAATCCGCATATGGGCTATCAGAAGATTATGAAAAGAAGCCTTGAACCGGAAAGAGTGGAACCTGATATCACAAGAGGAACCATGGAAGGAGACATCAAGGAAAGTCCGATCACCTTCTATCGTCTGCAATCGACTGCCTCGACTTCCCTGAAGGCCTATGTCGCAGAAGGAGAAGTCCTTCCTATTTCCTGCCGCTCTTTTGGATCCATCGGCATTTTTGCCATCAAGGACATGGAAAGATTCTATCGTTATGTTCTTCTTGAGAAAGGTTTCCCCCATCATGGAGCGGTGATGTTCAGTCACTATGGAAAAGCCCTCTATGAAGTGATGAAATATCTTTCCATCGAAGATATTTCCTATAATCAGCCTGCTTCTTTGCCCTATAATAGAGAAAACCCATTCAAGAAATAGAGGTGATGACGATGGAAAAACAGATCTACAATCCCTATCTTCCGCTTTATGAATATACGCCGGATTGTGAACCGCATGTCTTTGAAGGAAGAGTCTATGTCTATGGCTCCCATGATCAGTTTGGAGCCTTCGCTTTCTGCCACAACAATTATGTGACCTATTCCGCCCCACTCGATGACCTTACCTCCTGGCGGTATGAAGGAGAAATTCTCGATAAGAAAGAAGATCCGGATAGCAAGAATGGAAAATATGATCTTTATGCACCGGATTGTTGTCAAGGACCTGATGGCAGATATTATCTCTATTATGCCTATGATTGGCTTGGAAAGATCGGGGTGGCCGTCTCTGAAAAACCAAATGGTCCTTTCCACTACTATGGACATGTCCACTACAAGGATGGAACAGAACTGGGAAGAAAGAAAGGCGATGTCTTCCATTTCGATCCGGCCATCTTTGTCGATGAGGATAAGAGAGTCTATCTCTATTCCGGATTTGGAGCCGTCACCTGGTTTCCACAGATCAAGAAGGGCCTCAAACCAGATGGCGGATATGCGATGGAACTCGAAAGAGATATGCTGACGATCAAGTCCAGTCCGATCAAACTCTTCTCGAAAGCCAATGACAAGGAAAACATCAATGGCGTAAGAGAAAAAGAACACGCCTTCTTTGAGGCATCCTCTCTAAGAAAAGTCAACGATACCTACTATTTTGTCTATTCCTCCCTCGCCGGACATGAACTCTGCTATATGACTTCGAAAAGTCCTTTGGGGCCTTTCACGTATCAGGGTGTCATCATTTCCAATGGCGATGTCGGATACAAGGGAAGAACAAAGAAGAATGCCTGCTATCCTTTGGGAAACAATCATGGCGGAATGGTGAAAGTCAAAGATCAGTGGTATATCTTCTATCACCGGCATACAAATTATACGAACACCGACCGGCAGGACTGTGCCGAGAAAATCGAAATCGATGAAAATGGCTTCATCCCCCAGGTCGAAATCACCTCCTGTGGGCTCAATGGAAAACCTTTAAGAGGACAGGGCATCTACCCGAGTTCCATCTGCTGTTGTCTCATCCCGAAGGAAGGCAATGTCTTCTATCCTTTCTTTGCTCTTCCCCATCAGAAAAGAAAACTCCGTATCACTCAAAAGAAGGATGATTCCGAAAGAGTCGAAAGCCAGTACATCGAGAATGTGCAGGATGGCTCTCTCGTCGGATACAAATATTTCGATCTTTCGAAGACACATCAGGTGATTTTGACTATCAGAGGAAAATTCACTGGAAAAATTCATGTTCTCTGCCAAGAAAAAGGTAAAATCGAAGCCACAAAAGAAGTAGAATTAAAAGGTCAGAACGAAGAAAAGATTACCATCGACCTTTCCCCGAAAGGAAATAAGGAAGCACTCTATTTCTCCTTTGAGGGAAAAGGAAGATTATCATTCGATCGTTTTGAGCTTCTCTAATGGAGGATATCTATGACTAAGAAAAACATTTGTGAGGAAAAAGGGCCGATTACACCCTCTCTCCTCGAAAAGATGAACGGCTATTTCAGAGCTGCCAACTATCTGAGCGCCTGCCAGCTCTACCTGCTTGACAATCCACTTCTGAAAAGACCGCTCGAAGAAAAAGACATCAAGAAGAAGATCGTCGGACACTGGGGAACCGTTCCGGGACAGAACTTCGTCTTCGTCCACTGCAACCGCGTCATCAAGAAATATGATCTGAATATGATCCTTCTTTCTGGACCGGGACACGGCGGAAATTTCTTCATTGCCAATGACTATCTCGATGGATCCTATTCGGAAATCTATCCGAATATCACCCAGGATGAGAATGGACTAAGGAAGCTCTTCAAGCAATTCTCCTTCCCCGGAGGCATGCCTTCCCATTGTGCCCCTGAGACACCTGGAAGCATCAATGAAGGCGGAGAACTCGGTTATTCTCTGCTCCATGGTTTTGGTGCCGTCTTTGATAACCCGTCTTTGATTGCAACCGTCATTGTCGGTGATGGAGAAGCGGAAACTGGTCCTCTTGCCACGTCCTGGCAGTCGAATAAATTCCTCAATCCGATCTATGATGGCGCTGTTCTTCCAATCTTCCATCTCAACGGCTACAAGATTTCCAATCCGACCGTCTTTTCGAGAATCAGCCATGATGAACTGAAGAAATATCTCGAAGGTTCCGGATGGAATCCAATCTTCGTCGAGGGCGATGATCCGCTTGTGATGCATGAGAAGATGGCTCATGCCATGGATAAATGCATCGAGGAAATCAAGAAGATCCAGAAGCATGCCCGTGAAACCAATGATGCCACTCGCCCAATCTGGCCGATGATCGTTCTTCGCACACCCAAGGGCTGGACAGGTCCGAAGGAAGTCGATGGCAAGAAGATCGAAGGATCCTTCAGAGCCCATCAGGTTCCGATTGCCATGGATAAAAAAGAGCATCTTCAGCTTCTTTCCGATTGGCTTCACTCCTATAAGCCGGAGGAACTCTTCAATGAGGATGGTTCCTTCAAGGAGGAATACAAAGCTCTTGCCCCAGTGGGCAATGCCCGTATCGGCATGAATCCGAATGCCAATGGCGGAAAACTGCTCAAGGACCTCAGAATGCCGGATTTCCGGAAATATGCCTTTGATATTGCCTCGCATGGCTCGAAAGATGGTCAGGATATGATCGAGCTTGGAAAATTCATCCGCGATGTCATCAAGGAGAACCCGAACAATTTCCGTGTCTTCGGACCCGATGAAACCATGTCCAACAGACTCAATCATGTCTTCGAGGCTTCTCCAAGACAATGGGAGAATCAGATTGTCCAATCAGATGAATTCTTGGCCAACGAAGGAAGAATCATCGATTCCATGCTCTCCGAGCACTGCGATGAAGGCTGGCTGGAAGGCTATCTTCTCACAGGAAGACATGGATTCTTTGCTTCCTATGAAGCTTTTGCAAGAATTGTCGATTCCATGGTTGCCCAGCATGCAAAATGGCTCAAGGTCTGCAATCAGTTGACCTGGAGAGAGGAAATCGCCTCTTTGAACCTGATTTTAGCCTCCACAGTCTGGCAACAGGATCATAACGGCTTCACCCATCAGGATCCAGGATTCATGGATCATATCGCCAATAAGAAAGCCGATGTCGTCCGCCTTTATCTTCCACCGGATGCAAACTGTCTTCTCAGCTGCATGGATCATTGTCTGAAGACAAAGAATTATGTCAATGTCATCATCGCAAGCAAACATCCACGTCCACAGTGGCTCAGCATGGATGAAGCCATCAAGCACTGCACCCAGGGCATCTCCATCTGGGATTGGGCCAGCAACGATCAGGGTGTCGAACCCGATATCGTCATGGCCTGTGCCGGTGAGACACCAACGTTGGAGACACTGGCGGCTGTCGATATTCTCCATCGTGAGATCCCGGAACTGAAGATCCGTGTCATCAATGTCGTCGATCTCTTCAAGCTGCAGCCAAGTTATGAACATCCGCATGGCCTCAGCGATGAACAATACGACCTCCTCTTCACGAAGGATAAACCGATTCTCTTCAACTTCCATGGCTATCCGACCTTGATTCATGAACTGACCTATAACCGTCACAACCGCAACCTCAAGGTCGAAGGATACCATGAGGAAGGATCGATCACGACACCATTCGATATGCGTGTCCAGAATGAAATCGACCGCTATCATCTTGTCCAGGATGTCATCCTCATGCTTCCACAATACAAGACGAGTCTTGCCAGTCTCTATCAGAAAATGTCCGATAAGCTTGTCGAACATAAGCAATACATCCACGAAGTCGGACTCGATATGCCTGAAATTGCCAATTGGAGATGGAACGGAAAATAAGCACCGTTTTCTAAAAGAGGGTTCATCGCCCTCTTTTTCTAGTGGAAACATCTTTCATGGATAAGAAGTATTTGGTTCTTGATCCATCAGCAATAATCGTTGCAGTTCAAACAATCTACAGCAAAAAGCTAAAATTCCATTCCATCTGAACGTCTTTTCAGTTATATTGGTCATGATACTCACATGATGCTATCAAAGAAAAAAATAGTATCATTCCCATCGGATGTCTGAAAGATTGATTGATTTCAGAACAAGAAAAGAATGCGAGAAGAACCAATGGAAAAAAGAGAATTCGATTCGATTGTGCTACAGCACTTTGAGGAAATCAAAGGAAAATATGAATTTGACAAAAAGAACATTTGGGATGATGAAGAAATCGGATCGACCATTCTGATTGAAGACGATTTGATGCCATTCATCTATGATCATATAGAGAATGAGAGAATCATGAATCGACTTTCTGAACTGTTGGAAGAACTGCTGTCACCGAAGGATGATTTCTGTGAGGAAGTCCTCTATTGTTCTTTCTTTGAGAAGATTCACTACGAAAAGACGGAAGAGAAATCCATCCGATATTTTCGAGAAAACACAAAGGAATTTTATGACCAATTGAGATTCTAAGCCTTATGACTTATAAATCAATGAGCGTCCAGGCTTTCTTTCTGACTTCCTTAATCTGTTTCTCGAGTCGATGAATCGACTCATCGCATTCCTGTTTTTTCTTTTCGACGGATATTTTTTGTTTCTCATATTCTTCTTCAGCCGCTTTTTCTTCCTGTTCAAAGGCCTTGCTGGATGAACTGCCATAGAATAAAAGAGCCACACCGATACAGACATATGCGATTATGAATAGGATAATTCCCCAAGTAGGCATATCCACCTGGCCAAGAGCGAATGCAGCGATTGGGAAATAAAAGCCGGACACCAAAAACAATACACCAAAGAAATAGGCCGCATTTGCTTTTCTTTTTATTTTTATTGGAGCATTGCTTTTTGTCGGCATCAATGGAAGGTGAATGTTGCTGAGCTGCCATTGTAAATCATAGTATTGTTTCTCAAGATCGACGATTTCTATATAATTCTGCATCTTCGTATTTCTCTGGAATGTAAGACAGGAATAGTCATCCGTATAATTTTCATGAATATAGACACCATTCATGATCGAAGTCGATGCCATCGGCTCAGAAGAATGAACACGCTGATTTGACAATAGTTCCCAGCCGAAATTCTCGTTTTCATTGATCACTGAATCAACTTCATTCGGACGGGCTTTGATTGTCTTTGATTCTTTCATGTTTCATTTTCCTTTTCTTCTAGTGACCATATCTCAATATGATATATCCAACTTTGTTGTAGGCAATGCCTGCCCAATCGAGAACAGCGGCAATGATAAAGATAGGATCAAAGGTAGATTCTCCGATGGAACGGCCAAAGAATTTCGTGGCGACACAATACATGACAGTGTCTTTTGTGCATTGACCATAACCAACCTTGGAATCCGGAGATCTTCCTCCACCTTTTCTGGCTTTCCCGCCTTGTTCCTTGATGAAATCAACGACAATATCGAAAACATCCAGTGAAAGATGAAAGGATGGCAGTTTATCCGATGCCAAAGTATTGCTGCCAATCAATTGGATTTGTGCATATTTCCCTTTTTGAAGCTGAGGGATTCTTGCTCTTCCACCTTCATCCATCAATTTTCTTCGAATGATTTCACTTGCTTTTTCCATGATTGATTCCCTTCGTATTTCACCGAAACAGTTTCGTTCTTATCCGATGAAGCCTACTTCATAAACCCAGAATCTGTTTTCTCTTAGCCTGATATTCTTCTTCCGTAATCAAGCCTTTTTCTTTCAATGAGTTAAGTTCAATCAGTTGTTCTTCTATTGTCTTTTCAGAAGCAGAAGTTTTCGAATCAGGAACAGAGGCGGTGAACTCTGTATTCTTATCGGAAATATCAGGTTTGGGAGATGAATTCTCAGCATTCAATTCAGGAACAGCCGTCATGATATAATTTCCAGCTGCATAAAGAATCGAACTAAAAAAGATAAGAATGCCAGACCATATCGCGCCAGCGCCGAGATGAACATATGAATTGCGATTCAGACCTGTATTGACCAAGGTGCACATATCGATAATCATGATGACGATTCCAATGACAACTGAAATAAAGGCACTGAGTATTGCAGAGGCTTTGATTTAATCTGGCGTTTTGTTCCGATATGTTTTTTCAAAGTATTGGACTGCCTTCTGATTTTTGGAAATGACCAAAGTTACGAAAAGCAATGAAATCAGTGATCCGATTGCCATACCTGCCGTCAATGCCAGACTCAAGAGAGACCAAAAGAAGGATTTCGAAATATTGCCTTCAAAATCAAAAGCCAAGTCAAATCCTGAAACACCAGCAAAAGAAGTTTCAGCAAACGGAGTGGCAAATAAAGCAAATGCAATGATGGATAAAATAGTTCCTATGCTTTTCAGAAAAATGACAACTGCGTTTTTGTTTTTCATTTTCATAAAACAGTACCATGAATGACTCCCCCATTTGGTACAACCTCATTCTTTCTTAAGGGGATGATTTTGAACAAAAGAACTTATTTTGAGTTTTCTTTTTTAAGTTTCACTTTTCCTCAGCCACGTCCACAAAATTGCAGTTCTCTATCTTTAGGTCAGCCCTTCCTTTTAGATAGATATCATGGAATGTAGAGTCTAGGACATTGTAGAGGCTTGGTCTCAGATCGAGTCCTTTCTTTTCCCAGGATGTCTTTTCATGGCGATGAAGCATGACGTTCTCAAAAGAAATGGACTTCAGATTCTCTCCTGCTATGGTGATGCCATTTTCACAATCACATTCGATATTCCTGAAAGAAACATCATCAATGCTTCCCAGAATCGATTTCTCATCTCTTTTCACATTCGTGATGGAAATAGGTTCTCCTCTTCCCCACCAATAGATGGGTGAGACCTGATGGGAATTGATCTTGATGTTCTCAAATCGGACAGCAGAGACATTCCCACCATCTCGAATCATGATGGAGATTCCTCGATTGGTATCATAGATATCGATATTATGGAAAGAAATATTCCTGAAATCCGAATAGGATTCCGTTCCCAGCTTGATAGCAGCACAGGTGGATTTCAGTCTGCAGTCATAGACTTCGACATTCTCTGTCGGCCCATAGAAGGTGGCATAAGATGTCGATTTCAGGACGATGCAGTCATCCGCACAGGAAATATCGCAGTTTCGTATGACGATGTTTTTGGAGTGATCCGGATCAATGCCATCCGAATTGGTGAAAATCGGATTGTTCCGTATGGTGATGCCATCAATCAGAATCCCGTCACATCCGACAAGATGGACTGTCCAGAAAGCACTTCTCTGAAGATGAATATTCTTCAGTGTGATGTTCTTGCAGCATTCAAAATAGAGAAGAGGTGTTCTCGGATAATATTTTCCTTCGATATGATAGGGATTGGTGACACCCACAAAGAATTCCTCTGAGCCATCAATGGTTCCTTCTCCATCCAGGGTGATATTCTGAATATCTTTTCCATAGATGAAATACTTCTCCGGCTTTCCATTGTAGGTGCAGTCCTGATAGGTCTTTCTTGTCATCACGGTATTTCCGGAATGGACAGAATAGAAATCATTCTCGTCCTCACTCAGCTTGAGAAGCGCACCTTTTTCTAGATAGATGGAAGCATTCTCGCATAGAAAGATGGTTCCACACTTATAGTTTCCTTCTTCGATGATGAGACGGTCATGATGGATGGCGCAGTCCTTTATGGCATCTGAAAGAAGGACTCCATCATTATGAATCCCATCCTTATACGGCTTATATTCGCTGAAATATTTATCCATGTTCTTTCCTCCTATGAATAGGATACACCAAAGAAGGATAAACTCTTATCATTTTCGAAGAAGAATCTTCATTTCAGAGAGAATTCTGTTTTTTTCGAATGAAAAGCCTGTCGTTGTCAAATAGATTCTGGTTTCTTAATCAGATCCTCAATATCACAGCCAAGCACGAGAGATAATTTATAGAGCGTCTCAGCCTGTGCTTTATTGATATCATTGACATGCTGTTCGTAAAGCTGAATCGAACGCAAATTCACACCAGAAAGAGTCGAAAGCCGCGACTGTGATATCTTTCTGCTCTCGCGTATTTTCTTCAGTTTCGTATCACTGACAGATTCATCATAACGTCGATCCATCGATTCAATGAAACGGCTGATGTCCATTTCATGGAAAGTGGGATACATGGCGATGATCGTACCGAGTGCAACCCGGTCGAAAATATCCTTGAAGCGTTTTGCTGTAGCCCATCGATATTGCGCCAATGCCCAAGCCACCCAATATTCAGTGGCCTTTCCTTGCCATTTCCATATTTTCTGTGCAATAAAACCATCGTCCATAATCATTATGTGATTTCCCAAGGGAATAGTCGGGCTTTTTTAGAATATGATTCGTCCCATGCAATAATGTAATGTACGGCATAAGTATCCATCGTCCTTGTTTATAACCACCCTCATAACGGTATCATAGCAATGATAGTTATTTAAGGATTTATCGAAACACTATTTATCCTTTTTATCAAACAATATACTTCCGGAAAGGGAAACGCAACTTATTATAGCGTTTGCCCCCTGTGTGCAATTTATGAAAGGAGATATGGTATGAAAAAGGCTTTTAGCCTCTCCAATCTTTTTTAGATTCGAGAAGCCGAAAGCCTTTTTTTCATTTTCAGTTGTTCGTTTCGACTGCTTCTTTCTTTCGGAAGAGGAAGAAGATCCAGACACCAAAGGAAGCAAACACGATCACATTGACTCCGACAAGAACCGGAATCCACCAGGCAAAGGGCTTTGTCGTGGAAACCGTACCTACATCCACTTTGTTTTCATCTTCACCGGCAACATAATGCTTCTGATAGGAGATCGTATTGCAATAGGTGTAGATGATATTCTTGCAGGCAATCTGTGCCGCATTCATCTGGGAGGCATTTTTCTTATTGAGATGGGAGGCAAGATTCCCGGACCCATTCAGCCAGAGGTCATTGCCTCCAAAGACACCCGAGACGACATCCATGTCATTATTGCCTGTCGTCCAATCCGTGACGACACTTCCCTTGAATCCCCATTCCTTTCTGAGGATCGAGACATTCTGGGCAAAGCAGGCCCCAGCCCAGACAGCTCCGATTCCATTGAAGGCCGACATCATGGCGTTGGCCTTTCCCTTCTTGACGGCCATCTCAAACGGCTTGAGATACATTTCACGATAGGTCTGTTCCGTCAGCCAGACATTCAGCTGTCGTGCATTCTGTCCTGGCTCACTCAAGGTGAAATGCTTCACATAGCAATAGACACCATTCGCCTTGGCACCAAGAACCGTATTGCTGGCCATCATGCCGCTTAAAACAGGATCCTCGCTATAATATTCATAGTTTCTTCCGTTGAAGGCACTTCTGTGAAGATTGCATCCAGGGGCATACCATCCCTGAACACCCGTCGCCTGCCCTTCTTTTCCGACAGCCATTCCCATCATTTTGGCGATTCTCTTGGAGAAGGTCTGACCAATGAGCGTCTCATTGGGGAAGGCCGTCCATTTTCCTTTGAGTGATTCGTTGATGACCTGAGTGTTGTTGTTGAATCCGGCCGGGCCATCAAAATCGTTCACCTGTGGTTTTCCAATCGAGAGCACCGCCGCTGTCTGGAAGCCACCATTTTCGATCAGATTTGTGGTTTCATCTTCACTCATCTCTTCGACGAGCAATTGAAGTTCGTCACAGTCATCGTTTTCCGAAATCTTATCAATCAGTTCGAAATTATACTCCCCATTCTTCAGATCATCAGCATTCTTGATTTTGCTTCCATCCTTGTTCGTTCTGAGATAGAGCCCGCTATCCTTATTGAATGTCGGCATGGTCTCGCTCTGATAGTCATCGGCGATATATTTATCAGCCGCACTCACGACAGAAGAATTATAGTCCTGGGAATAGTTCACTTTCGAAGGAAGAGAATTTCCGAAATGATTCTTTCTGGAGAAATATTCGATTCCTTTTCCATTCTTGAAGATGGTTGATCCATCAATCGGACAATTGCCATAGGCATCCTCCCCAGTGAATCGATTTTCGACGGTCTCACCGGTCGTCGGATCTGTTAAGAATTTCACTCCGGAAGAGCCGACAGTATATTCGATGGTGTTTTTTATCTCAGTTCCATCGGATGACTTCACTTCTTTCAGGGTATGGGAATTTTCCTGGAAGGATATCGTGTATTTCCCAGGATCGAGTTCATATCCCATGAAGCCGTTCTCATTCTGATCATAGCAGTCATAGCTTGCCATATCATAGCTATCGAATTCGATGGTGATATGCGCCTGGGTCTTGCCCGGCTCAAGTTCGACGCTCTTGGCAAAATCGATGAGATTGAGAGCACTCTTTTCGATGCCTCCATCGATATAGGGCGCAGAATAGTAGACCTGAAGAACATCTTTTCCAGAGACCTTTCCTGTATTCGTGCAGGAAAAGGAGAACTTGAAGTGCGTCTTTTCATCGATCAGGCTCTTTTCGCTCACCTCCATTTCTTCGAGTTTCCATTCGAAGGAAGTATAGCTAAGACCATATCCGAAGGGATAGGTCACTGCCGCATCATATCCTTTCCAGTCTTCGAAAGTCTGATTGCTGAAATAGCCTTCAGAATCCGCCGTCTCATAGAAGCGATATCCGAAATAGCAGTTTTCGACATAGGCGAGATTGTTACCATCTCTTTCGAGATTGTTGAAGCTCGGCTCGATGGTGTAGTCATTCGACCAAGTGTCCGTCAGCCTTCCACTCGGGTTCACCTCCCCCGAGAGGATTTTTGGAATCGCTCTGGCTCCCGACTGTCCGAGAAGACCGACATTGAAGACAGCATCGATATCCTCATCGCTTTTTAAGCGTGGCATCTGAAGCTGATTGGATGAATTGAGAAGGACGATGACATTCTCAAAATTGGCTTCGACCATGTCGAGAAGTTCTTCTTCCCTTTGGGAAAGTTCGAGATAAGAGCGTGTCTTATCCGTCTCTCCATCCGAATAGGTCTGGCTTCTTGTCACTTCACCGATATTCTCTCCCCAGACACGCGAGATGACCACAATGGCTGTCTTTGAGAAAGACTTGCAATTTGTGATTAAGTCATCGGGATAGGAACTGGCTTTTGGCTCCACCATCTTCGTTCTTGAACTATCGCCGGTCGAATAGGCACGGTTCTTATTGTCATAGTCAGTATAGAAATCCGTCAATTCGTCATTCGTGGTATAGCCACCCTCATTGAGAGACGTCAGAAGAGAAACTTTCTTTTTCTCATCGATGGTCGAAGAACCCGATCCGATGCCCGAGAGGTTGAAGCCATTGTCTGTGCTAGACCAGCCGAAGACATTGATATTTCCTTTTTCGAGGGGAAGGACATTGTTTTCATTCTTGAGCATGACGATACCTTCTTCAGCGATCTTCTGGCAGAGTTCATCGGATTCGGCGCTAGCTTCCTTGAAATCATCCGTATCGAAATTCTGACCGGTTCCGCAGAGTCCCTTCGTGATGAAATCCGAGAAACAGGAAGCGACGACATCTCCGGCAATCAGTCCACAGGATAGAATCGAAATGATGGCCAAAGAGATAATTTTTTTCTTTTTCATATCGAGTACCTTTCATTATTTTTCATGATTGATTTTTTCTTCGAAAGAGAAGAATGAATCATCCATGGATGGTATAGGCAATGAAGAATCCAAGCATGACGGCGATGCAGGCAAGAGCGAGGACTCCGATATAGCTAAGAAGCACAATTTTCTTTTTCTTCATTCTTCTTTTCCTCCTTCTTTGGAATCCTTATTCAGGCCGATGGCATCAAAGACACCAAAATAGACAAGTCCGACAGCCGCACCGATAAAGGCGATGTTGAGGTCGACCATGAAAGGTGTGACCCAGTTGAAGGAATTCATCGTATTTGCCGTGGTGATGGTGCTTCCCTTGTATCCGCCATTCTCATTGAACGTCTTCTTGGCCAATTTGGAATCCAAGTAGGCATAGGCTGTATGATGGACAGCTTCCCGCAAGGCATATTTGATGCGATTGGAAGAAGAAGAGGTGATATTCAGTTTCAGAGAGACCGCCATACCCAAGTCACCGCCAGCGCGGAGCGTCTCATCGAGATTCATATACTGGTTATTGTCGCTATAGTCGGTGATGAGAACACCATTGAATCCCCATTCTGTACGCAAGACACCCTCTAGAAGCGCCTGGCTTCCACCGGCCCACAAAGCGCCCACACGGTTGTAGGAAGTCATAAGGCCATCGGCCTTTCCTTCTTCGATGACGCGGCGGAAGGGTTCGAGATAGATTTCACGAAGGCTCTGCTCTGTCAGCCAGGTGTAGAGGGAGTCACGGCTTGTTTCATTCTCCGCCACAGCGAAATGCTTCACATAGGAAATCTTTCCCGTGTCACGGACGCCTTTTGTCATCATGGCGGCCATATCACCCGTCAAGATGGGATCTTCAGAATAATATTCATAATTTCTTCCGCCGAAGGGTGTGCGGTGGATGTTGATGGCCGTTCCATAATAGCCATCCAAGCCATGGGATTCCATGTCCTTGCCCTGGGAGAGTCCCATCTCGTAGCAAAGCGTCTTATTCCATGTCTGGGCGAGCGTGCTATTGGAAGGAAAGCCCGTTCCACGGATTTTGACATCCGCAAACGAACCGACCTGGGCCGGACCATCGTATTGGTTCATCGTCGGAAGTCCGATCGAACTCACGCCATTGACCGTCGGATGAGCCTTATTGACCATATTGATGGCCTGATTCAGATCGAGCTGGTCAAGAAGATCATTCCATTTTTCATCGTTGTAGTCACCGGCAAGCTGATAGCCAAGGTCCGTAACCTCCCCTTTGCCATCGGTGATGGAAAGATTGGTTTCCTTGCTTGAGAATGTGACTGTCTCTGTATGCGTCGGATTTCCAAAGACATCCGTTTTCGCATTGTCCCATTCATCTGCCTTTTTCTTATCCGTTCCATTTGCGCCGGCAAAAAGAACAGATTGCTTTGTTCCCTTGCCCATGCTTCGCTGAGCAGATTTTTCAAGAGGAGAAGCAGTCGTCTTCAAATCCTCTCTGGAGAGATAAGTGATCTGAGCATTTTCACCCTCTTCACCATTGCCATCGATAGAAACACCATCCACAGCATCCTCCCCTGTGAAAAGATTCTTCACCTCTTTTTTTGTGACAGGATCCTTATCGAGGATGATATCCTTATCGACATTGTAGGAAAGAATGCCGTCAACATTCTTTTTTCCTCCTAAGAAATCGACTTTCTTGACTTCATGTGAATTTGTCTGGAGCTTCAGCTCATATTTTCCCTTGTCGATTTCATAGGTCTTATAGCCATTTTCATTCTTGTCATAGCAGTCATAGGATGCAAAATCATTTATATCCACCTGGAAGTGGACAACCTGATTCTTTCCAGGTTCGATGATTTCCGTCTTTTCGAATCCCACCAGCACAAGAGAGGATTTCTCAATGCCGCCCTTGTTGTACTGTGGCGTCATATAGAGTTCGACAACATCCTTTCCGGCAACCTCTCCATTGTTTGTGACCTTAACAGAGAATTCAATCTGGCTCTCCTCAGATAGACTGCTTCCACTGCTTAAGGAAACATCCATGACTTCCCAGTCAAAGGAGGTATAGCTCAGTCCATAGCCAAATGGATACTGAACAACAGCATCATAGCCTTTCTTGGTGATGGTATTTCCATTTTCATCAAGGCCCTGTCTTGCAAGAGAATCAAATGCACCTTCCGTATCCGCGGTTTCATAAGAACGATAGCCGACATAAATTCCTTCGGAATAGTCGATATAGGGAAGAGAAGGACGATTTGTCACACCGGCATTCGTCTTCTGATTCACGCCATAAGCCAGATCCGTATCCGAATAGAAGGAGATTCCATCATAGCCGGCATTGTTATAGTTGATGAAGCTTCTGAAATCATAGGGAAGCGTATCAGCTAATTTCCCGGAAGGATTGATTTCTCCATAGAGAACCTTTGGAATCGCATTGGCGCCATCCTCTCCGGTGGCTCCGACCAAAAGACAGGCTGAAATCTTCTTCATCTCCGGCTTATCGAGGAAATCCAGTTGGAAGGAATTCGTGGAATTGATGATGACGATGACATGCTCATAGCTATCCAAGGCGTATTCGAGAAGTTTTTCCTCTTCTTCGGATAGTTCGAGTGAATGACGTGTCTCATCGACTTTCTGGCTTGGCTTGCTCTTATATTGGACTTTGGGCATATCCTCACTTTCCCCACCCTGCCTCGAAATCGTGACCACAGCGGTATCGGAAATCTCTCTGGATTCCTCAAGCAATCCACGATAGGTCGGATCATCCACATCAGGATCCTTCAGACCGAAATTGAACGGGGTTGTGTCGACATTGAAATTCAAAGAATTGATATCATGGGATACCGTTGCATATTTCTTATAGTAAGAGAGAAGTTCATCATTGATTCCGATTCCGTAATTCGTCAACGCCTTGGCAAGAGAAGTCATCTCCTCCCATTTCGAATCCCCGGCCTGGGAAAGGACTCTTCCCGAGCCCGATCCGCCATAGATCCACTGAACATTGCCAAATCCCAGAAGAGAAAGGTTGTCCACGGCATCTTTGTTCATCGGAAGGAAACCATCATTCTTGACCATGACGATTCCTTCGCCTTCGATTTTCTCCGACAGTTCCTTGCCTTCGCTCGCAGCGACCTGGGCGGCATCGGTATCGACTTTCGGAGGACAGAGCTGACCAATGATATCGGTCTTGAATTTTCCATAGAGAACATCCCCAGCACCGATTGCGGCGATCAGGACAAGGGAAGCACAGGAATAAATGATTTTTTTATGTACACTTTTCATTTCTACAATCTCCTTGATTTCGTAAGCATTCGAAAAAAGCACAAATTCTGCATTTGTTTTCAGATAAGAAGAACAACATATCGAAAAATATCAGGAAACAAAGTCGACAGATAGGTAATCCAGATTGAAGGAACACTCATACCCGAGACAGTTGACATACTCTGACTTGATTTTCAGGGTGATCTCGTTGAGCCCCTTCTTCGTCTGGATATTGCTGAAAGTCGTATTCTTCCAGTTGACCCAGAGGGCCATATCAGGATTTCCGTCTTTCTTTCCGCCCCCCGGAAGAACGACATCGTCTGGAATCTCTATTTTTTCTTGGTTCAGGTAGGCATCGAAGAGTCGATTGACCTGTTCGTCACCCATCCTTTTTGGAATCCAATCATCCGAGGAAAGCATGTAACAGCTCGAAGCACGGATATTGATATTCGCTTCGATCACATCCTCGCTTTCAAAGAAGAAACTGATGACATTTCCGCTTTTGATGTCTCCAAGATAGGAATTTCCCGAAGCGTAGGATGCCGACTCATCACTGATCGGACGGATCAATCCATTTCGATTTGGGGAAGAGAGATAATCTTCTTCCTCCTCATTTTTTACTCTCACATATCCTAAAGCAGATGTCGAGGCAGAATAGAGGATATCCTCTGCCTCGATTTTATACCCGTGAAGGATGCGGATTGGAAAGGAAGCGGTCTTCTCATAGGCAGAAATGACAACATCATAGACACCCGAGGAAAGAAGAATATCATCCTGCTCATGAATCATCGTGTTCATGACAGAAAGAGAATATTCCTGTTCTGTGAGTTCTCTTTCTTCTTTCGTATCCTTCACTTTTCCGACAACCTTCAATCCCGTGAAGGAATAGTTTCCGTTTTCGACATAGGTCGTCGTGATCGGATAGGAAGAAATCGATAGGCTTTCCAGTTCCAACGGAAGGACTTGGATTTCAACAGACACCATCTTTTCCAGATAGCGGAGATGGACTTTGCTCATCCCAAGGGTCAGGCTTCCTTGTTCGACAAGCACGATATCCACATTGCTCGGAGAAAAAGATGTCCCATCATCAAAAACGGCCAACAATTTCAGACCGGAACGATTGAAGCGCTCACCTTCATAGTATTCGGTCTTTGTAGGAGGATTGAGAATAAGAAGAGAAGCCAACGTCTTTGTTGAGCAATCAAAAGAAGAAACAATGGAAGATGAGAGAGTCGATTGCTGACACGATGATAGAGAGATGAATAAGCCACAAATGACTGCGTTTCTGAATTTCATAGGCCTCCTCGTAAGCGCTAACAAGATTATATAAAAAACCTGAAAAATACCAAAAAGGAATTCGTGACTCCTTGCTTTTTTTTCGCAATTGGGAGCATTGACAAGAATTTGAGAGGATGATATTATCAAAAAAAGGAAGCGATTCCGAAAGACAAAAGATACCATGAGCCAGATAAAAGTTGCCATCGTCGAAGACGAAGAAAAGGCCACACAGGACCTTAAAGATGCCTTGAACAGGTTTTCCAAGGAAAACGACATCTTCTTTCAGGTGGAAACATATAAGGAGGGTCTCACCTTCCTCGATGAAAAGAAAGATATCGATCTCATTTTCATGGATATCGAAATGCCGCATATGAACGGGATCGATGTCGCGAAGAAACTGCGCGAGAAAGATGAGAAAGTTGCTCTGATCTTCGTGACGAATATGGTGCAATACGCCATCCGTGGCTATGAAGTCGATGCCATCGACTATGTCCTGAAGCCCTTGAAATATGCCCGTTTTTCTGCGCTGATGAAAAAAACACTGCGCATCATCGATAAGACAAATGAAGCACAACTTGTCTTGAAGACAACCGGAGGCATCAGAAAAATCTATTTTTCCTCCATTCTCTATATCGAGATCCAAGACCACCTTCTCATATACCATACCGAACAGGGAGATATCGAAACCTGGGGAACCATCTCCGGTGCGGAAGAGAATCTTCCGAAAGAGGAATTCTGCCGCTGCAGTCATTCCATGATTGTGAATTTCCGTCATATCCAGGAAATCGACAAAGATTCAATCATCATGAAAAATGTCAGCAAACCTATCACCATCTCGCATTCAAAGAAGAAAGATTTTTCCTCTCGCTTCCATAACTATCTTGGAATGAAATAATGGATACACTTTCTATATACCCTATCATCTTCTCGTCCGTCTCTTCTCTTCTTTTCTCTTTTGTGACCTCTTTGAAAAATGAAAGAAAATCTCATTTTGCCTTAAAGATCCTACTCTTCATTCTCTCTATCCTTTTTTTAGATTCCATCTGTTTTGCTTTGACTTATTTCGACAATCGACACAGTGAATATTTCCTTCTTGGCAACGATGTCCTTCTCGTCCTTCTTTGTGTACTCTTCATCAAATGGAGCAATTTCATCTCCTTTGAAGGTTCCTTCTTCAATGGAACGATCCTAAGCCTTGGCATGACATTCTCTATTCTTCCTTCCACCATGGTAAAACTTGCCATCCAGCTTGGGGGACAGAGCATTCCTTTTTTTGTTTATTGCCTTCTAGATTTTTTCATGCTCAGCCTTCTTTCTCTCATGACATATTTCATCTTCACGAAACAGTATGGCGGAAATCAGGAAGAATACACGAGCAAGAACAACACCTTCTTTTTCTTCCTTCTTCTTTTCGTCACGTGTCTTCTCAAGGCCATGCAGTCCCTTCTTTCCTATACCGGTGAAAGCTTCCTTCTTCTTTTCAATATGGTTCTCTTCTTCTTTGTCTTCATCATGTTCTTCCTCTTCTATTTCCTCTTCAAGGACGGAATGAAGAATCATGAGATTTCCCTCATGAAACACCTCTGGAACGAAGACAAGAAACATTACGAGATGCAAAAGGAGAACATCGACATCATCAACATCAAATGTCATGATCTCCGCCATCAGATCCAGGATTACCGCCAGCAGGGAAATGTGACCGACAAGATGATGAACCAATTGGAAGAATCCATTCACATTTATGATTCCCTCATCAAGACTGGAAACGAAGCCCTGGATGTCATCCTTTCCTCTTTTTATCTAAGATGCAACAACAAGAAGGTCGAATTGACGACCATGGCGGATGGAAATCCACTCTCCTTCATGGAAGAGACAGACCTCTATTCCCTTTTCACCAACATTCTCGACAACGCCTTGGAATATGAGGATTCCATTCCAGAGGAATTCCGTTTCATCTCCATGACCGTCAAAAAGAGAAACGGGAACATGCAGATTCATGTGGAAAACTCTTATCTCGGGAAGGAAGTCGGAGAAAAGAAAGAATTCCACACGACAAAGAAAGACACCATCAATCACGGCTTCGGAACCAAGTCCATGAAGAATATCGTGAAGAAATACCAGGGAAAAATCGACTTTCTCATCGCAGATGACATGTTCCAGGTCGATGTGCTTTTGCCTTTAAGGGAGGATAGAAAATGACAAAAAGAAAAAAGAAAAACAGAACCTACCTCCTTTTTGCCATTCTCGCCTCTCTTTTTGCCTTAATAACCACTTCTCTAATCGGCTATATGGCAATCATTCGAACCAAAAATGACACGAGCTATCCTTCCTACGAATATAGCGAACTGATCGACCAAAGCGAAACAAAACAATTCCTTTCCTCGCTTCCAGCACAGCTCTATGAAGCAGAAAGTCTCCTTCTTTCGGATGATTGCCGGATCGAAGAGAATTACAGCGCCTCGAATAAGGAGGTTGTCTCTTCTTTCACAAAGGGAAGCAAAATCCGCCTTGAGGTCACAAGCGATGCCTCTCAGGCTGTCATGCTTTCCATCGCCACAAACTTCGTTTCTGCCTCCGGAAAGTCCATCAGCGCCAAAACCATGTTTCGAATCTATACCAACAAAAATGAGGAAACAATCTCTGCCACCCTGCAGTCGAACTTCAACCACTATGACTTCTCGCTTGCCGATCTTGCTGTCATCCATCTCGAAAAGGGAATGAACAGCATCGAAATCCTTTCGGAAGGAGATTCTCCTGATATCGATTATCTCACCCTCAAGGGAAAGGAAAAGAAAACGAACAATGAGAATGCCCGATCGAAAGTCTCTTCATTTCTTCCAGATGAGCCAAGACAATACTACCAGCCAGATGAAGCTGTTTTGAAAGGTCCTCTCATCATCAAGGATGAGAAGGAATCCACGGATGGATACGCACTCTTTTTCTCCAACCCCTACGATACGATGGAATATGATATTCAAAGCGATGAAAATATAGAAACAAGCGCATCTTTTCTTTCCAGACTGCAGAAAAGCAACGCCCAGCCGAAATTCGATATTTCCCTCAATGGAAAGCATTTGGATTTCGATGGAATCCTAAGCAGTGACTATTCCGAGAATTCCTTGGGCATCCTCTCATTGAAGAAAGGACTGAATCAGATTGTCATCCAATGTGAGTCGGGTGCCTTCTATTTTTCTTCTCTCATCCTCAATAGTGACATCATTCATTCCCCCACCAAAATGAATGAACGCTATGAAGCAGAAGACGCTCTTTTGAAGAAAGGTCCAAAAGTCATCTCCTCCCAATATGCCAGCAAAGGCTATGCGGTTGGAGAAAACACTGTCGATTCCTATATCGAATTTCCCATCATCTCGAAAAAAGAGGATGATGTCCTTCTATCCATCACCCTATCCTATGTCTTGTCCACAAAGCCGAGCAATCAGATTTTCGAAACGAGCATCAATGACAATGTGATGGACACTTCTGATTGCATCATCAAGAATACGACTGGCTATGACCATTACGAAGCCTTCCTTCTTGGAAAGCTTCATCTCGAAAAAGGAAAAAACGTTCTTCGCATCTTTTCCTTCTCCGGAGGATACAATCTCGATTGCATCACCTTGATTCGCAATCAAAGCCAGAAAGAATATCAGGCAGAAGACCTCATTAACGATGGCATGGCAAAAAAGCATGTCCTGACAGCCGAAAACGGATCTGTGCTCGAAGGAAGAAGCATGACGAGCCTGCTTCTTCTTTCTTATGAAGAAAAAGAAAGAGAAGTCACATTGTCAATCCAGTATTCCCTTTCCGTCGAAGAAGAAATCAATCTTTCTTCCTACATGGAAGTCCTTGTATGCCAGGATGAACTGCCAATCCCTGATGAAAAGCTTCCTTCCACAAAAAGAGTCAGTGTCTTTGAAAAGAAAAGTTTAGGAAAAATCACCCTGAAAAAAGGTCTCAACGAAATCAGAATCGAAAATAAGATATCTGGAATCAACTATGATTTCCTCACTCTAGAAGAATGAAACGGCTCCCTTCCTGTTTTCATTTGAGAAGAAAAGAGAGACTTACGAAAAATAAGTCAAGGGTTAAGGAAAAGAAAAAGCAGAATCAATCAAAGCGCTTACAATCTCGATAGCGACAGAAAGCAGTCTGAATCAGTCAGGCGATCAGACTCTCTCTGACTATCGAAAGGATGATTCATTATGAAAATAAAAAAGAAACTTCTGTTTACGATTCTGCCTCTTCTTATCCTCACGGGATGCACAAAGACAAGCCAGGATTCCTCTTCTTCAGCATCTGAAAATACCCAAAACAGTGCTCCGAAAGTCTATTCCATCACCACAGCGACTTCAAGCGACTACACCATCACGGATCTAAGTGCGACATCGGCATCCAAAGGAGAAAAAATCACCTTCAAGGTCAATGTCACCAACAGCGAAAAGCTGCTTTCCAAAGTGAAATACAATTCGACAGAACTCACAGCGGATAAAGAGGGTGTCTACTCTTTCACCATGCCTTCAAGAAATGTCGAAATCAGTGCCGAACTCAGAGACAAGCCGAAAGCCTACTCCATCACAGCCGAAAGCAAAGACGGGTATACCATCGAAGAACTCAGTGCTTCTTCGGCCATCAAAGGAACAGCCATCACCTTCAAGGTCAATGTCACGGCAGCGGACAAATCCATCAAGGCCGTCAAAGCCAACGATATCGTCTGTCTGAAGAAAGGTGAACTATACACCTTCGATATGCCCGAAGAAAATGTTACGATTCATGTCGAACTCACAGCCGCCTATTCCATCACGGCCAAGAGCGGCTCGGATTATGCCATCAGCGGATTATCCGCAGAGAAGGCCTATGCCGGACAGACCGTCTCCTTCAAAGTCGATGTGACCGATACGCTCAAGGAAATCGATACCGTCAAGGCCAACAATGTTTCCTGTGTCGCTGTCGGCGGTGGCATTTATTCCTTCACCATGCCTGAGGAAGCCGTGACAATCCGTGTTACGACCAAGGCTGCCGCACTTGGAATCGATCTCAGCCAGGCCAAGATGGTCTACATGGTCAACAAGCTTGTTCCTGATCAAAGCGACACCTTCTCAACAGAAGGCATCAAAATCATGACCACCGATGGTAATGGCAATGCCGTCGAATTGACTGAGGAACAATATAAAACCGTCGTCTACTCTTCCACGGACATCGAAGACCTCACAGCACCGATTCAGGAAACCGGGGTCAAGACGATCGATGTCACGTTCAATGGAAAGACCCGTTCCTTCCAGATCGCAGTCGGTGCCTATGAAGTCAAGAATGTCGAACTCGTCTCGAAGGATCTCGACGTGAAGCTCTCCGTCACCTGTCAGTATGAAGGCATCACTCAGGCACAGTTCAGCGCCTTCTCCTGGGGTATGGATTTCCAACATAACAACAATAAGGATAACCAGGGATGGGATGTCGTCCTGGATTCCGAAACGGAGGGGAATCGTCTGGAATTCAGCTATGGCGAAAACAATATGGTCGGTTTCTCCATGAACATCACCTCCCTGTCGAATGGTTCCTATACGACCCATTTCGGTCACAAGCTTGTCGATCCGAACGGAAACGGAAATATGCAGAAGATGGATCTTCTCTTCCCGAATGGAAAAGCAAAAAGAATCGTTTTGGGTGACAAAGCCTATAGCGTATTGTTTGGAAATTTCTGGGGCAAAGGAGATTGCGATGTCATCGTCGCCGATGCAAGCGATGAATATACAAAATCCGCATGGAATGTCGACACAATCACCTTGGCCAAGAATAATGAAAAAGTCAATGTCGAAATCAAGGGAACTTTGACCTCCATCTATAATGATCCTCTGACCGAAGCAGAAAAGAAAGCCTACTTCGACTTCGAGCAGTATGAGACCTGGACCACCTACAAATTCGATGAAGCCAATGAAACCAACACGATGAACGCCACCTATACCATCACGAAGAAAGAGGGCATCGAAGCCTATGACTTCACCCTGACATTCGATGCCTACGCCCTGATGAAAGACGGTGGAACGGAAAACGGCTGGTTCATGCATTATTCTGATAGCAATACCAATCTTGGTCCGGAGATTGTTCCAGCCGACGTCACCCTCGACAATGGATACAAGGTCAGCTATTCATCCGGAAAGGATTCCGGAATTGCACCAAGCTGGGCCAATTCCTTGGCGACATTCGTTCTTGTCGCTCCGGAGCTTCCTCAGGATGAGAATGTCAAGGTGACGAATCTGCAATACATCCGAAAAGGAACAGACGAAGAAGAGAAGATGCTTCTTCGTGTCAGCGGAAAATACAAATATACCACAGGCGTACCGACAATCCATGTCGGAACAAGCCAGGCCAATGCGACCGTGACAGGTGAAAATTTCACAGCCGATATTGAAATGCCCGCCATCGAACACAAGGTCGACATCCCTCTATCCTTATCCTATACCGATTCCGATAACAACGACAAGAGCATCAACATCAAGTTGGATGATTTAGAGGACAAGCATCCGCTTCTTGGTTCGACATCGACGACAATCTATGGTTTCCATACCGATAAGAAGGGAAACATCTCCTTAAGAGCCAATACGAATGACACATTCGAAGTCGGTGCTGTTGAACTCGAAAACGTCAATGACAAAGTCAATATGACTATCTATTCCGCCTTCAGAAAGGGAACTGATTTGACGAATCTTTCCTTTGAGCTCGATTCCACAGAGTTCACAAAATCCGTCACTGAAACAGTCAATGGAAACGGCTATCTGAAATTCACGCTCGATGTGACAAATGCTCCAATCTATGAAACCGTCTCAGAAGGCGATACGAAATATATGTTCAAGCTTTCCGCCGCAGGAACAAGCTATGAATTCTGGCCAAGTGATTGGGCCTATAATGTCGATGTCACCCCTGTGAGCTACAATGGATACAACTACTCTGTTGGAAGGGTCAAGCAAAGCTGGGGAGATGCTCAATATCGACTCGAAAAAACCGCCATCACGCCAGCGGAATAAGCCCCTATCATCCATAATGAGAATGCTATCATTTGGTAGCATTCTCATTTCATAAAAAAATATGAAAAATAAATTTTTCCTTTTCCTGTTTTCTTTTCTGCTCTGTGCTTGTCAAACATATCCGACGTCCACTTCCATAAGCAGTTTATCAGATGCCGAATTCAAGGAAGAAGCCTTTCTTCTCAGTGAAAAAGAAAACAGTTATCTGAAGCCGATAAGCCTCATGAATTCCGTTGCAGATGAAGGGAAAGTCGCACTCTCTTTCTTTCCCGAACAAAGGAAACAAGAGGTCGACCTTTTTGGTGGAGCATTGACCCATTCCTCTGCGCATCAGATTCTCAAAATCAAAGACGAAGAGAAAAGAAAGGAATTTCTTAAAGATATCTTCCTGACGAATGGATTCAATTGCCTACGCATTCCAATCGGTTCCTCGGATTTCCATAGCGAAGAACATTTTTTTACATGTCTGGACAGTTTCTCGGATGCAAGTGACCCCTTGAAGGATTTCACTCTCGAACACGACAGAGAACTCATCCAGGTTCTCGAGGAAGTTCTTGCAATTCGGATGGATCTAAGAATCATCGCTGCTCCCTGGTCCGCACCGGCGTTCATGAAAAAAGATTCCAAAGTCTCTTCAAAAGATATAAATGGTCCAAAACTCTGCGGCGGCTATCTCAAAGATGAATTCCTCAGTCTTTATAGTGACTATCTCGCTCTTTTCGTCGAAAAATACCAAGAACTTGGAATCCCTATCCATTATCTCTCCCTACAGAATGAAGCGACGTTCAACTCCGCAGATTATCCATGCATGATTCTCACCCCGATTCAGGCCAAAAGAATCGCAAAAAGACTTTCTTCTATTCTTCCTGAGTCCACAAAGCTTCTCGCCTATGATCACAACGTCGAGGAAACCCTGTACGACTATCTTAAAAAAGAATTTCAGGATGAGGAAACAATGTCCTGCTTTGACTCGATCGGCATTCATGGGTACGGGAAAGAGCCCCTTCCAGAAGGAACAAAGAAATTATCAGAACTTTATCCCGATAAGAAAATCTATATGAATGAAATCACCGAATGGGATAGTGGCAGCACATTCTCTGAGAATCTCATGTATATGGCAAAAAACACGACCCAGGAAGCCATCAACAGCGGACTAAGCGGAACCATCTATTGGAATCTCTGTCTCGATCAGAACGGAGGCCCTTGCATGGGTCAGTATTCAACCTGCTATGGACTTCTTGATCTGAGCGAAAATGAAGATGGCACAATCAAAATCCAGAAACGTTCCGGATTCTATGGGTTGAGCATCTTTTCGAGGATTCTTCATTGCAGCGAGGAAAACCATGTCTACCGGCTCGAAACAAGCCAAAGCGATTCCTCTCTTCTTTTCTCCGCCTTTGAAGAAAAGGAAGGATATGGCTTTGTCATCACCAATCCCACCAACAAGAAGATTCCTTTCTCTTTATCCTATCAGAAAAAAGAATATTCCTATGAATTGGAAGCAACATCCATGATTGGGTTTACCATACAAAAGAATTCCGCTAAAATAGAATCATGAAAAAGATATTGTTTCTATTCTTCATCCTCCTTTCTCTCTTCTCCTGCTCATCAAAAACGAAGGCATCGTCAAGTCCCTCAGACTCGACGGATGCCACCACAGAAACAGAAGAACCGATTCTCAGTTATTCTTCTGTCCTTTTTCTCAGGAATGAAAACATGCCGATTCTTTCAATAAAAGGAAAACTGAAAAAAGGAACACCCACAGAAAATCCAGTCCTGACAATCGACTGCAATCAGGAAGAGAAAAAAGAATCATTCGAAGCTGAATTGGTCATAAAGGATAACTTTTTCGAAGTCTCCTTTCTTCTTTATTCATTAAGTTATTCAGATGTATGGTATAACATCAATTTTATCTTGGACAAGAAAAATGCCGATAAGAGAATCGCTGTGGATATCCGTGAGATTCCTTCTTCGAGTTATTATGACACGCTTACATGGAAGAAAGATGATCGTATCAACTATGTCTACGCCTTTGAGGAATACGACAGCAATCTGAAGATATGCTATCGCAAGGAGGACGAAAAAAAGACATCCTTTTCTTCGATGAACTATGAAGTCGTCAAGATAGAGAGAAATCAGGAACTCCATTTTCATCTTAAAGGATACAATGAACACGAGAATCTAAAGCTAATTCTTCAAGGAAGCACCACAAAGGCAAGCGATGTTCTGCCAAAAGGAAATTTCGATGTCTCGCTTCGTGTCGATGATATCCTAAAGCAAATAAGCGATCCTTATACCATCTATGTGAGCTATGATTTATCCAATCAGGAAAACATCGTCGAAAATATTACCTCAAGAAATCTCTCCAATCATTCCGACCTACAGGGTGTTTCCTTCAAGGGAGATATCTATGTCTTCCGCGGATATAAAGTCGGAAAATACATCTATTATTCCCTCTCCTTCAATTCGGACCTCTTCTCCATGGATACCATTATGCTCTCAAGAGAGAATAGCAATATCAATCTCTATTTTTCTGGTTCTTCCCATTATTATCCAGAAGGAGACTATTCTCTCCATATCGAAGGAATCGAGGATGGAAAGGATGCCATCATCCTGATTCCAAGAAACCGAATCGATCTTTATGGATACATCTCCTTCAGCATGACATTGAATGATATCCCGTTTCCTGTTGACGAAGAGACAGAAAGTCTTGGCCGACTAAGTGTCTATCATGACAATACACTTTTGAATCATTTCTGGCCCGAGAAATGGAGCCATCGCCAGGATGTCCTAGGCAAGATTGGCGAAGGTGGATACGAATATGAAGTCGTTGCCGATTCTCAAAAAAACTATTGCCTAAAGAAAAGAAAGATAGAGTGAAATGAAACAAAGTATTCTAGAAAGCTTTCATTTTCGTTATGCCTGAATTGTCCTCTTGAGTTCCTGTACTCTTTCCAAAGACATCTTGAGAAGAAGAGCGATCTTCTCCTCGGGGAAGGTTCCTTCCTTCAGAAGGGATAGACAGCATTCTTCATTGGCTTTTTCTTCGCCGATTTTCATACCTTCTTCCTTGCCTAACTTCAATCCTTCTTCTTTGCCGGCTTTCACGCCTTCCTCCAGGCCTTCTTTTCTGCCTTTTTCTTCTCCGATTCTAATCCCTTTTTCTTCGCCGATTTTGATGCCTTCCTCTTTGCATTTGT
>CAVCCX010000003.1:26534-77890 GCA_963600815.1 Bacteroides uniformis | reverse complement strand
TCAGTACGATGACACCTAAAATATCTTCCTTGTTCTTGTTGAACGGACTGGCCAAATCAGCATGGTTCTTGTCCAATGTCTCATTGATGAAGTTTGTATTTCCCTTGAGGGTCTCATTATAGAGCTTTTCAGAGTTCTCGATCGGATTGTAGAGTTCATCCCAATGCAAATCCTGCATTCCCTGGGCGAATTCCTGTTTGATTTCATAGTTTGGAATATAGCAGGATTCACTTTCTTCATCATAGGCTAGATAGCCGAGGTGAATCAAAACCGTCAGTGCAGCATCTGTTGAGTTCACCTTCGTGAGATCGTTGGTGAATCTTTCCACATTGACCTTGATTCTTTCATCGGCAATCAGCTTTGCGATGGTATCCTTTAGGACGCCATGATCATAGTTCATGTAGTCCATGACAGCTTCTGTTGCCGATGTGTGTGTCCAATAGCCCTCACATTTCCCTTCGGATATTGCCTCGACGACGGATCTCGGGTTGTAGATTTCGATGCCATTGAGATGATATCCATCATACCAGTTCTTGATTTCATCGAAATCACGATGGTATTGAGTACAAAGACCTTTGACCTCCTCTTCAGTGAAGCCGACGAATTCTGTGAGTTCTTGCGCATCCAACATGTTGTATTCCTTGAACATATTCAGTGTGGATTGGGTGGTATATCTACGGATGGGAAGAATGCCTGTCATGTAGACTAAGTCGATGCATGAAGAAACACCAGAGGACTTGAACAATCCTCTCAAAAGCTTCGTGTATTCCTCACAAAGCATTGTGTTGTGTTCTTCTTCACGATAGATGACATCCCATTCATCGATGAGGAAAATGAATCTTTCCTTTGTCTTGGAATTTATTTCAACGAATGCTTCTCCGAGAGTTCTGTTTGACAAATCGATATCTGTGAATGTCTCTTTTAGATCCAAGAGGATATTGTGTTTCAGTCGCTGAATCATTTGATTTACATCGTCTATGTCTGCATAGAGTTCAGCCATATCGATCCAGATGACATTGTGCTTGTTCAGATGTTCTTCAAAACCAGGTTCCTTGGATATCTTCAGATCCTTGAACATTTCTCTTGAATCACATCCCTTGGAATAATAGGCGTTGAGCATGGAGATAGCCAATGTTTTTCCGAATCTTCTCGGACGGGTGACGCACATGTATTTTTCGCTGGTTCCAAAAACGCGGTTGCATTCTTGTATCAGCATTGATTTATCAACGAAAATCGCTGAACTTTTGTATTCGTTGAATTTATCATATCCTTTGTTTAGATATAGTGACATATAGAGCTGCCTCCTTTATACTTCGATTATCTCCACCTTCGAGGCATGCTTCATCGTCTTGGAATCATAGCTGATTCCAAGAAGGAGAACCTTTCCCTTGTAAGAACCCAATGAGGAGAAATATTCATTCTCCTTGATTTGGGATATGGCATCTTCAGGAGTGGAGTCGACCTTGAGTTCGACGGATGAAAGGGATATATCTTTGAATCGCGTGCATCAAAGAAGATTTCATTGCCTTTGCTTAGATATTCTGCCATGCCTTCAACGCCTTTCTTTCTATTATTTTATCATATTCTGAAGACTTTCCATTGTGGAAAGAAATTTCATTCTGCATTCCATGAAAAAAGACTGGCGAAGTCTCTGCCAGTCTTTCTATCGGATCTTATTTGATTTTGGCAATCTCTGTTTCGAGCTTGTCGACGTTGTAGAAATTCTCATAGTCGATTTCCAGATCGACAGGACATCCATCATCGACATTCGTTCCATCTTTTCTGGTGATGGAATAGTTGGAAGACATCGAGAAGATGCCGCCATCCATGGTGACGCTTGGAAGAACGGCACAATCACCGCCACCGGAACGTTTTCCGATTACCTTGGCATAGCCGTATTCCTTTGCCAAGCAAGGGAAGGCATTTCCGCAGGAGAAGGAATATTCGGAAGTGAGGATGTAGTAGTTGTATTTTCCAGCATAGGAGTCATTGTCGGTGAAGTTTCCATCGAGATTATTATCGATGTTGACGGCTTGCTTGACCACGCTCTTGGTCAAGGAATTGGTCGTCGTCATGACAATCGGATCATCCGTGAGGAAGGACAAGGCTTCAGCTAGGGCACTTGCCGCACCGCCACCATTGAGGGAGACATCGAAGATGACATTCTTTAGACCGGTCTTTCCCTGGAATTCCTTGAAGGCATGATAGAAAGTCGAAAAGGTGCTTGTTGTATCATCTTCGATATTTTCCAAGGTCAGATCATTATGGGCAACAAAGCTCATGAAGTGGACGATGGCTGTCGAGGAAGAGGTGGAATATTCAATGAGAGGGACATTCTCTCCCTTCGCCTGGAAAATCTCTCCGAGTGTGGCAAAGGCGGTCATTTCCTTGATGAGTCTCTTGTCATATTCCAAAAGGTATTTCTTCTGCAAATCCGCATCGGTTGTGCTGGAATATTCGCTTGTAAGTCCGCGGTGGACAAATCCGGTATGTCCGCCATCGCTGAAGATCTGGGAAAGGGATTTGGCAAAAGCCTCATTGGCGACATCGCTATCGGTGGAAAGAAGCTTTTCCTTGAGGCCGAGTTCCTGCATCTTGCTATCCAAAGAATCGATTCCCAGTCTTGGATAATGGCCATGATAGTTTTCCAGCTCGAAGAGATAGGAATAATAGAAATAGTTTGCAAAACCAGTCGAACGCGTCTTTTTCTGGATGAGGCTTCCCTGGGCGAACTTCTTGGCGAATTCGGTGAGTTCCTTTGTCTTCGCATCGACGAAGCTATCCGTCGAGACCATATAGTAGTCTTCTCCATTGAAGACGAAACGGGCAAAGACAGGAGAAAGGGAGATGCATTCCAAAATGGAGAATGGTACATAGATCTTGTTGTTGTAGGAAAGCATCTTCATGTTGTATCTGTCCAGCTTGAAGGTGATGGCATTGCCGGTTGTGGAAGAGGATTTCTCCTCATTGAGCTTGGCGAGCTTGTTGGTGGTGACGCCAAGCATATCCGTGGTGATCTTCAGACTGCCGGTGAGATTGGTAAACGAATCGAGATCGACGCTCGTGATGCTGTTTTCGATTGGAGAGAAAGTGATGGATCCGCCTGTTGCGGTATTGACGACACTTCCCTGGACGACACCAAAGGCACCTTCCGTCTCGGCGATGCCTTTGCTCATGAGCGATTCGTAGAATTGGTCGATGCTGACATACGGAACATCCTCATAGCCGGTGAAGAAGGTCGTCGGAAGACTGAAGGAGGTTTCGGCATTGACATAGACCTTGCTTTCCTTAAGTTCTTTTGAGACAGTAATCGGCGTGGCAGTGGAGTTTGTCGTACTCTCGCTTCCAGAAGAGATTGGCGAAGAAGAGGAGGTATTGGTTTTGCACGAACATAAGAGGGCAGAGAGGAGGACAATGGTCAGAATTTTCTTTTTCATATTCTTTTTTTCCTTTCTAGAATTTTATTTTTTCATCGGATAGTTTTTTCATCACTTCATCATAGGGAAGCGGCTTGCTATAGAAATACCCCTGCATTCTTTCGCATCCGCATTCGGATAAGAAGCCGACATGTTCCTTTGTTTCGACACCTTCGGTCAGGGTTCTTAACGAGAGGTCTTTCGCAAGATGGATGATATTCCGGATGATGATCTTTGATTTTTCATTGAAGGAGCGGAGGAATCCCATATCGATCTTGATTTCATCGAAATCGAAGTCCTTCATGACGTTCAAAGAAGAATATCCGGATCCGAAGTCGTCCATCCAGACTTCATAGCCATAGGAGCGGAATTCAGCGATGGATTTCTTGATTATCTCCGGATTCTCGATCATCACGGATTCGGTGATTTCGATGGCAATCAAAGAGGCGGGAATATCATATTTCTTTCGCGCTTTCTCGATTTCCTCTAAAGGTCGGCAGCTTAGAAAATCATTTCTTGAGAGATTGAAGGATGTCTGATAGACCTTGTGATTCTGATCGAGTTCTTCTCTCATTTTTTTGCAGATGGCTTCGACCATGTAGCAGTCGAGGATATAGAGCAGATTGTTCTCTTCGAGCGCCGGAATGAAATCTGCCGGAGAGAGGAAGCCGTATTTCGGATCCTCCCATCTCGAAAGCGCCTCAAAGGCCACTAAGGATGAAGCAGGTGTGATGACCGGCTGATAGTAGACCTTGATATAGCCATTTCTTATCGCCTCAGAGATGCTATCGCAGATATATTTTCTCTTCTCATCCTGATTCCTGAGCTTCTCATCATATTCAGAATAGTGGAGAAGCGGATTCTTTTTCGCATATTGAGAAGCCATTTTTGCGCAATCGATGAGAATGGCTGGGTCTAAGAGTTTTTCTGTCACGGCGCAATAGCCGGCTTTCGCTTTCAGTTTTCCTTTGGTGAAAGAATCGAATTCCATGAGGACAGACATGATTTTTTCCTTGACGTTCTTCTTGGAATCGTCATAGTGGTCATAAACGATGAAGTGGTCATCGCTCGAACGGCAGATCGGGCAGCCCTTGTAGATTTTCTTCAGGATGTCTGCGAAATGCTCAAGACAGTCGTCGCCCATGCTGATGCCGTATTCGAAATTATAGAGCTTGAATTCGGCAAAGTCGAAATAGATGATTTCCCCTCGGGTGAGATTCGGATCATTCTGTCTTTCAATCTGCGCCTGCTTAAGCGTCTTCAGGAAGTGGGAAAGCGTCAAGAGTCCTGTGAGCCTGTCATAGTCGAAGGATTCGCTCTCCGTGACATCACGGACAAAGATCATGACATCCTTGGCATATTCATAGAGGGACTTCGTGTTGAAGACGATAATCGTTTCAAGTCTTCTCTTCTCCTGGTTGATCACGAAGGTGGATATGATGGAGATGGTCGGATTCTTCTGGCTGAGATGGGTTCTCAAATATTCGCAGTTGAGGGTGGAAAGGAAGGTTTCCCTGCTTTCGATGGAAAGAAAATGCTCTGCCGTGTAAGAGATGACTTCATCGAAATAGTCAGAATAGATGAAGCAGTCCTTGAAGACGGATTTCGTCTTGAAGGGCGTGATCTTACCTGTAATCAGGTTGACATAATATTCTGCGATATTGTTTTCGGAGATGATTTCATGGAACCGTTCATAGCGCTTGAGGAAGTCATTCTTTTCTTCCTTGTCAGAACTTTCTTCCTTTCTTTCCATGAAACCCATGACTTCAACAGGATTTCCTTCATCATCGAATCGGTTGGTCGATAAGGAGAGATGATAATAGCCATGGCTTTCTTCTTTGGCCTTGAAGGTGCATTCGTTCTCTTTCTTTGTCTCATCGAAATCAAGGAAGAGGGAATTGACCTGGGAGACAAAAGAGGTGTCGACGAGGTCTTCGCTGAAGGTCTCCGGGACTTTCTGGTAGATGTAATTCTTGATGGAAAACTTTTCCATCGTATTTTCCGGAAAGATGATAATCTTCAGCTTCGGATAGTACCAGAAAAGACCGATGGAAGACTTCACGATGTTCTTCTTATAGGCAAAGCGGTCGTTGAGTTGTCTTTTCAGTAGAAGCGGACGTATAGCATAGGCCGTCTTCTCGATGATTTCTTTTTCTTCATCTGTCCAGATTCTCTTTTCCGCTTCGTTGGGCTGGAAGGAAAGGAAGCCATAGAATTTTTCTTTTTCGAGGAAGCCATAGGCAAGATTTCCCTCGGCGGTGGCTTTCTTCGACATGGAAACTTCTTTCCCAAGGATAGAAGCATGCCCATCCTTGAAAAGAGAAATGAACTTTGCGATATCATCCTCGGTGAAGACGAGAAGGTTATAGAAAACCGTGTTCTCAAAAGGGCCGCTCGAAGAATACGAGTAGATGAATTGGGTATTCACGCCGGTTGTTTCGGCAATGTAAATCTGCAGCAAATTCAGTTCAGAGGCGATGACATCCAAGAAATTCCTGACTTCCGAGGAAGAGACTTCTTCTTTTGTCATCACTTTCCTCGAAAAAGAATCCAGTGCGTCCTGTATTGTTTTGTTCATTTTTTTGCGTTCTTCAAATTTATATCATATACTATGGGCCCACATTTCTCAAAATGTTTTTTTCGCTCCTCACTTATGTTACAATACAAAGCACGAATTTTTTGGAGGACAACACTATTATGGCAATCAAGATCTATACGGACGCATCCAGCAATCTGTTCAAGGATATATTAGAAGAAAAAAATCTTTCCATCAGTGTTCTTCCCATGCTGGTGGAAATCGATGACAAGAAATATCTCTGCTATCAGGATGACATCGATGTCAAGGAATTCTCCTCGACGTTCTATGACCTCATGAAGGCAGGGCATAAGCCGAAGACTTCCCTTCCCAATCCAGGCATGTTCGAAGAGAAAATGGAAGAGGAAATCGCAAAGGGAAACAAAGTCCTGTATGTTTCCTTGGCCGGTGGCATCTCGGGAACCTATCAGACCTGTCTCATGGTTGCCAATCAGCTCAACAAGAAGCACAATGGTGAATATATCTACGTCGTCAATTCTCTGACGGCTGGTTTGGGCGAAGGGAAAATCGCGATGTATGCCTATCAGGAAAGCCTCGTGGATGATGATCTTTCCTCTCTTGCCAAGAAGGTGGAGGATTATGCCAAGAAAGTCCGCAGCGAGTTTGTCGTCGATTCCCTCATCTATCTTACCAACACCGGACGAGTCAGCAAACTCAAGGCGAGAATGGCATCGCTTTTATCCATCAAGCCTCTTCTTTATGGATCGGATGAAGGAAAAATCGAGAACACCTCTCTTGCCCATGGAAAACTCAAGGCACTCAAGAAATTATCGAGTCAGGTTGTCGAACATATCTCAGACAAGAAATCAAAGGTCTATATCTCCCACTGCAATGCTTTGGAGGATGCAGAGAAACTCAAGGCTATGCTCGTGGAGAATGGGATCGAAGATATCGAAATCTACTTCTATGACCTTGTCACCGGTGCTCATGTCGGTCCTGGAACTGTGGCTGTCTTCTATGACGGAGAGAATCGTTCTCTCTAATATCGTTTCGGAAAATGAGGAAATGTCTTTCAATGGGATGTTTCCTTTTTTGATGAAGAAAAGAAAGGACAAAGAAACAGAATTGACTATTCAGCATTCCGATGGTCAAAAAGAAACGAATGTCTAGATTTCGCTGAAGAATCCAACAGGCAGAAAATCAATCCGTTTTTTTTTTTTTTTTTTTTTTTTTTACAAACGCAAAATAAGAGAAAATTTCGGATTTTTCCTTGTTTTTTTCTTGATTTCGAGTCTATGTTTTTATAAAATTCTTTCGTGAATAGCAAAACTATGGAGACATAGTGACGCAAAGCTATAGGGTCTGATATAGATAGCCAGTTACCTCGTGACGTATATATGAAAAGAACAAATAAGGGTTTCTCTATCATCGTATCAGCTTTTAGCATATTACTGATTCTTGCTTCAAGCATTTCCGCCACATTCGCATGGTTCACAGCCTCCAGAAAAGTGGACGTTTTGGCGAATGGCTTTGAAGTCACGCTTCCTCCCCATCAGGAAGCTTCTTTCTATTACCTGAATAAGAACTACAATGAAACTCTTGAAGAATACTCTGGATACGAGGTTCAGAAACTGAGTGTTTCTGAGAAAACAGCCTATACGAAAGTCGAAGAGAAAAAAACAAAAGAGAGTCCAACCTGCACAAAGGATATCTGGCCGAATCATCAATTGACCTATGCGATTGTCTTCACTCCCTATAAGACAGGAAACTATACCTTCCGACTGAATGAATGGTATGAGGATGTGAGTAAAACGAAGATTGTCAAGGAGAAGAACACAGGACTTCGCCTTTCCTATGCCATTGATATGTTTGCTCAGATTTATGACTATGATGGAGATTTTTCGGAATCGAAGGAATTCCTTGCTGACTCCACTCTTGAGACGAAATTCACTTCGACTCCAGATAATGTAGCAGGCCAGCGAACAGATTTTGTGACTTGTGAAGTAGGCGATACAACGAAAACGAAGGTGATTTTCTTCACCATCCTTTTCAGCAATGCTTCTTCGACCTATTATGAAAAAGAAACTACATCGACTGTGAATGATTCTTCAAGCAGCAATATTGAATACTATGTTCAGAAAGATGATTCTTCTGAGGAATCCAACTGCTATGAAGGTCTGAAATTCTACGTGAAGAAATTCGAATTGGTCGCTCCACAGTCCTAGTCATGAAAAGATTATCATCCAAAACGAGGACAGTGTTTCTGACCTCTTTGACACTCTTTGCTCTTTTTTCCACCATGGTGGCCTCTTTTGCATGGTTCTTGGTTGTCAATCCGAATAGCAAGCTTGATACTGTCTCTGGAGATATGTCGATATCCTTCAATAAGGTTTCTGCTGAAAGATATGTCTATCCATTCTATGCCCAGAGCAATTCCTTCATCGACTATTCCAAGGATGGAAGTGTCAAGGAATATGTTCTTTCGGATTCGAATCCGACATTCACAACGGATGCGATCACTGTATCGAATACACCATCGGCAAGTTCGAATACAAAATATTATCTTGTCGGAAACAGGGCATTTGTCGGATTATCCGATGTGAGTGATTTTGATTTCGCAAATGCCTATATTCTTTCTGCAAGCACAGATGGCCTGACCTTCACAGCGAAGGATGTCACTCTTTCTGCTGGAAGCCAGTTTGTCATTGTCAATCAGAATGGAGTGATTCAGGAACTTTACTCCTCTTCGAATCCATTGGTAAATGGAATCGAATATGATACTACCAATCATTCCTACAAAGTGAAAACAGCCATGATGGTCAATTTCGAACTGAAAACAGCGGATTCGACAACAGAAACGATGAGTCTGAAAATCGAAAAAGAAAGCCGCGAAGATTCTGCTATTCTCGGCATGACTCTTTTCGATCCGACATTGGCCAAGCTCAATGGCCAGGATTCGGCTGATAAATATCCAGAAGCTATCTATGATCAGAATACCTGTCTTGTCTACAAGGTCGATGTGAAAGTCAAAAGCCAGACAAGAGATTTCATTCTGAAATGTGATGTGAAAAGAAAAGAAATCGCCGCTGAGAATGGTCAAATCGATGGAAATGATCAATACGACCTCTCCCATTACCTGACCTATCGTGTGAGTGAGACAATCTCTAATGCAACGAATTCCTTCCTCTATTTCCATCCCACGGATATGACGAATAAAGCATCCTACAATAAGAATACAACGACAAATAAGGTATATTCTTTTTCTGAGACATCGGATACTTCCTTATCGGTCTATACAAAGAATTTCTCATCGACAAAGAATGAGACGACACAGACTCTCTATATCGCAGTGGATTACAATCCTGAGAAAATCAGTCATTTCTTCACAGAGGAAAACCTCGGAAAAGAGAAAATCGATATGGTCCGTGATTTCACTTTCTATTTCTCCTGCAAACAGATCACGCAGGATAAAACGACAGATTCTTCCTCTGCTGAATCGTCTACTGATTCGAGTGAAGAGAGTTCATCAGATAGCGAGGAAAGCGTATGACCAAAAGAAATCATATACTCTTTTCATGCATGCTCGTCTTCTCCATATTGGGATTCTTTTTCTCGACCTTCTTTTGCTTGGCTGCCTATCTGAAATATGTCGAGAACCAGGATGGTGCTTTTGGCACCATCGGTCTGAGAAGCTATTTCCATTGTGGAACCGGAAGTGAAGAGGATCCCTATGTTATCACCCGTCCTAGACATCTCTACAACCTCAGCCATCTTCAGGCACTGGGTGTCTTTTCCGAGAAGAAATATTTCCAGCTCGGGTATGATCTGGATGGGGATGGAACTCTCGAATTCTATAAAAGTGATTCGACATCCGATGAATATTCGACTGTTCTGGATATGAATGAGTATAAAGGTAATGAAGCGACCACGACCATCACGAGCATCGGTTCGGAAGCGACTCCGTTCTATGGTGTCTTTGAAGGAAATGGATTGACGATCAAAAATCTCACCGTCGATGCCTCTTTGGAAGACAGTGGTCTATTTGGCTATACGGCTTCAAGATCCCTTATCGAGAATTTCATTCTCGATGAAGTGACCATCAAGAATGATGGCTATTCTTCTGACTTATCAGGCCTTTATAGTTCAGAAAGTGATCTTGCCTTGAAGAAAAGATCTTCTTTCACAGTCAAACAGGATGACGAAACACATAAAGTCGTCTATGGATATGATGACAATGGAAATAGCAAGATCACGGATGGTATGACTGGTGATTCGACGAACAAAGTTTCCTTTGATATCTATTATCCAGATGCGACTGCAGATGGTTCGAAATACTACTACAAAATGCCGACCATCGATTTTGGTGTCGAAACAAAAGAGAATGATTCATTTACCTATACGCTTCTTTCGAGTGATGTCTTCTTTACCAAGGCGACAGCGAAGAATGGAACAGAAACACTGACACTGAATGAATATAATGAAAAATCAACGGATTTGACGGATATCTTCTCCTATTTCGATTCGTATAAGGAAGGGAATTTAGATGGCTCGACAACAGTAACCGATATCGTCTACCCTCTGACCTTATCCATGACTGTCTCTTTGGTCGCCAACTATGTCGATTCTTCAAGCATCTGTCATTCAAAGGTCGTGGCGGCTTTGAATATCTCTTTTGAGAAACTGCTCAAGGATTCCAAGTTCATCACCATGTATGTCCAGCCTCGAGAGACACAGCATGAGAACAATATGGGCCTTGTCATCGGACACTGCGATGGAAGCTGCAAGAATGTCTATGTCCATAATGGATACTTCAAGATGAATTCGAATAATCAGAATACGGCTGTCAGTCAGAATTCCATGACGGGATTCATCGGACTGATCGGTCCGAGTGTCAATAACTCTGCTTCGACGACGGCCAAAGGAAATATCGCAACGACCGGCAAGGATGTCGGTGTCTTGGATTTCACGGATATCTATACGTCGATTGTCGGAGACTCGAAGTTCAGCTCGATTAAGGCGGGCAGCAATACCTATTACACTTATACTGCTGAAAACGATAATCAATATATGGATTATCTTCGTTATGATGGAAGCGTTGCAGATAGGACGAGGTACACAGATGCTCAGAATTCCATCGCACTGATTGGGAAAAAAGTTGTCAAGGATGATGAAACCCATAATCGAGGCTTGGGCGTCTTTACGATTGCGACTGATTATGCCGAAGGTGGCACAGGGAGCAATAAATATAACAGAATCAAAATGTCGACCATCGTCAAATCGAAATTCCCATCTTCCCAGGGAACGTCGATGGTTGACTTCTATGATGCGAGCAATATCTTCTATTCGACTTATGAATATAAGAAAGAGAATATCTCGACTATCTATGGGAACAATTCGGATGTTTTCAGTTCGATTTCGGATACGCTGACAAGCCCTGAGAAAGTCAGTGACTATTATTCACCTGGATATCATATGCCAGAAGAATCGACGGTCAGTTCGATGGATGTCTATGAAGCCTATTACAATTATCTTTTCCGTTTCCAACTGAAATCAGATCGAAGCAGTTTCTATTTCTCTGATCTGAATGCGAATTCAATCGGCGGAAAATTCCTCAACAACTATTTTTCACATATTCTTGTCGATGAGAATGGTGACTCCATTCCAGTTGGCTCGAGTCAATTCGGATTGATGATCAAGAATAAGAAGAAACAGAATATCACGGAATTGACGACGAATTTTAAGTTAGACAATTCTGGAGACATGTATGTCTTTGGTCAGGATGATTCAGTCACAAGTGAGGGAACGGTATATACTGGCCAGACTTCCTATGTTGTCTCCAATTCCATCAATTTTGAAATCAAGACAGATATGGCCAATGTCACGATTCTGGCTAGCAATTATGAGAATGACAATAATGTCTACAGCAAAGGGTCCATGCTGGGTGTGTATAAGCTGCCTGATAATCTGACAATCGCTTCTTCAGGAAACCCACCGGTTCCCTGTGATTCGAACGGAAAAGCGTTAACTTGGCAAAATCCGGACTATGCGATGGCTCTTCCTGCGAATAAGGCAATTTCTTTCTATGAATATAAGAGTGATTCAATTGGCCGAATCGGAAGAAAGAAACTAGGGTCGGACTATTTTGAAGCGACGGAAGAAGTCACATCTTCCAATAATTCTTCCATTCTTGTCGACACATCGGCAGATTCCTACTATATTTCCAATCCGATTTTTGCTCATACATTCAAACTTCCAAAAGGAAGATACTGTCTTGGATCTGCTTTAGGCAGTGCTCATGTTTTCTATATCTGTGCCCAGGGACAGGATGAGGGCGATATCTCCTTGGCTGCCAATGTCTATTCAAAAATCAACCTTGTCGAGAATATGGATTTCATCAAGACGGCAACACCAGAGGAAGGAAAGACGTTCTTCTCTCTTGATAGTACGACCTCTGTTTTATCAGCAACAGAAGATCTGAAGAAGAATCGTCTCTATATCATTTTCGATTCCGGAAATGTCTCTCATTTTTTGGCATCCTCGAAGAATAATGCCGATAAGAAGAAATTCGAATTGAATATGACTTATGATGAAACGAATTCACAGTTTGATTTCACAATTGGCATGAATTCGGATTTGGGTTCGATTTCATCGATGGTCATCACCAACTATGGTCATCTTGATGTCGATAATATCAAATCGAGCAATGCGACCATCAATCTCTTTGGAACGACGACAAGGGATTCGAAAATCACATATGCCTAATATAGGAGGATAGAATATGAAGAAAAGCATGAAAATCATCACCGCATCCCTTCTGCTCACACTTTTTGGAGTCTTCTCTCTCAAAGTGATCGAAGAACACGACTATATCGAGAAAATACCGACAAAATATCTTCTTAATGGCGTATTGGACAATGATTATCGTACAGAAAATGATAATTTTGATTATTATCTGATTTCCAATACCGATGAGCAATATGATGGGAAATATGCTGTCAGCCTCAAAGAAAATGTGGATGGTGGAAGCTATACGATTCCTTCGACATACAACAGCAAAGAGGTCATCGGCATCTATCGTTCTGGTTTTGCAAAGAAAAGCAATATCACAGTGACAATTCCTACCTCCATCCAAGTCATCGACTATGAAGCATTTTTCTGTACGACTTTTTCGAACAAAGATCTCGATATTCCTTATACAGTCGAAAAGATGGGAACAGCCGCTTTCTTTAAGACGAATATCAAGACCCTCAATTTCCTGGATGCCGAGAATCCAAGTTCGTTGGGAGTCTGTGATACAACGACAACAGAATCGACAACTGAAACGACCTCAACAAAATCGGCATTGAAGGAAATTCCAGATTTCTGTTTTGCGAAATGCAGTAATCTGGAATCCATCACCTTCTCGAATTCATTGATGACAATCAAAGAAGAAGCATTTGAATACTGCAGCAGTCTATCGACTGTCGCCTTTTTGGGAGGCTTGAAGAATATCGGAGAAAGAGCCTTTAATGCCTGCAGTAACTTAAGCAAGGTTTATCTTCCAAGCAGTCTATTTTCAAAGACGAATAATACTTTTGATGGCAGCATTGGAGACTTTGCCTTTGCGAACTGCGACTCAAAGATGACGTTCCAGGCATCGACAAGTAATGATACTTATACAAGTTTCCAGAATTCTTATACTTCTTTTGATCGCAAGAGCGATTTTTCAACGGAAAAGTATAAATATGAGTTTACAAGCGGTGATGTCTATGCCAATGGCACATGGTTATACGAACTGACGGATAGTGGAATCAACATTCTGAAATATATCGGAAATCTTTCTTCTGACGGAATCATGGCTTTCCCGGATAAAATCAATTCGACTGCTGTCACAACAATCGATGCGGATTGCATCAGTGACTACCAAAAGAAGATAAAAAGAATTTACTTCCCTAAATCCTTGACTGCAATTCCAGATAGATTTTTCAATTCAGATTATAAAAGCCTCACTTATATCGGATGCATGAGTGGAAACAATTGTTATGACAGTTCAACGACGAGTGTTGAACAGGCAATTGATTTGTCTGGCTTGACTTCCCTCAAATCGATTGGAGAGACTGCGTTTGGAAAGAATGGATTTGTCACAAACACAGATAGAACAGATAAGATAAAATTTATCACACTTAAGTTGCCTGGAAATCTTCAGTCCATCGGAGAGGATGCGTTTACTGGTTATACCTATGTCAGTACTTTTACGATGGAAGAAAGAGATGCGAATAACGAAGACGCAGTATTGACGATTGGTCAATCTGCATTTGAAAATCTGGGCTCCAATGTTTCAATTGCCACGAATGATCTAATTTTCCCAAAAGGTACAAAGGACATAGCTTCTAATGCGTTCAAAGGTTCTTTGTGTATTCGTTCATTGAAAATCAATGGCTATCCGAATGGTTCGTCGAGTGCAATTGAATTGTCGATCAATTCAGAAGCTTTCATGAATTGTAAAAACTTGCAGAAAGTGATTATTGAAGATCGAAAGGTTTCGACTGGCTATAAGAATGTTACTTTATTCGAAAAATGTTTTTCTGTGGATGAACTTGATTATTCTGCTTATCCATTGCTTCAGACTGTCTATTTGCCAAATGGAGTAAAAGTGAATGATAAGAGTAAAACAAATCTGTTCAATGGACAATATAGAGCTGTTATCTATTATGGCGGAACTTCGAAACTTGATTTATCTGAATCTCTTGTTTTTAATGAAAAGGTAAACAATTCCAAACAGGATTACTTATACGTGAATATGGTCGCTGCCACGAAATTCAATTTTAGCTGTGAAATACCGTCCTATACAGGTGTGACTCTTTCTGATTATGTCGTCGCGACATCGAGTTCGATTCTATATGACAATGGTGATTTCTCATATCTTTTGAATCCGATTGATTCGACAGCCAGTGTTACGAAATATCATTTCGATGCGACGGACACGAGTACAGATGCGAATAATAAAAAAACAGTCAGTGTTCCTAAAAAAATCAGTTTCAACAACACGAATTATACGATTGATGAAATTGGCAAATACGCATTTGCCCATTCGGATAGTTATACTAAGAATAAGGATGCTGTTTCGAATGTCTATACTTTATCGAGTTTGACTCTTCCTTCTTCGATTAAAAAGATTGGAGATTATGCCTTTTTCCGCTGTGTTGGATTGGAGGGAACATTAGATATGCCTTCTTCTTTGGAAAGCATCGGGTATCTTGCTTTTGCATTCACGGGAATCAGCAATATTGCTTCCTTGAATTCGAATTGTTCTTTCACGGAAAATGGTTCATCGATTCAAACGGACTATTCAAAACCTTCTCCTTTCTTGAATTGCCCGAATTTAAGTTCCATCACATTGACGACTGCAAGTTCATCTGTGCTGAAACTATCGGATAATAGCAATTCCCTATTGGATGCAAACAATAATGTCTGGGTGGTATTTCCTGGATACAGTGGGTCGAAGAAAGATTTCTCTTTTTCTTCGACGACAGGCAAATTCCACTTCGGGGCCTTCAAGACGGTTGGATGGATCGAAGAACTGACGATTTCTGGATCAAACTATTCGTCGGATTCGTATGGCTCTGTGATTGCCCAAACTCTTTTCACAGGCTATTGCAGTCAAGATAAGATCCGACTCGGTTTGCTGATGGGAACACTCGTCAATAATTTAGTGAATAACGCAAGCCCATTGGAAACGAATTTCAATTCATCGATGGTCTTGAAACTCAAGTTGGATGAGCAAGGAAATTTGACGATACCGGATGGTGCTTTCATGAAGAGCAATATAAAAACAATTCGTATTCCATATGGAAAAGGAAATGGTGTCATTCCTAGAAACTTCTTAACTGGAATCACTGTTCCGGCTACTGGTCTTGTTCTTCAAGTTGAGACAAATGAAGCGGGTACTGATTGGACGAATAAGGAAGAAAAAACTGGTGTTCTTGATTTTGGCGGGGCAACTGCAAACGATACAAATTACACTGGCTATAAAACCATCAATGAACAGGCTTTCTATAATTGCAGCTTCCTGACCGAAGTCAATCTGGGCAGTATAGAGACTGTTGGAAAAATGGCTTTCTATCAAAATAGTAATTTAAAATCTGTCACCTGCTCCAATGTAAAGGACATTAATGAAAAGGCGTTTTATAATAATTCTAATTTGACGACACTGGATTGTGCCAAAACAACAAATATAGGTAATAGTGCTTTTCAAAATTGCAATAAATTAGAAAAAGCAAATTGTCCATCTGCAACAATGATTGGTGACTATGCCTTCGCTTCCTGTTCAAATCTTTCTAATTTGACAATTTCATCTGCTGAAAGTCTTGGACAGTGTGCTTTCCAATCAACTTTAAGTTTGAAATATTTGGCTTTGCCAAACACATTGAATAGTATTGGAACTCAATGTTTCGAATTCTCTGGTTTGACGAGCAAGACAAAGGATACGAACGTTTTTGTAATTCCCAAAAGTGTTAATAGTTTAGGCGTCAATGCCTTTCATGATTGTAACAATCTAAGAACTGTCGAATTCGAATCCGGCAGTACTTTGACAAGTATTTCTGAGCGTTGTTTTGATAACTGTGATAATTTATCCAAAGTTACTTTTCCGGAAAGGTTGACAAGAATTGAGAACATCGCTTTTTGGGGGTGTGCATTTACCGAATTGGAGTTCCCAAGTTCGATTGAATTCATTGGATATCAAGCATTTGATGGAAATTTTAAATCAAACCTTCAATCAATTAAATTTAAAGCTTCCACGAATAATTTGACAATTCAATCGATGGCTTTTCAAAATTCAAAGGGGTTAACCTCTCTTGTCATCGAGGATTCTTCAACTGCTACATTGACAATCGAAGGCTATGCATTTGGAGGATGTTTTAATTTGACAACGTTGACTTTGCCAGATCGCAATGAAACGAAACTAAATAATAATGTATTTGAAAATTGCATAAATTTAAAGTCAATCATTATTACTAATTCAAAGAGCGATTTACATATAGGAAACAATTGTTTCCGGAATTGTACATCATTGGGAAATACTTTGACCTTAGAGAATCGAAAAAGGATTTCGCTTGGCGACTATGCTTTCAGTAATTGCTCAGGATTGAAAAAAATGATTATTGAAGATATCGATATAAAAATGTGGACGAGTGTTTTTTCTGGATGCTCAAGCTTATCTGAAATAGAAGTGAAGGAATCAAGCACTCCTTTATATATGTCATCTTCGGTTTTTTCTGGATGCCCTATTAAAGCATTGGATTTTTCGTCTCGTCCGGTTTGGCTCGGAAAATTGGTCAATATGGATGATACAGGCAATAATGATCAAATCAGTTGGGGAAGTGGGTCTATATTTCAAAATTGCACGAGCCTTAGCGAAATCAAATTCTGCGAAAACTCAACTATGGGCAATTATATAGGAAATAATAGTTTTTCTGGCTGTACATCTTTGAGAAGCGTGTCTTGGGGTTCTTCGATTACGAATATTGGAAATAAAGCTTTTGATTCAACAGCATTGACAAAAGTTGATTTGTCTTCCTGTTCGAAATTGACGATCCTGAATGGCTTTTCGAATTGTACTTCCTTGAAATCCGTTTTGTATCCGACGAGTATCACTTCGATTGGTGAATCCTGTTTCAGTGGCTCGACTTCATTGACGACTGTTGGTTCATCAAGCAGCAACACGAATGTTGTTTATCTTTCCTCGAGTATTGCTTCGATCGGAAATAGTGCATTTTCCAATTGCAGTGCCATCACGATTGTAAAATCAGAATACACAGGTGAGCTTTCTCTTGGAAGCAGTGTCTTCTCTGGCTGTACGAGTCTTACCTTATTCTCGCAGGATACGACCGGAAGCCTGACATATGGCGAAAATGTTTTTTCATCCGATAGTGTATTGAAGTATATTGTTCTTCCTTCGAACTTCAATATGTCGACTTCGAATTACATGCTTGTTTCAGGATTATCACAATTCTCCTCATCCGGTGATGCCTATATTTGTTTTGCAAATGGAAGAAAGTATTATGATTTCCCTGGAGATACTCCTATATGGGTAAAAATCAATAGTTCTGGATCTAGTATTGCAAAACTTGCCTATTATACGGGCAATGGAAAAGAGACATCCGGTGATTATTATGAATGGAGTTGGACTGACACGAATAAGACAAACATCTCTGTCTCAAAGAAAACCGTTTCGTCTACATCTTCGAATCCGATCAGTTCATCTAAATTTGTCTTCAAAAGAAAAGAAGAGAGGCTCTCTTTTTAGCCCTCTCTTCTTAGTGTCCAGTGCTTCCGATACCACCGGTTCTTGTTTCTTCCGTTTTATCATCATCTGTGGTGAGATAATGGATGAAAAGACCCTGTGCGATTCTTTCTTCCTTGTTGATGGTGACATCCTTCTCGCTTTCATTTCTGAGGGCAATGAGGATGTGACCATCATTTTTTTCATTTTCGTAATAGTCGGAGTCAATTACACCGACCTGATTGGCAAGCGAGAGTTCTTTCTTGATGCCGATGGAGGATCTGACAACAAGAAGAAGAACCTCATCTTCATTCATCCTTGCCTTCACACCGGTCGGGAAGAGATGGACTTCCTTTGGATGAAGGGTATATTCCTCCAAGGAGAAGAAATCATAGCCAGCGGAATATTTCGATCCTCTTTTTGGAAGAATGACATTCTTATCTTCATAGCCTTTGGCAATCTCGAATTTTCTCATAATAGATCCTTTCTATATATTTATATTATTCGACAGCGGCATAGGAGAGTCTCAGGATATCATAGACCATATCCTTTTCAGGGATGGAAAGATTGTTCTGATAGGCAAAATAGATGAGGGAAGAGAACGCACCGGAGAAATAGAGGATGGAGATCTTATCATCCACCTTGTGGTTGAGGAAATTCTCATAGTGTGTATTCATGCTCTTGAAGACATCCTGAATGAAGACATTTAGGGCATAGAAGAGAACCCGGTCATGATCATTCTGGATGATCTTGGAAAAAGGAATATCCGTCGAATAGAAGAAATGCACGATGATTTCGATGGCTTTCTTGAAGTTGAAGAGCTTGGTCAGGACAAAGGTCTTTTCTAAGATGGGTTTCACTTCCTTGATCAATTTATTCTCATATCTTTGGAAGAGATAGATGAGAAGCTCATTCTTGTCATTGAAATTGTTGTAGAACGTGTTCTTGGAAATCATGGCTCTGTCCGTGATGTCCTTGATCTGGATATCCTGGATATTCTTCTCCTCGAGAAGTTCCTCAAGCGCATTGGCTAAATCCCTCTTTGTTCGGATGACACGGATATCTTCTTTATTTTCATTTGTATTCATAGTACGTCTCCTGGTGAATTTTTGGTTGCTGAAAAATTTTATCACAAAAGTATTGATATTGGAAGTAAAACATACTATTATATTTCGCGTTGAGTTATTGTGCTTAAGCGCAATAACGGAATAGGAGGCGAAAAATCATGAATCCAATCATCGAAATCGACCATCTCACCAAAGACTATGGACAGGGTAGAGGTGTCTTTGATGTCACATTCCATGTCGACAAGGGAGAATGCTTTGGATTTTTAGGCCCCAACGGGGCTGGAAAATCCACCACCATCCGTCATCTGATGGGCTTCTCGATTCCAGACAGCGGAAAAACCGTTCTCAATGGAAAAAATTCCCTAAGTGAGCGAGATAAAATCATGCAGGGTGTCAGCTATATTCCCGGTGAAGTCGCTCTTCCTCTTTCTCTGAAAGGTGGAGAAGTCATCGAGGAACAGAAACAGCTCAAAGGACTCAAGGATGACACATTCCTGAACTATCTTATGCAGTACTTCGAATTCGACCCGAATCTCTACTGCAAGGAAATGTCTCTCGGCATGAAAAGAAAGACAGCCATCATCTGCGCCTTCATGAGCGACCCGGATATCATCATCATGGATGAACCTTCCAGCGGCCTCGACCCGGAGATGCAGGAACGCTTCGTCCTTCTTGTCGAAGAAGAGAAGAAGAGAAAGAAGACGATTCTTCTTTCCAGCCATATCTTCTCGGAAGTCGATAGCTGCTGCGATCGAATCGCGGTCATCAAGGATGGAAAGATCGTTTCCAACTTCTTAGCCGATGACCTCAAGCATAAGACGATCAAGCAATACCATCTTACCTATAAGAATAAGGAAATCAAGGAAGCCAGCAAGAACTATCTCGGCATGGAAGGGTTCTCCGTTCAGGATTCCTCCATCAATGAGAATCGCTTCTCCTGCTTCGTCGATGAAAAGGCGACCAATCGCTTCCTCTCTCTTCTTCCAAGAACGGATTTATGCGATATGTCCGAAAAGAAGGAGACACTGGAAGACTACTTCATGTCCTTCTATAAGGAAGACAAGACCTATGGAGGTGTAAAATGAGCGAAAAAAAGACTGTCATCTCAGTGGAACATATCACCAAGGATTATGGCCAGGGAAGAGGTGACTTTGATATCACTTTCCAGATCAAGGAAGGCGAAAGCGTCGGCATCGTTGGAGAAAACGGAGCTGGAAAAACCACCCTTCTTCGTCAGATCATGGGCTTCATCAAGCCAGACGGCGGGAGAATCCGCATCTACAATTTCGATGCCACCAGGGATGCATCGTTAACGAAGCCCTATATCGGCTATATCCCTGGGGAAATCAATTTCCCGGATGTCAAAAGCGGAAATGAATTCCTCCATGACTATGGAAGAAACCTTGGCATGAAGGATTCGGACTTCGCCTATGCCGATACGATCATCAAGAGAATGCAACTCGATATCCGTGCGTATCCAAAAAGAATGAGCAAGGGCATGAAGCAGAAGACAAGCATCGTCGCGGCGATGATGCTCAAGGCCCCAATCCTCATCATGGATGAGCCTTCCATCGGTCTTGATCCTCTCATGCGTGATGAACTTCTCAAGCTCATCCTCGAGCAGAAGGAAAGAGGCGCAAGCATCCTTATGACTTCGAATACGATCGAGGAACTCGAAAGAGTCTGCGACCATGTTCTCTATCTCTCGGGCGGAAAAATCGTCGATGAAGCCGATGTCGAAAAGGTGAAAAACCGCGACTGTCGAGACTACAAGATCGAATTCGAAAATGAAGAAGACTTCCAATCCTTCATCCAAGGAAAAGACAATATCCTCCGCATGAAGAAGCAATACCTTCAGGTCGTCATCCGTGAGAAGAAGGAAGAGATTCCGCTTCTTCTGAATGAACTGGAGAAATACAAGGTCAAATTCATCTCGGAAATGAAATACAATCTGACAAACTACTTCGATGAAAGAAGAAAGAATCAGAAAGGAGAAAAAGAAAATGCTCAATAAAAAGAAAAAGACATACAGTGCACCGATCTCGGCTATGAACAATGGCGAAATCGAAATGGCGCTTCCGCCATCCAGAGGCAATGCCACCCAGGCAAAAAGAGGAAGACTCTTCTCTAAGCCGTTATTCAGGGAAGCGCTCCATTCGAATCGAATGGGGTTAGCCATCGTCTCTGTTGGAAATGGCATCATCATGGTCATCATCATCGCCATTCTTTCCACCCTCCACATCAATTCCACTTCGACTGCCCTGAAGGATCTCTTCGAGAATGCCGATTATGAAAATACCATCAAGAGTTCGACAATCTCTCTTTATTCTTCCTATAAGAATACGAGCGAAGCCTATCAGCTTTTCCTCGACAAGGATACCGAAGCGCAGTCCGTCTTCGAAAAGGAAGTCTCCTTAGTCGATGATTCGACTCTGAATAGCTCCATCTCCACTGCGAAGACTCTCTACAATGTCACGTACCGTCTGACCTCGGGCGATGAGAACACAAAGAAGACCACCGCCAAGAATACCACCATGAGTGTCGTCAACACCACTATCGACAATGCTTCGATGAGCGACACCGAAAAGAAGCTCTCCAAGAGTATCATCTCCTCCTACTTCGATGTCTATATGGAAGACACAAGCAAATCCACCAGTGATATCCTCAAGACCGTTATCCCTTCCGTCTTATCCGACGAAGTGATCGAGACCTATTCCCTCACGGGAGAAACCAAGGAAAAGGTACAGGATATCTTCTCTTCGACCATGAAGAAGGTCAAGGATGAGAATCAGGACATCAAGAATGTCAAAATTGAATCCACGTTCTCCCTTCTTCCTCTCCTTGCCGATGAGACCCAGGCGGATTTCCTGAACAATGTCGTCACGGATCTTTCTGCGAAATATGAGGAAGACAAGGAAAAATATGTTTCCGATGATACAATCCGTCAGGATATTGTCGATAAGAATGCCCAGAACTATGTGATGGATACCCTAGAAGGCTTTGCCTACTATCAGTATCTTCCTTCCTTCACTGTCGAATACAAGACAAGCGACTTAGGCTGGCCGGTTCGAATGGTTCCGACAGGCACCTATTCGGATAACGGAAACGAAATCATGAAGGAGATGGAAGTCAAGACGTACAATCCTTCCGTCTTCATCAAGGAAAACGAAAAGATGGGCAAGAGCTCCAATATGCTTCAGAAGATGCGTAAGAAGGCTCTCACCGGCGAAGACTACACGGAAGAGGAAATCGCCAAGGCCAAGGAAGAAGCTTCTTCCGACCTTGATCAGATCCGTAATAGACTCGCCTCCTTCATGAAGGAATACCGAAAGAATGAAAATGGCGAATATTCCTCCGAAAAGAGTGAAACGTCCATCAAGAACAAAGTCCTCGGCGAAGTCGCTGAGGAAGCAAAGAAGACTCTGGTGAAGACCTACAACGACAAGAACGATGTCGAAATCTATTCCATCGAAGAAATCACCAAGGAGAATTCCTCCATGTCCGGTGAAGAGATGATTTCCCTTGTCGATGGCTATGCCACATCGGCCATCGCCTCCTTCGAAACCTATCAGAAGGAAAATGAAGAAAAATATTCCACCATCGATTGTCTCTTGTTGAGCATGAACAAAGCCAGCAATGGCGTTATGAGCTTGCTTCCTGCCAGTGTTGATGAATCCTTAAAGGAAATGGGCAACATGAATACCTATGGCATCATCGTCGGTGTTGTCTCCTTTGGTATCGCAGCCCTGTTGATTCCGATGGTCTATTCCATCCTTCTTGCCAAATCCCTCGTCAGCGAAAAAGTCGAAACCGGATCTCTTGCCTTCACCATGTCCACGCCGATCAAGAGAGAATCCTTCATCTTCACCCAGGCGAGCTATCTCATCTTCTCTGAAATCGTCATGGCTCTCAGCCTTCTTGCCTTCTCCCTTGTCACAAGAGGAATCGGCATCATGGCCGGATCAACGGATATCGCATCCTCGCTTCCGGTCACAGATATCTGTCTTTATGCCCTTGGCAACTTTATGGTCTGTCTTGCCATCTCTGGCATCAACTTCTTCACTTCCTGTCACTTCAACAAAACCAGTCAGTCTATCGGTGTCGGTGGTGGCATCACCATCTTCTTCTTCATCTGCTCCATCTTGGGTCTTTTCGCCACAAAGGCCATCCCAGGCACAATCCGTATCAATATGATGAATATCTTCAACTATATGACGCTGGATTCCCTCTTCGATGCCTTGGCCGTCATGGATCAGGACTATGGAAAATTCTTCTTCAAGCTCGCCTTCCTTCTTCTCATCACGCTGGTCACCTATATTGCTGGTGCCCTTCGCTTCCGAAAGAAGGACTTGCCACTCTAAAGACTCGACAGGATGCTTCGGCATCCTGTCTTTTCGAAAGAAGAAAAAAATGCATATGGAAAAAGTACGATTGAGATATGGTATTATATCGCCAAAGCAAGGAGTGATTGACAATGGGACGCTACATAAATAATGGAATTGATTATTTTCAAGCGTATATGAACGATACTGTCTTTGTCGATAAATCAGATCTCATCAGAATCACCAACGCGGCTCTCAACACGAAAGAGAAATTCATCTGTGTGACCCGCCCGAGAAGGTTTGGAAAAAGCATGGCTATTGGCATGCTTGCAAACGATTATTCCAAAGGTTCTTCCTTCAAAGAGATGTTCGATAGACTCCGTATTTCCAAGGATCCAAATTATCTTATCCATCTGAATCAGCACAATGTGATCGAACTGGTCATGACTTCTTTCTATTGCCAGTATTATCGAGAAGATTATCTAAAACGGATGACAGAGAATGTGATTGCCGATCTTGATGAATCATTTCCCGGTGTTTTGAGCAAGGATGATGATACAATTTCAAAAGCGATAAGGAAGATTCATAATACAACGGGCGAACGATTCATCATTCTGATCGATGAATGGGATCTTCTATTTCGAGAAGTGCCAAAATCAAAAGCGTGTGATAAGTATCTTCGAATTCTAAAAAGCCTTATCAATTCCAGTGAAGTTTCATCTGGCATCGAGATGATTTACATGACCGGCATTCTTTCGATGAGAAAAAATGATGCAAAAAACAGTCTATCCAATATTGATGAATCCGGCATGATTCATCCAGGGAAATTCGGTTGATATTTTGGTTTTACACAGAATGAAGTCAAAACCCTATGCGATGAATTTCATATAGACTTCAAGAAAATGAAGCAATGGTATGAGGGGTACAATATAGCAGGAATGGAAATCTATAATCCTCTAGATGTTTGTGATACGATTCAATATGAGGAGTTTTATCCCTATTGGACGTACACGGGGGCTTTGGAGTCTCTTACGAACTATATGAACTATGACCATGGGGTTCTCAAAGGAACGATCGCCAAAATGATTCTCGGTGAGAAAGTTCCTGTCAATGTTTCCTATTTCTCAAACGATCTCACCAAGATAAATTCCACAGATGCTGCCTTGACTGTTCTCATCCATCTAGGCTACCTAGCCTATGATGAAGAGAATAAGTCCTGCTATATTCCGAACTATGAAATACGTCTCGAGTTCGAGAAGGCCCTGAAGGAACTCAAGTGGAATGAAACCTATGATCCGATTTCCAATTCCAAGAGACTCTACGAAGAAACCGTCAAGGGGAATACAGCCTTCATCGATGAGACACTCGATCGAAACCACAAGGAATTCGCCTCGATGTACAACAAGAACAAGGAAGATGTCCTCTCCCTTGTTGTCCATATCTCCTACTATTCCCTGATCGATGACTATTTTATCCGCAAGGAGGATACCTGTACTACAGGAAGAGCAGACCTCACCTTCACACCAAGAGATGAGAGCCATATCCCGATGATTGTCGAACTCAAGGCGGATGCAAGTCCGGATGATGCACTCGAACAGATCAGAAACAGAGACTACGCCTCCCTCTTCAAGGGATACAAGGGAAAGATTCTCCTTTTAGGCATCTGTTATGACAGCAAGAGCCTGAAGCATGAGTCTAGAGTCGAATTTGTCGAGATCTAGACTTAGATGGGATATAATGGTAGAAAAACAAATGGAGGCCCATATGACAAAAATCGTAGAAGAAAATTCCTTGAAATATGAGGAGAACGGAAAAGTCCTCATGGAAGTCGGTTTTCAGATGGAAGGTGAGTTCCTCATCATCCGAAAGACCTTTGTTGATGATTCTCTTCGAGGTCAGAAAAAAGGGGCTTTCCTGATGGAAGAAATCAAGGACTATGCTCTTGAGCACCATCTGAAAATGAAAGCCACCTGCTCTTTTGCAAGAGCCTACTTTGAGAAACATCCTTCTGATTTTTATGTGGATGATCCTTCCTTGAAGGAAGCCTGCATGTTATAAGTCAATCTCGTATTTCTTCAGTTCATCAAGAATCGTCTCTTCTTTGTAGACAATCGAATGAAACCCGACGTCCTTTGCAGAAAGGACGTTTTCTTCTCTGTCATCCAAAAAGAGACATTCCTCGGCCATCAGATCATATTTCTCGATGAGAAGCCGGTAGATTCTTTTATCTGGCTTGATCAGATGGACAGATGATGAAATCAGCATTCCATCCGCCAAGGAAAAGAAGGAAAAGGATTTTTTCAAGGAGGCGATGCCATCCTTGGAGAAATTGCTCAGAATATAGATGCCATATCCTTTTTCCTTCAATTTCGTATAGAGATCTAATCCGAAGGGATAAAGATCATAATGTCCCATGAACGAGGATGAAAAGAAAGCGGAAAGAATCTCTTTTTCATGCGGATATTCTTCCAGGATATGGGGTAGAGCTTGAGATATATTCTCATATTTTCCTAAATCGAGGTCATCCCAGAAATGCGGAGAAGAAAGAATTTCAAAAAGGTGTTCCTTTTCTTCTTTTGAAAAGGGAAGAGAGTCGATCAGTTTGGTCGGGTCATGCTTGATGATGACACCACCTAAATCGAAGATGATATTCTGAATGCTCATTTTTTCTTTTTCTCCTTGTGGAATGTATTAGTATGTTCTTTCTTGGCACAGATCTTATCGGCAAGCGTGAGAATCCAGGCTTCCCTGGAAAGAGGAATTCTCCAGAAGGTAAGAGGAAACATATGACTGAGAATCATATTCCTGACTTTCTTATTGATGGGAAAAATGTTATTGGCTTTCTGATAGGAAAATTTCGGATGCCGGAAGCCATGGAGTCGATGTCCTTCGTTTTTATGATGCCAGTCATAGAGATAGAAATCATGGAGAAGAGAACCTTGGACAAGGGCTTCATAATCGACCTTTTTCTTTTTCTTCTTGGCAAGGCTATAGGCCAACAAAGCCACACGAAAACAATGATCGTAGAGAGTATATTTTCCATGAATGACATAGTCCTTCATTTTCTGATATTCCTTGTTCTGCAAAATCGGTGTAGCATAGAGAATGAAATCTTTATCCAAAGAGAGTTCTGTTTTGTTTTTCATACAAAGTTATCTTACCGCAAAAGAGAAGGAAATCCTATTTTTTTGTTTCTATTCACATAAAAAAACAGAGAGATGAAAAGAAAGCGTGATACTCATTTTCATCGTATCAAAAAGTTTTGATTATGCCATGATATGATGCTGAAATGAAGATTCCTTGAAGGATGAATTGATAGTTCATCAAGATTCAATTGGATATTATAATCAATCGATTTTTCTAAGCCATAAAGGCATCTTTGTATAAAGCACTTTTTCAGTGACAGAATAGATTTTATGACTGATCAAGTCCTGATATGTGCCATTCTCAAGTGGAAATTTCATTTCTTCTTTCGAGAAATTGATCAGGGCATACTCTTCTTTCTTATCACTGAATGTATTCTTGAAAAGAATACTCTCCTCGTTGCTTTTTAGGATGACGCTTTCGAGGATATCCAGGTTTTCTTTTCTATGCTTCAAAGAAACGAGTTTCTGATAGAAATCATAATATTCCTGATCCTGTATCGTATGAGTGATATCTTCTTTTTCGAAAAGAGATGGCGTGATTGTCGCCTTATATTCCTCTCCGGCATAGACGAAGGCAGGACCTTTTGAAAAGAAGGTCAATAGGAGAAGAGAACGCGTGAAGGATTCATCCTTGTCATAACTTGCCAATCTTCTTCGGTCGTGGTTTTCTAGTGCCATTGTGATCAGTGCATCGTTCGAAAGGGAAGCAAGAGAAAGATTATAGGCATACTTGAAGACTTCCAGGCTTTCCATTTTTCGAGTGAGAAGATATTCCTCGATCGGCTGGAAGAAAGAATAGGGATAGAATAAGTCAACGCCGCCTTCATAGAGTTCCTCATTCGAATAGGCAAAGAATCCTTTTTCTCTCAGATAGAGAATCAAGGCGGTATCCACACATTCTCCAAAGAAGAGGGTTTCTTTCTTCAATTTTGTTCTTGCCAGCTTATAGAACGATGGCTTGATCAAGGAGGCGACATCAAAGCGGAAGCCATCGATTCCCATGTCTTCATAAAACTTCAAGGTATCAGAAAGATATTCTTCCAATTCCGGAACATCATGATTCAAGTCATAGACATCAGACCAGTCCGCCACCTTATTCGAAACATTTCCTTTTTCATCATGATAGAAATATTCTTCATGTTCCTTAAGGAGGACACTATCCCTGGATGTGTGGTTGAAAACGACATCCAGAATGATTTTCTTTTTTCTTTCATGGACTTTCTCAATCAGGGAATGGAGGTCCTCAAAAGTTCCAATGTCTGGATCGATCTTCCGATAATCCTGCACAGCATAAGGAGAACCATACTTTCCCTTCCTTTCAATTTTTCCAATCGGATAAAACGGCATGAGATAAAGAATATCGACACCGGAAGCGAAGACTTCATCAAGTCTTTCTTCAAGTGCCTTTAGCGTCCCTTCTTTGGTGTAGTCCCGGACGAAGACCTGATAAATGATTTTGTTTTGCAGTTCTTTCATAGAATGATGACCTCTTTTTTAAAAAGCATAGCAAATTCGGATTCGATTGGAAAAAGAAGAAGCAAAGGAGAATGAAGAGGTTTTGACAGAAAAGAGGAATTATTCAAAATGCTTCATTTTTTCGATGCATTCTTTCTTGTCTCTCTCTTTTTCCTTGAATAGAAACCCTATAAAATAGGGTCAAAATTATTATATAATTTTAGTTATGAATTATTGAAACCGTTTTAAGAAATGAATGTTAAGGGGGATGGGTATGAAAGCATTGATTGTCGAAGACAAAGCGCAGTTGGCGGATGCCATCAAAGAATATCTCAAGATGAGAAAGGTCGACACCATGGTTGCCTATGATGGAATCGAAGGCTTTTCGGAAGCCAAAAAAGGAAACTATGATGTCATTGTCCTAGACCTCATGCTTCCTGGAAAAGATGGCTTTTCCATCATCAAGGATCTAAGAAAACTCAAAATCGAGACCCCCATCATCGTTCTGACGGCCAAGTCTTCCACGGAAGACAAGGTCGAATGTCTTCTTGCCGGTGCAGATGACTATCTCACCAAACCTTTTGTCTTAGAGGAACTTTTAGCCCGTCTTCTTGTCCTAACAAGAAGAAAAGGAAACATCATTCCCAATGAGATCAGCTTTGGCGATATCAAGCTCAACAAACTGACCCATGTCCTAAGCCATGATGAAAATACCGTGACGCTCTCTTTGAAGGAATATCAGATCATGGAGATTTTCATGACCTATTCGGATAAGATCATTGAGAAATCCTTCATCATCAACAAGGTCTGGGATTCCAAGGACGAGACCTACTACAATTCTGCGGAAGTCTATATCTCCTTCCTCAGAAAGAAACTCGAAGGCATCAAATCCGATAGCAAAATCAAGTCCATTCGAAATGTCGGCTATAAACTGATGGAAAAGGAAAATGAAGAATAAGAAAAGCCCCTCCACTGCACAGAAACTCATCTTCCGGGAAAGAATCTTCATTACCCTTCTGGTGATGGCCGTCATGGCCGTGTTCATCCTGGTCGTCGGTTTTTTGGTTCCGTTTTTCCAGATGCGGAATCTTTCCAGCAATGCCAACACGAAAATCAATGAAGCTGTCATCCAGTGTGTCAACGCGACCTATGGATACGGTTCGAATGACTCTCTCTTGGAAAAAGAAAGACAGGATACATTTGTCATCATCACGGATAACGATGGAAAACATGTATTCCCTGAGAAAAAATCGGATGAGATTCTTGAAAAATGGAACACTGTTTTCGCGAATGTCTCTATCAAGCAGAATTCCTCGGCCGTCTTCCAGGAGGATGGATTCTTCTATGCGGCGATGGACTCGGACTATGTCGAAAACAATCTCGCCATCGAAAAAAGTCAGGAAATCATCACCAAGCCGATCGATGTTCCGGATGAAGCTCTGATCTATGTCGGAATCGATTATCAGACGGATGTCTCCTCACTTTCCTCCTTCAGCTGGATTCTCTCGACGGTTCTCTTGGTCGGTTTTCTTTTGATGATTCCGCTTGTCTATGTCATCTCCGGGCGCGTTATGAAACCGACAAAGGACACCATCCGCCATGAGAAGGAATTCGTCGCCAATGCCTCCCATGAACTGAAGACGCCCTTAGCCATCATCACGGCGGATGCCGAAATCCTTGCTGAAAAGAATCCGGAGAATTCAGAATATGTCAATAACATCATCACCCAGTGTCAGAATATGAATGAGACGGTATTGGATATGATCGCCCTATCGAAACTCGAAGTCGGGGTGAAGAAATTGGAGACGGTGGATTTCTCTCAGTTGCTTTTGGATCTTGCGATGTCCTTTGACGCCATCGCCTATGAAAGGGAAATCGATTATGCCTATGATATCCAATCCGGATTGGTCCTGAAGGAAGCCGATAAGAAAAACCTCACCAGATTGATCAACCTCCTCATCGACAATGCCATGAAATACACCAAGGGTGCAAAAATCATCCGCATCAGCCTCAAGATGGTCAAAAAGGATATCGTCTTTGAGGTCTACAACACAGGTTGCGAAGTTCTCGACGCCGATAGGGAAAAGGTCTTCGAAAGATTCTATCAGGGGAAATCGGGCGCCGACAATGAACGCATCGGATCGGGCCTTGGTCTTGCCATCGTCAAGCAGATCTGCGATAACTACAAATATCCTTTGGCCATCGAATCGAGCTATCACAAATACATGAAGTTCTCCATCGTCCTGAGATAGGCTTTGATGAAAAGGCTTTCATTTTAGAATGCCTAGTTTTTTTCAGAAAACAATTTTGGTAAACTTAACAATATATTTCTTCGATTGCCGACTTTCTAAGTACTTGTTCAGGATAAAGGAGCCACATCATGAAAAACAAGATTGTTATGGAAGGTATCACATTCGACGACGTACTTCTTCTGCCGAGATATTCGGAAATCACTCCGGATATGGTCTCACTCAAAGCCCGTTTGACCAAGCATATCACATTGAATATTCCTCTTCTTTCGGCTGCCATGGACACTGTCACAGAGTCCGATATGGCCATTGCCTTGGCCAGGGAAGGTGGCATTGGCATCATTCATAAGAATATGACCATCGAACGTCAGGCCAAGGAAGTCGACAAGGTGAAGAGAAGCGAAAATGGTGTCATCACCGACCCCATCACGCTTCATAGCGACAAGACACTTCTCGATGCCATCAAGATCATGGCCGACTATCATATCTCGGGCATTCCGATCACGGATGATGACAAGAAGCTCATCGGCATCATCACCAACCGCGACATCAAGTTCGAACATGATATGAAGAAGAAAATCTCGGAAGTCATGACTTCGACCAATCTGGTCGTCGGAAAAATCGGTACGACCTTGGAGGAAGCCAAGGAAATTCTTTCCAAAGCCAAGAAGGAAAAACTTCCGATCGTCGATGATGAATTCCATCTCTGTGGCTTGATCACCATCAAGGATATCGATAAAATCCAGCAATATCCGAATTCGGCCAAGGATAAATACGGACGCCTTCTCTGCGGTGCCGGTATCGGCATTACCAAGGACTATCTCATCCGTGCCAAAGCCTTGATCGACGCAGGTGTCGATGTTTTGGTTCTTGACTCTGCCCATGGCGATAGCAAGAACGTCGTTCTTGCCCTTCATGAACTGAAGAAGACCTTCCCGGACACGGATGTCATCGCCGGAAATGTGGCGACCTATCAGGGCGCAAAAGACCTCATGGAAGCCGGAGCCGATGCCGTTAAAGTCGGCATGGGTCCTGGATCCATCTGCACCACCAGAATCATCTCCGGCATGGGTGTCCCGCAGATTACGGCCATCATGGAAGCCAAGAGAGCCAGCGAAGAATATGACTGCCCAATCATCGGTGACGGCGGCATCAAATATTCCGGCGATATCACCAAGGCCCTTGCAGCTGGTGCCGATACCGTCATGATGGGTGCCATCTTCGGCGGATGCGAAGAAGCTCCGGGCGATACTGAACTCTTCCACGGAAGAAAATACAAGGTCTATCGCGGCATGGGATCTTTGGCTGCCATGGAGCAGGCTCATGGTTCTGCCGACCGCTATTTCCAGACCGGACACCAGAAACTGGTTCCCGAAGGTGTCGAAGGCCGTGTTCCATTCCGTGGATCGGCCAGCGATGTCATCTTCGAACTCTTGGGCGGCATCCGCTCTGGTATGGGCTATTTGGGTGTCACTACGATTGCTGACTTGCAGGAGAAGAGTGAATTCATCAAGATCACGAGCGCCTCTTTGAAGGAATCGCATCCACATGATATCGATATCACCAAGGAAGCTCCAAACTATCTGACGGACAACAAGTAAAAAATAGAGGAAGAAAGAAAAGTCATTCAAAGGCTTCTCTTTCTTCCTTTTTCTATGGAATGAAGGCATGAAAAAAGAGGCCCGAAGGCCCCTGATGATTTTTACTTGGCTTCTGCTTCAGCGGCAGCTTCTTCCGAATCACCTTCTTGGTTCTTTTTCTTCAAGGCAGCCATCTGGGCTTCGAAAGCAGCTCTCTTGGCCTTCAGGGAGTTGAAGACTTTGACGATGGTGAACAAGGTGATGGCGATGATCAGGAAGGAGATGATGGCGTTGATGAAGGTTCCCCAATCGATGACGGCAGAAAGGTTGTAGGTATAGGTGGTTCCGTGAAGAGTGTATTTTCCCAAGATGGTGGTCTTGACGTTTTCAATCAAGGTCGGAGTGGCATCGACAGTGGCCTGTCCATAGGTATCGATAGCAAGTTTTTTGGCAATCTCCTGAAGTTCAGCGGCCTGGAATGTCTGACCGATGCCGTCTAAGCCCTTCTGAGCTTCATTGACAGCCGGAAGGACAGTGACAAGTCCTTTGATACCGCCAGGGACACCCCAAGTGCAGACAGAAAGGAGGATGTTGGTCAATGCAGTGACGATGGCGCCAAAGGCGGAACCCATGATGACACCGACAGCCATATCGAGAACATTTCCCTTGGAAACGAATTTCTTGAAATCGTTCCACAATGTTTCGCCGTTTTCTTTTCTCTTTGCCTTGGCTTCTTTCTTGGCAATCTTCTTTGCTTCTTTTTCTTCTGGTGTTAAATGTTTCATTTTCTTATTTCCTCAAATACGGAAGATATTTTATCACGCTAAAAATCTTTATCAAGCAAAAAATACGATTTTCACATGTTTCATCAAAGGAAGTGTTTTCTTTTATTCAGAGAAGGTCTCTTTGAGAATCTTTTCGAATTCATCCATGCTTCTGGCACCCATGAGAACTTCTTCCTTCTTTCCATCGATGGTGACAGGGATTCTCTTTCCGTTCTTGAAGGCGACCATGGTCGGAATCGAAAGGACGCCAAACTTTTGGGCGATTTCCGGAAAATCATCGGTATCGACCTTCAAAAAGGTGATGCCCATATCCTTTTCTTCTTCGAGATCCTCAATGACGCGTGACATCATTCGGCAGGGGCCACACCATTTGGCATTGAAGTCGACAAGGACATTCTCTTCCTCATTGATGGTCGAAATGAATTCTTCTAATTTTGTCAGTACTTTGATCATAGTTGTATTTACCTCTTAGTTACTTTACCAAATCAGGATAAAAAAGAAAAACGAAATGCTCAGAGATTCGCCAAAACGCCGCAGACCATCGAGATGATGCCTAAGATGATCAGATGGAATGGATAATAGAGATAGAAGCCATACTGGATGGCTTTGCTTTCATATCCTTTCTTTCCGTTATAGAGAAGAAGGAAGATGAAGGCCAATGTGGAATAGGTTCCAATTGGAACAAATTCATTTGGCAGAACAAAAGCCTGATAGTTGATGCGATAGATGAGATAGAAAATCGCTTCAGTCAGAATCAGTGCGATGGCTTCGGCGACCTGGAAGGAACGACTTTCCTCGATGAGGTAGGTTTCTTCATCGAGTCCATCATTTCTGGCTTTGGCTTTCAGGCGATAACTTGTGAATTCCCTGAAGAGGAAATAAAGAAGGAAAAGCACGATGGAGAAGGTTCCCCAATCGGATTTGAACAGCGTTCCATAATTCGCATCGATGACGACGTTCGAAAGAACCTCATAGGCGATGGGAAGAAGACCAAAGAGGGAATAAATATCCTTCCTTTGGAAGAGAGAAATCATCAAGACACCCATGAACATATCCGTGAATGCATTTCCCAAAAGCGGATTTGATGCGATGGAGAGATTGTTTATCGCCCCAAAGGCATAGCCAAACCCATCCATGAGGATGGCAAGGAAGCCAAGACGGAGAAGATAATATTTCACATTCTTCGTGTGATAGGCTCCCTCCGTGGCCAGGAATGCATAAATCGGAAATGCCATTTTTCCGATGGCACGAAGGATATAGTAGCTTGTCGGAATATCCCCGACGCCTCTTGGAATGAAAAGAAGGGCGACATGATCAAGTGTCATCAGTATCGCCGCAATCAGTTTCAGAGAAAAGGAAGAAAGGCCGAAAGATTTCTTGTTTTCCATTTTTTATTTTCCTGCGTTGGAGATGAAAGAGGCGACCATGGAAAAGAGATTCACACCGAAATGGGCAAGCATGCTCGAAGTGATTTTTCCAGACTTGGCATAGGTCAAGGCAAGGAAGAAACCCGATCCGATATAGATGGGAAGATTCAGCCATTCATTATAGAGGGCATAACGGGCTTTCTGTATGGCGGCCTCGGTGGCGGCTTCGTCTGCCATCACGCTCGAAAGATCCTGGAAGGCGGAAATGATATTTGCATGGATCAGTCCGAAGATCACAGCGGAAAGAGCGATGCCAAGCCAGCGAAGCTTGTATTTATGTCCGAAGGTATCGACAAGTCCGATACGATAGGTGAGTTCCTCGGCAAACGGAGCAAAGAAGACGGTCATGATGAAGATCAGGACGGGATAGGACTTCGTCATCGATTCGATGCCTTCCTCATTGGCATTGCTGCCATAGAAGGGAATCGTATTGGCAAAGATATTTCCTAAAAGAAGCTGGAAGCCCAAGACGAGGCCGAAACCGATGAGAGCATAGATATAGGTATCCACACTCTTGAATTCCTTGGCGAATCTTTTATATGTCTTTCTTTTATCGAAGAAAAGGAATCCGGCGAAAGCCAAGACAAGTAGAAGATAGGTGAAGAAATTGATTAGCGTCGCACCTAAGGGCGTGTAAGTATAATAGCCATCCTTGGCAACGATGAATCCGGCACTGGCGACAATCAGGGAAACGATGTAGCTGAAGAGCTTGATTCCCAGAAATCCTAAAAGGAAAAAGGCAATCTTTTCCCAGATTGGAAGCCAGTCGTTGAATTCCGATCGAGGAAAGAAGTTCTTAGTGCTTTCATTTGCCTGATAGGTTTCGTTTGTATTCTCAGTGCTATTATATATTTCCATGATTAGACTCCTAAAAGATGCTATTCATTATAGTTTATCTTGTCTTTTTTTGCTATACTATGTTCATGAGTACACAGACATTATCCGCTATTTTATGGATTGCCTTCGTCTTCTTTGTTCTTGCCGCTCTTTTGGCTGGCCTGATCGGATTTCTCAAAGGCATCTATAAGACCACGCTCAAGACAGTGGTCAAGACGATTTTGATTCTGATTCTGGTCTTCCTTTCACCGACCTTTGCCGTTCTGATCGGAAATATCAATCTGCAAGGCGTTCTTCATACCGAAAATGCCATCACATTGCAGACCTATCTGGCAAATCTGATCACAGATACCGGATTCTTCTCACCGATCAATTCCATCTCCATCTATGGAACCATCTTTGGTGTCGTCACTTCCTTGATTTCATTTGCCGTCTTTTTTGTCGGCATGATCCTCATTCAGATTTTTGCCAGCCTCATCACGGCGATTCTCTATCAGGGCATTTTCCGATGGTTTTTGCCGGTTGAGACAAAAAAGGAACGAAAAAAGAGAAAGAAAGAGGCGGAAGCCTCCGCTCTGAAAAGCGGATTGGAAGATGAAAATGGTCAGGTTCTGGAGAAGCCGAAGAAAAAATGGAAACTCCATCGCATTCCCGGTGGAATCCTAGGCTTCGTCCAGGAATTTGCCTTTGTCATGATTCTTCTGACGCCGATTACAGCCCTTTGCGGCACCGCCATTTCCAATAGACAAGGTGTCAAGAATGTGCTTGAAAGCATTGATCAGAGCGAAGAGGATACAAATCAGATTCTCTCCTATTTCGATACGGTCAATGATTCTCTCATCTATAAGATAGTCAATGGAAGCAAACTCGATTCCTTGATCATCAACAAGGCGACTTCCACTAAGGTGAATGGAGTGGATGTCTCGTTCAATACCCTGATTGACTCGACTTTTGAGATTGCCAATCCTCTTTTGGAAAACAAGGCGATTTCCTATGACAGAGCGACGAATTCCATTACCATCAATTATGCGACCCTTCTTGCTGTGGATACCATCGACAATCTCACCACAACCATGATTGCCAATCCGATGTTCCTTGCCCTTCTTCCGCCTCTGATCGATACCGGACTCAATTCCATCAGCGGAACGTTCTTCTCACTTGACAAACTCGATTTCACCGATATCGATTTCTCCTCGGAATTGACGATTCTCAAGGGGGTCTATGAAAAAGTCTATGACGTCGGCATCAAGCCGATGATCAACGGAACGAAATTCGATTTTCAGAATTACTGCCTGAAAGTCAGTACTTTCACGGATAAGGATATCGACAATTTTGCCTCCGCTGTCTCGGAACTTGGAAAAATGGAATCCATCAAGAAAAACCTTCCTGTTCTTCTTGCCTCCTCTGGCATCTATCTCAACCAGAAGGGATACGACATCTTCCCGACCGAGATTTCTGCCTATGAACATATCGATTGGTCAAAGGATCTTTCCATCTTCGTTAAGGCTGCCTTAACCATCTTCAAGACGCTGGGCATCGATATTTCCAGCAAGATGAATCTCAGGGAAGTCCGTGAAAAATTCTTCTCCGCTCTCCAGGATGAAGAGAAAAGAAATGTCATCGAAAAATGTATCTGCTCGGATGAAACAACCAAGGGAATTCTTGAAACGGACTTGTTTGGTGTTCTCTCTGTTCCGGATATCCTCTCTTCGAGTCTTTCCAATGTATCTGCTCTAAAGGAATATGTCGCCCAGATCGATTTCAGGGAGATTCTTCAGGGATATGACAAAGACAAATATGTTTCGGAAGTCAAGGTGATGTTCTCTCTTTGTTCCATTCTTTTTTCCGAAGATTCGAAATTGAACATCAACAATCTTTCCTCCATTGATTTGGAGGATGAAGAGACAACCAAACAATTGGTTACTCTCTTGAAGAAAGCCAAGGATTCCAAGATTTTCTCTTCGATGTATCCGTCCCTGATGAAAGCCGTCTTATTCAACAACCGTTTTGATTTCTCCCAGTATCTTTTTGGATTGACACCCTATAACTTCAACTATGATTCCGATACCTTCATGGATGATTTCATTGATTTGCTTCAGATGATGCCGGATATCCAGAAGATGGTCAAAGTCATCAGCAATGAGAATGCAACGATGCAAGAGAAAATCGACGCCCTTGATTCCACCCTGATCGAAAAGATGCTTCTGATTGTCGTCGATTCGGATTTCTTCAATGCCGATCAGAAAACCGGTATCGTCTCCACAAAACAGAAGAATGTCAATATCCATACGCTTCTATCGAATCTGTTGGAATCTGGGCCTTTCGAGAATGTCGGATTCGTCGTTCCTGAACTTGAAGATCTGCAGAATATCCAATGGGAAAGTACTAGTTCTTCCCAGAGAGGTGAAATCTCCTATCTCAGTCAGATGATCGAAGACATGAAGAAGAATTCCTCCTTCTTTGTCTCGGATAATCATGACCTGAAGGATATCAAAGATACACAAGCCTTTGCGGACATGCTTAAATGCGGTCTAGAGTCGGATATCCTTTCAGATTCGATTTTAAGCATCATTGATCAGTCCTTAAATCAATACCTGAAGGATATCGGCTTGAATCTCACCCTGAATGAAATGCGCACCGAACTTTGGCTTGATGACGCAGATCGCATCGGCGAACTTCTCGCACTTCTCCAGAAGGTTGATTTTGATGACTTCAATTCCATCGATCCGAAAATCCTCAATGCTATGCTCACGCTCTTCTATAAGATGAATTTTATCAAGGAAGGAAATACGACATCCTCTGATCCATTTGCTTCTGCTTTGGTTTCGATTCTCCAAAACACCTCTTTCTCCTCCTCCATGGGATTTTCCTTCTCGGAATCGCTTCTTTCCTTGGAAGATTCTTCCTTATGGTCGACAAAGACGGAAAACGCCGAATTCGATTTTTCGGATACAACTTCGACAACTGCCACAAAATCCTTTGAAATCACCACAGAAGGTGAAATCGAACGTTTTGTCGCTTTCTTCAAGATTCTCCAGGACGCTGGATTGGAGAACCTGAAAAATGGCATCGTTCCCAATGGCCTTCTTCTTTCCCTTGGGGATGTGATGGATTCGACTTTGCTTAGAAGAATTCTCTCTCGTTTCCTAAGTGAAGCCCTGAACAAGATTTCTCTTCCTCAGAATTTCCAAAGTTTCCTATCGAGCATGGATGTTCAATCCTTTGCCTCCTTGACAAAAGATGAAGCCAAGAGGGAACTCCGTCTCTTTGATAACCTTGTCCGCCTTTCCAAGGAAAAGGATGCAAACGAAACATATCTTGCCTTCATGGTCAAGAATATCTTCCAGCTGAAGGATCAATCATCCATCCTGCAAAGCGATGATGAGACAAAGACGATGGAAGATGATCTCTATCTTCTTTTGGACGAACTTTCGACAAGCAACCTCATGAACAGGAAAAAAGAAAGCGAGACCTTCACTCCAATACAGCAGTTCTTCAAGGTTCTTGCTTCGGAGATGAAACTCGAAAAGTCATTGACGCTCGAAGAGAACGCCTTCCTTCAGGAAAGTGCCCTCAATGCCATTGTCCTGCAGATTGATTCTTCGAATGTTTTAGATGAAATCGCGGTCTTCAAGACGATCATCCATACTCTTCAGGGAAAGAGTCTTTCCCTTGAACTTGGAAAGACCATCGATAAAGATGAAACCACCCTGATTCTCAAGGAAATGAATCAATCGAATTTCTTCCATCGTTATCCGATTTCCCTGCTGAGAGATTCCTTCGACAAGATGAATTTCTCTTCCTATCTGAAGGATCCTGAAACGGATAAAGTTCCTCATGAACTTGATTTCTATCAGCATCTTGGTCTTGAGCAGGAAGATATTGCCTTCTGGCAGAATGATTTGGATATGATCATTGAGATTGCCTTTGATGAAAAAGGCATCGGTCAGCTCTTCACCGATGGAAAGTCTTTTGATGACATATCCCTTTCTTCCGGTATCGAACTGGATTTCCTGTATTATCTAGGCAACATGAATCTTCTCAAGGATTGCAGATCCTATCTTGTCTACAACCTCATCGATCATTCCATGGGCAGTTTCTCTGCAAGTGAAATCTTCCTTGCCTCGACAAAGGCTCCGTATGGCGAAAACAAGAAAGTCTATCGTTTCGAAGAACTCTTCTATTCGAATCCGGATCTTCTTCTTTCGAGTAACTCCAAACAGGATAAGGAAAAAGCACTCTCTGATTTAGCGATGCTGAAGGATGTTCTTGTTTCGCTTCTTGATTCCATCTCGACACTCGCGAATAGCAAAATCGAGGATATCACACTTGATTTTGAAGCCTTGATGTCAAAATGTCTGAAATATGATGAGACGACTTCGATATGCTATCGTTGCCAATTGGCAAGTGAAATCATCGCCGGTGGCATGAAACAGCTCTTCAAGAACCAAGACTTGGGTGCTGATGTCCTTGTTCAGCTTCAGGCGAATGATTCCCTTGATTTCTACAAGGATGATCATTATTTGGTCAATCCGATCGAAGGATATGCCGTCAACGGTCTTTTGGCCTTTGCCTCGAAAAAGAATTCTCTCTCTCTAGACAAGACTTATTTCACCTATGAAGAACTCACTTCCTTTATTCCGCTCTTCGGAATGGAAAAGAAGTCGGATGATAAGACTCTCTTGAATCACTTCCTGTCTCTGTATAATGATAACAAAGGCAATTCCGAAATCGGCCTTCAGCTCAAGACTCTTCTTTCTTCTTTGCCGGTTCTTGGCAAAACAGCCATCATTCCGTCGACGATTTCTCAGATGGCTCAGACCGATTTCGATCTTTCGAGTCATTCTTACGAATGGATACTCCTGTCTCTTAAAGACAAAATTCAATGATTCAGAAGGCATGCTATGCTTCCGATATCGGGTACATTCTTTTGACTGCCAAAGATGAGAAATTGGTTTCCCTATCCTTTTCGGATGAAAAATCCATGGAAGATGACCATTTCGATTCCTCTTGTCTAAAGAAAGTCATTCATTGGCTTGACGACTATTTTTCCTTGAAGGAACCTAGAATTGATTTCGGGTGCTCTCTTGAAGGCTGTACCTCGTTTCAGAAAGCTGTTTTCGAAGAGACGATGAAGATTCCATATGGTCAAACAATCACCTATCAGGAATTGGCGATGAGAGTAAAAGAAAGACTTCAAGTGAAGAATATGTCCTCTCAGGCGATCGGACAGGCACTCAAAAGGAATCCCATTGCCCTTGTGATTCCCTGTCATCGTGTGGTAGGAAAAAAGAATGACCTTGTAGGGTATGCCTATGGTATTGAACGAAAAAAGAAATTGCTCGAATTGGAAAGAAATGCAAAAGGAATTCATTGCTAAGAAAAAAGAAATTTCTTTGCGTTCTTTTTCGAAATCGATTCATCAAAAAAGCGGTGAGGGATGTCCTTCACCGCGTTGTTTTTTATTTCTTTTCGATTGGATTCTTCAGCATGTAGGCAAGACCGACTGTGTTTTCTCCGCAATGGCAGCAGATGATGCCGCTGGCTTCCACAGGAATCAGAATCGTATTTCCGACAAGTTCCTTCAGTTCATCTTCGATTTTCTTCACACCATATTCTCCGGTGACATGGGGAATCATGATCGGATAGGAGAAATCGATGTTGTCCTTGTCGAACTGCTCCTTGAATTCTGAAACCATCTTGCTGATTCCCTTGGAGATATCTTTTCCACGGACAAGGGAATGGACGCTCATCTTTCCCTGGGATAATTCAACGATTGGATGGATGGAGAACTTGTTTCCCAAAAGATAGGTCATGCCGGAGCACCTTCCACCCTTGTGGAGGAATTCCATCGTCTGGATGACGAATTCCATGTTGATCTTCCTGGTTCTTTCCTCATGGTTCTGGATGATCTGCTCGACGGATAGATTCTGCTTGAAATCCTCACAGATGCCAATGGCCTCCAAAGCGATGCCGCTGGAAAGACTCAATGAATCAAGGATGGTCACCTTGTCTTCCAGACCCAAGGTCTTGACAGCGATATGGGCATTGTTGTTGATGGAAGAGATATAGGAGGAAATCGGCATATAGAAAAGATGATCGACATCCTTTGTCTCTTTTTCGAGCATCTCAGAGATTTCCGGAATGTTGAGTGCGGATGTCTTTGGAAAGATCTTAGTCTGCTTATATTTTTCAATGATTTCGCTGGATGTGATTTCCTTGCGGTCGAGATATTGTCTTTCGTTGAAGTTGACAACGAGGTCTGTGACACCGATATTGTATTTGGAATAGAAATCAAGCGGCAAATCGCAGCTGGAATCGACAATTAATTTGTAGTTTGACATTTTTAACCTCTCATTTGTGCTAATATATATTTTAGGTAAAAAGAAAGTTGATGTCAAAAATTATATGGCTGAACTATTGTCAAACTTATCCTACGAAGAAAAAAAGAGTCGATTCCTTGCTTTCATGTTTTCACTTGATGGTGAAGAGGATAATGAGATGATTCTCAAGCAATTGGAAAAGGAACATCCCGATAGCAAACATATTCTCCATGTTTCCCGTTTCATGAATCATCTTTCTTCCTGGACGCTCCAGGCGAGCGATGATAGAGAACCCATCTCTTCCATGAAAAAAGCCAGCCGCTATTTTCAGAGGGATGATATCCGCAATATGGGAATCTATATTGTCCGCTATTATGGAGGAAAGGAACTCGGGGCAAGCCATCTTGACCAAGTCTATTTCAAAATGACGATGAAATTATTCGAAGAATATAAAACCATATCCAAGACAGGAGGAAACACAAAATGAAGATTGCCATCTCTGCTGAATCGACCATCGATCTGGATGAGGGACTGCTGAAACAGTTCGATATCCATATTGTTCCATTCACTATCATCATGGGAGATGAGAGCTATCTCGATGGAAAGGTTCATTCTCAAGACCTCTTCGACTTCGTCGAGAAAACGAAGAAACTTCCCAAGACGAGTGCTGTCAACCAATATCAGTATGAGGAACATTTCTCTTCCCTTTTGAAGGAATATGATGCAATTCTTCATTTCTCGTTATCCTCGAAGATCTCTTCTGCCTGTGCAAACGCCCTTCAGGTCGCTTCCAAAATGAAGAATATCCATGTCTTCGATACGAAAAGTCTTTCGACGGGAATCGCCTTGCAGGCCATCTATGCCTCGAAACTCAATCGGGCGGGCTATTCCTTTGAGGAAATCATAAAGAAGGTGGAAGAGCGCATTCCCTTCGACCAAGCCAGTTTCTCACTGGAGAGTGTCCAATTCCTCTATCTGGGTGGAAGATGCTCGATGCTGAAAATGCTTGGTGCCAACGTTCTTCATCTGAAGCCTGCTATTCTTGTCAAGGATGGAAGCATGGTCCCTGGAAAGAAGTTCCGTGGCAATATGAAAAAGGCTGTGATGGGCTATCTCGATGAGATTCTTCAACAGTTTGACAACCCTGATAAGGAAGAAGTCTTCATCACCTATTCCTCGGCTCCGGATGATGTTGTCAAGGAAGTGGAAGACAGACTGAAAAAGGAAGGCTTCCGAAATATCCGTAAAACTTTGGCCGGCGGAACGATTTCCTGCCATTGCGGGCCGAATTGTCTTGGCGTCTTATATTTCAATGATGGCGAACATGTTCTCGCCTAAGAAAGGATTCTATCATGTCTAATCAAAACAAAGCCGATACCTCCAAAGCGAGTTTTCTTCCGAAATCCGTGCTTGCCAAAGGAAGCCGAGTCGACCATGCTGTTGCCGTCATGTCTGGAAAAGGCGGAGTCGGAAAATCCTTCACCTCTTCCTATCTAGCGGTTGCCTTGCAAAGAAAAGGATACAAGGTCGGTATCCTCGATGCCGATATCACCGGACCTTCCATTCCCTATTCCTTCCATGTCTCCGGTCCGACCTATTCGAGCGATGGCGTCATCGAACCGGTGAAATCGAAGACCGGCATCCAGATCATGTCGAGCAATCTTCTTTTGGATAATCCAGAAGATCCCATCGTCTGGCGAGGAAGCATGATTTCGACCTTGATTGAGCAATTCTATTCTGAAGTGAAATGGGATGTCGACTATCTCATCATCGACTTGGCTCCGGGAACGGGCGATATCTCTTTGACCGTCTTCCAGAAGATCAAACTGAGTTCGGCTGTCTTGGTCACCTCTCCCCAGTCCATGGTCAATATGGTGGTCGAGAAATCGGCCAAGATGGCAGAGATGCTTTCTGTTCCCCTTCTTTCCCTGGTCAACAATATGGCCTATGTGAAATGCCCACATTGCTCTGAACGCATCGATATCTATGGAAAGATGGATTCGGACATTTCCAGAAAGCATGGAATCCCAGTCTATGATGAAGTTCCCTTCGATCAGGAAATCGCCAAGGCGATGGATGAAGGAAAAATCGAAGATCTCCATGTTTCCTATCTCGACTCCACAGTGGATGCCATCATTCAGAATAGCATCGAATCGGATAAGAACTGATGATGAATGAAAAAGAGAGACTCGAAGCCTTTCTTACCGGCTTCAAAGAATTGGAAAACGAATTGATCAGCCTTGCAAAGATCAAGGAAGAAGGCCATGTTTCCTTTTCCCGTGCTCTCAATGAGGTCTATTATAAGCATGCCTCTCCCCTTCTTCTAAGATATGAAAACTATGACTTCCTCAAGACGGCAAGCGACTTGAGGAATATTCTTTCACATGAAAACAACATCTGTGTCCCCTCCGAAGAATATGTCCTGAAATTCCTTTCCTTGAAGGATTCTCTTCTTCATCCTCTGACCTGCTATTCCATCTGTACGAAAAAGATCTTTTCCTGCACAATGGAAGACAGGGTCGAAGACTGCCTGAAAAAGATGGAATATCATTCCCTTTCTCATCTTCCTCTCTTGGATGAGGATGGCTGTGTACAGGGTGTCTTTTCCCGTTCGACGCTGTTTGATTATCTCAACATGAATGAATCCATCTTCGTGGATAAGGAAACGAAGATTTCCCTATTTGAGGAATTTCTTGATTTGGACGAACATCTCAACGAACGCTTCCTCTTTGTGAAACGAAATGAACGGGTCGATTCTGTCTATCCTCTTCTTTTCAAGGAAAAGGAACATGAAAGAAATGTCTCCCTTCTTTTTGTGACGGAGCATGGAAGAAGAACAGAGAAGCTTTTAGGCATCATCACGATGACGGATTTAGCCAAGACGAAAAACTGATTCAGTTTGTCTTTTTGATTCTTAGATAAATGAAGCTGTTTTTGGTTGTCTTTGTGCTCAGAGAAGTGATCGTGAACTTGATGCCGACAAGGTCTCTTGTGCATCCGTTTTTCTCTGTGATTGAGAGAACATCCACCTTGTTGGGAGTGAGAATTTTTGTCTTGGCTAAGGTCGTATCCGTCGAGGAAGCCAGGGTGAGGTAATCATTGCTTTCCAAAGAGAGGATGTCTTTTAGATCGATCGTCGTATTCTCCTTGACCAGATATTCTCTATTGGAAGCATCAAAATCTTCATTCTGTTTGAAGGAGATGGCTGAACTCGGCATTCCAACTTTATCGCCAGTATATTTCAGGGTGACTTTCTTTGTCTGTTCCTTGAGAGAAGAGGAATCATCCTTGGGCTTGATTGTAAATTCGATTTGGCTTTCATTCGAAGATGTCTTTTCGTTTTTGTCGTTCACGCCACCATCATAGAGAGCATGAATCGCTTTTATCTTCGTTTCATCGACAATCGAAAACATTTCCTCATTGGATGCTTTCAAGGAATAGGTGAAGTCTTCTTTCCTCTCTCCATTGACAAGATGCTCGACTTCACTTTGGATGATTTCATTATCCTTTATGGAATCGCTTGAAAGGAAGGCAAATGTTTCATCCTGGTAGGTGTAATTGAGGGAGGAGAGTCTTCGATACATCGGATAGAGCAGTCTTGTGAATTCCACATCATGAAAGCTTTGGTAATAGAAGGATAGCAAGAAACTCTTTTTTTTCTGGAGATTCTTGTTGCTCGTATCTGCTCCATAGGTGGTTTCCGCCTGATAGAGAACATCGCTTTCCTTAATCAACTTGACAATCGAGGTGGTTTCGTTGTTGAACGTGAAGTCCTTCTTGGCTTTCTTTAGGTTTTCGAATTCTTCTTTTTTCATCAATCCTGTCAGATCGTTTTTGATGTCATTCCTGTTCAATGAGAAAGAAAGAACATCATAGGTTTCATTGCTCTCTTCTCTTGTTCCTTCCACAATGAAGGAAAGATGGCTGACAGGATGAGAAGAAGAAGTATCCATTTCCATATTCAGATAGATTTTTGTGATGCTTGTGGGAAGCTGAAAAGATACGTCAAAAGAGGAAGAAGAAATATGATAGGTATAATTCGTGACTTTTTCCTTGTAGTAGCTGTTGATGAATTTCAGGATTGTGTCATTGATGGATAGCGTATATCCATTTTCCGTTTTCTCTTCCACCAAGTAGGAGCAAAGCATGTTCTGAAGCTTCAAAAAGCCATCTTCTGAAAGATAGGAAGAAACATCGATGGTCTCCCTTTCGCTGGAAAGTGCGGAGGATATCTTTTTATAAAATGGCAAGAGAAGGCTGACAAGATCGAATTCCTCAAAGGCAAAAGGATGAATCGAATTGGTTTCATCATCCGAGAAATTCATATCGAGGCTTGTATAAAAATCGCTCTTTTGAGAGGCGTAGAAACAGATGTCCGTCAAAGAGGAAAAATCATTCAGGGAAAGATAGTCCAAATAGGAATCATCCAATTTTCCGACAAGAGAAAGAAGGAGGTTTTCCTTGATCTTGAGTGTCTTGTTTGCGGTTGATAAAAGGATATTTCTTGAAAAAAGATCATTGAAGAAAGTGTTCGTATCGAATCTCGCCTTCATAAAATCGGCATCTTCATTTTCTTTGGCGATAGTCAGTTCCACAGGCAGTTTCAAAGTGGAATAGGTGGAATTCCTGCTGGTGTCGAAGAGTTCGATTTCACTGGATCCGGAGAGGCTCCCCTTGACTTTTCCTAGGTCGAGATTGACATTGCAAGGATAAATGACGCCTTTTTTATAATCGTAGGACTTAAAATCATCCATCATCAATCGGACGGATTCGAATTTATCTTCCATCGTCGCATAAACTTCAAAAGATAGGATTTTCTTTGTGGAAGCATCTTCTTTTGCGCTGATCTGGATTTTTCCATTGCCTTCCTTGAAGGCTTTTACAAGCCCGCTTTCATCGACGGTCAGGATTTCCTCATTCAGGGAAAGAAATTCGACTTCGTCCTTGATGGAACCATAGACATGGGCCGATAACTGGACCGTCTCATTGATCTTCAGACTGCTCTTATTTTCTTCGACATTTACGATGAGGGTGGTCGTATCCTTTTTGGTGTTGCCATTCTGGCTATTTGCGGAACAGGAAGACAAAATCATGCCCGCTGTCGAAAGAAAAAGAAAAATAGACTTTTTTTGCTTCATCGAATGATTTGTCTCCTTTCATTTAGATACTCCGTTTGGCTTTTTTTCAAGAGTTGTTGTCATGACTCTTATTCATTATAATATAGAAGGCTTTGAAACAATGATTAAAATTGCACTTGTTGAGGATGAAAAGAAAGCGGCCGATGATCTGATGGCGATGTTGAAGCGATACAGTCATGAAAACACACTCGACTTCGATATCACCTGGTTTTCGGATGGCGAAAAATTCCTTTCTTCAGAAATGCGAAAGTTCGACATTGTCTTCATGGATATCCAGATGCCGAACATGAATGGAATGGAAGCTGCCAAGGAAATGCGGAAAACCTCTCCGGACAATGTTCTCATCTTCGTCACCGACCTGGCTCAATATGCCATCCGTGGCTATGAAGTCGATGCCATGGATTTCATCGTCAAGCCGGTTGTCTATTCCCATCTTTCGCTCCGATTGGAGAAACTCATCAAGATTCTCTCCCAACAGAAAGAAGAGAAAATCACCCTCAAATCCAGCGATAGCATCCAAGTCTTCCCTCTTTCGGAAATTCTGTATGTCGAAATCATGAACCATAAACTGATTTACCACACTTTGAAAGGCGACTTTTCGACGACGGGCTCCTTGAATGAAATCGAGAAAAAGTTGGGAAAGTTCAATTTCTCGCGATGCAATCACTGCTATCTAGTCAATCTCAGGCATGTTTCCCATGTCGATAAATTCACCGTCTTTGTCGGAAAGGATTCCTTGATCATTTCCCGAAACAAGAAGAAGCAGTTCATGGATGAACTGACGGACTATCTAGGAAAATACAACTGATGAATGTCACAATCGAATATTTCTTCAACATGAGCCTGGAAGCACTCTACCTGTTTCTTTGTTTTCTCTTCTCCTCTTCCATGAAAAAGAGAAGCGGCTTCTATTGGAAAGGAATCGTCTCCTTCCTTGTTTTTGTTGCCCTTTCTTTCTTTTCCTATGGCATCGATGTTGGAAATTTCATTCTCTCCAATACGCTCAACTATTCTTTGATTTTCATTTCGGGTGTGTGTTTCCTTCTTATTCTCTTTGATATCCATTTCATCTCTGCCCTCTTTTTCTCTGTCCTCAGCTATAGTTATCGCCATCTGATCTACCTTCTTTGGCAGCTCCTCAGCTATCTCTTTGGTCTATGGTTTTCTCTGGATATGTCTTCTTTTTCTCCTATATGGTTTCTTTTGGCTTTCATTTCCGGACTTATCTATATTCCGCTTGGCATCTTCTTCTACCGCTATATCAAAGAATATCCGAACGTTGTCCTTCCGACTGGAAAAATCATTCTGATGGCTTCTTTCTCTTTGTTCATCAATATCGTCTTGAACAATTTTGCTCTCTACTATGATTTCTCTTCGATGGCACCTTCTCTTCCCTATGTTCTCAACCTTTCCTCATTCTTGGCTTCCGGGATGCTTCTTCTGATTCTTTTAGGCAATGTCAAGGAAGCAAGCCTTCAGGATGAAATCAGGGCCATCAATCAGCTTCGCTATCAGGAAGAAAAACAATATCATCTCAGCAAGGAATCCATCGACCTCATCAACATTAAATGCCATGACCTGAGACATCAGATAAGGGATCTGAAAAATTCCGGAAAGGTTGTTTCGAAAGAAGAACTTTCGCAGATCGAAGATGCCATCCGCATCTATGATACCCGCGTAAAGACAGGAAATCCTTCCCTGGATATCATTCTTCAGGAAAAATCATTAATCTGTCAGAAGAACAAAATCATGTTTGACTATATCATCGACGGAAAACAACTTTCTTTCATGAAGGAAAATGATATCTATTCCCTCTTTGGAAATATCATCGATAATTCCATCGAGGCTTGCATGAAGATTCAGCAAGAGGATATGAGAGTCATCCGATTGAAAATCAAGTCGACGATGAATGGTGTTCTCGCTGTGGCTGAGAATCCTTATGTCGGTGAAATCAAAATGAAAGACGGACTTCCCATCACTTCGAAAGGGGATGACCGGTATCATGGATATGGCCTGAAGTCGATTGCCCATCTTGTCAGTTCCTATCATGGGACAATCAAAATTTCCGTTGAGAATCACCAGTTTGTTTTGACGATGTTTTTCTTGAAGTAGGATTTCGAGTAAAACAGGAATCAATGAAAAATGTTATGAAGAATGAAATCTTCTATAGAAATAGGCTAACTATCTGTAATCCAAGACTTTTTTGGTAGTTTTGATTTGATATAGTCCGACTTGTTTTGCGATTTAACTTTTTGCTTGCAGTTGACGAAACCACTATTTCTTCAAACTAGGTATTTTGTCATACATGAATGTTTCATTTCCGTCTTCATATTGATATTCCCAATTCCATTCGTACCATGCGAGTTCTGTTTCGACTTCCCAGAAAGTCTTCCCTTCCCAGATTGGTGCCTTGAGAAACTGTTCTCTGACTCCTTCATAGGTGTCGCCATAGATTTCGAAGGAATCGTCATAATCGATAAGATTATTATCCTTGCCTAATAAACCGACGTAATATTCAGCATCCACAACTCGGACTTTCCATTTTCGAAAGAAGAAATGATATCTTCCGTCCTTCAGCAAATCGCATTCAAGAAAATAGATGTGCTCTTTGTAATAGATTTCGGCCTCATTTGCCCAGCCGTTGTCTAGGAACTGGTCAAGAATTGCATTGATCATAATATCCTACCTCCTCTAGATAAATTTTATATTTTTCGATCAAGTCAGGACGATTGCTCAATAGCTGTGCATGCTCATGAACGAGTTTTTCACTGATATCATGAAAGTGCCATATTGGATTGCTTCGATTGCCATTGTTGAGATTTGGTTCGGGGTGGAAGGCGATTTCCAAAAAGGCTTTTCCTTCTGAATCATAGAATCGCATTTCATGAAACTTTCCATTCTTGTTTTTTATGTAGACTCTGTTCGGCGTATGCGAAAAGTCAGGAAGGCTGTGATGGTGTTTGTCTTGGCCGATGAGGATTTTCGCTTCACTTGGGAAGACATGGGTTGACTTATATTCTGTGGTCGTGACATGACCATTCTTCGCTTTTGAACCTCTTGAAGACATCTGTGTTTCCTCCTGTTTGTAATGACTGTTTTCTTTTTTTGTTGAATATTCAGAACCTCTGCATGAAAAGACTTCATCCTAGTTGCTCAGTTCAGAGATTCTTCTGGTTAAAGTATCTTTCGAATGGATAGACGTCGACTTGCATTAAGAAACTTATAAATCAAAATCGCTGTTCCGCACTTCCAAATCACCAAATTGATTTTTTTGAGACAATTACTATCTTGAATGACGAAAGAGAAGGATTACATTTCATAAGAAGAATGAAAATTGGTAATGTAAAAAATTCTGCATATAAGCTGATAAGATCTAATCTCTATCATTTTTCTGCTCGGATTTGATGGCTGATTTCTTGTAGCGAAGATGATCATCATAGTCAAACATTTCGGTTCCGTTTTCGTACTGAAATTTCCAATTCCATTCGTACCATGCGAGTTCTTTTTCGACTTCCCAAAATGCTTTTCCTTCCCAGATCGGTGCCTTGAGGAATTCTTCCCTGACTCCTTCATAGGTGTTGCCATAGATTTCGAAGGAATCGTCATAGTCAATCTCCTGGTCATCCTCTCCGAGGAGAGTAACATAATATACTTCTTCGACAACTCGGACTTTCCATTTTCGGAAGAAGAAATGATATCTTCCGTCCTTCAGCAAGTCACATTCAAGAAAATAGATGTGCTCTTTGTAATAGATTTCGGCCTCATTTGCCCAGCCGTTGTCTAGGAACTGGTCAAGAATTGCATTGATCATAATATCCTACCTCCTCTAGATAAATTTTATATTTTTCGATCAAGTCAGGACGATTGCTCAATAGCTGTGCATGCTCATGAACGAGTTTTTCACTGATTTCGTGGAAATGCCAGATTGAATGTTGCCTGTCGCCATGATTCAGTTGTGGTTCTGGATGATGGGCTATCTCCAAAAACGCTTTTCCTTCTGAATCATAGATTCTCATCTCATGAAATGTTCCTTGTTTGTATTTGATGTAGACTCTGTTCGGGGTATGCGAAAAGTCCGGAAGGCTATGATGCTGCTTGTCTTGGCCGATGAGGATTTTCGCTCCGCTTGGGAAGACATGGGTTGCCTTATATTCTGTGGTCGTGACATGACCGTTCTTTGCTTTTGAACCTCTTGAGGACATGCGCGTTACCTCCTGTTTGTTTTCTTAACTTATGCTTGTTTTTAACTTAATAACCAGTGTTGAGTGTAGATCGTGTATGGATTATTCATCTATTGGCAAATTCATAAAAATTCATCTTTGAATAAATATTAAACGCATTCAATGTTTTTATATTAAAAAATGATTTGCATTATGAAGCACTTATCTATTATTGATTTGATAGCATTTATGCTAAATGACTTTGTGGTTTGCTGAAAGATTTGAGATATCCTACTTGTCACCAAACTTTTCTTTGTAGGTGAACATTTCAGTTCCCTTTTCATATTGGTATCGCCCATTCCAATCGTACCAGGCAAGTTCTTTTTCGACTTCCCAAAAAGTCTTCCCTTCCCAGATTGGTGCCTTGAGGAACTGTTCCCTGACTCCTTCATAGGTATCGCCATAGATTTCGAAGGAATCGTCATAGTCGATAAGGTCGTCATCATCTCCTAGGAGACTAACAAAATACACTTCATGAACGATTCTAACTTTCCATTTGCGGAAGAAGAAATGGAATCTGCCATCCTTCAGCAAGTCACATTCAAGAAAATAAATGTGTTCCTTGTAGTAGATTTCGGCTTCATTTGCCCAGC